>JAKOZT010000071.1 GCA_029779845.1 Pseudomonadota bacterium | reverse complement strand
GCCTTGAAATGCGAAGGCCAGCATCGTCCCCTGAGGATTGACTTCGAACTTGAAGATGCGCCGGCCATTCGGTACGGCAATTTGGCCTAGCGACTGCCAAGCGGTACCGCCCACGGACTTCGCAGCGAGCGCGCCGGTCTCGTCATGCACTCGCAGCAGCCGGCCATCGGGCAGCCAGCGGTACTTGTAGCGCTTCGGTTGGTCTGCCTCGTAGTGCACCACCGAACCCGCTTCCAGGTCGAAGACAGCCACGAGTCCCTCGTTGGACAGAAGATCCTCATAGCACTGCACGACGATCTGCTTCTTGCTGATGGGAGACGGCCGGATGTTCGCGCCACAGAAGTAGGGCACATTGTTGAGTTGGTAGATCCCCTGCCGCGTTGCTGTGGCATAAACGGTGATCTGATCGGCGCCGCTGCCACCGCCGCCGATCTTGTATTCGAGATACTGGCTACCGTCGGACCACATAGCAGGATCACCGTCGATTGTGAGCAGCATTTGCGCGCTGTTTGCATCTGCTTTGCCCAGATAAGTCTCTCCAAAGGAAACGTCGTAGAAGAGCAACTGCCCAGCGATAGTTCCGGCAGCCGGCGGCTGGTTGCCAGCACCTCTGCCATCGCCACCACTCCCTCCGCCACCACCGCCACCTCCACAGGCGGCAACTGTACAGAGAAAAGCGACAGACAACATAACGCGAATATTGCGAGCCAGAGAGCGCAGCAGCATGACCAATCCCCCAAAAGGCAAAGAGCCGCGAAGCTGAGCTTCGCGGCTTGTGAGCAAAAACGCTGGTTGTTCTTATTGCTTGCGCGCCATCGCCGACAGCGACTCACCCAGCGACTTGATCGCAGTGGAGAACACGTTGTTCAACATGTTGTAGTCCTGGGCCGCGGCCTGGAACTGCGTCATCGTCAGGTTGTATTCGCGAGCGTTTTGGTCGTTCTTATCCTTTTGAACTTGGGCAGCCTGGCTCTTGGAATCCATTCCTTCCAAAGTCTTCGCGCCTTCTGTCTGCGCATCACTGAGCTGCGACATCTTGTCGGATAGGTGGACCATGTTCGCGGCTTTGTCACCCAGCGCTTGGCCCATCGCCTTGGCGATGGCCATCAGCCAGCCGCCCGAGCTGGTGGCGGAGCCGCCCTTGCTGGTCTTGCCCGCGCCATTCCCCTTGGTCTGGGCATCCTTCGTGTCTTCACCGGAAATCGAATCGAGAACGGACTTCACCAGGTTGTCCTGGAACTTCTTCTGGAAGGACTTCATGTCCTCGCCGAATTGGCTTTGCGCCGCATCGGCAGCATCCGAACTGACACCCTTGCTCTGCAGCCCGTCGATGACTTCCGAGACCTTTTCCTTGATCTGGTCGGCCAGGAACTTCGGCAGGCCATGCTCCTTGTGAAGCTCGTCGATCGCGCCGTTGGTGGCGTTGCCGATGGACTGCTGCAGCAGGTTGCCGACCGCCTGCCCGAGCATCGCGCCGATCGGGCCGCCGAAGATGCCGCCGACGATGCTGCCGATCGAACCCAGCAGCCCGCCGCCGCCACCGCTTATCACGCTGTTGATTGCCGATCCCCTGCTCATTCTCCTTGGGTGGGCGCCGTGCCGTTTGTTCGTTGGCATCGGTTGCCCGGTCTTTCGAACCTTCCTCGGTGCCGGTAGGCCGGCATGCCGGGGCGCTTTGCTTGCCTGCGTGCGGGCTGATTTGCAATTCCCGCGCGCTGACGAAATGAATTAAAGGCGAGGGTCTTCGCTTCGCACAGTCGGGGCCTTCGGCAGTTCGGCATCGTCCCAGCTAGGGGTGTTCCTATCGTTTGCTTCGGTCGGCAACGCAACGCGCGGCGAAGCGGCGTCGAAGTGGTGTGGGCGGAGGGAGATGTCGGCCATGTCGGTGTACGAAGGTCCGGGGCATTGTGGGCAACGCTGCGGGCTGCGTCCACTCGGGAACGTTCCCCAGCTAGGGGCGCGCTCGCAGGTCGTCTTCAGTTCAGCCGCAACCCTCGCGCGTCTATGCACAGCCGCGCAACATCCTTGCCGATGAACTGTTCGAGGTTGGTGCGCAGTGTTGCGGAACAAGGCTGGCGACCAGCTCAAGGCTCAACGTGCGGACGCTCATTCCGCGATCCATGAGATGTCGGTGAAGCAGGACCACATTGGCTCCACCCGTCCCGTGACCGGGGAGCGAGCCATCAGCTTGTATCGCGGTGAATCGTTCAGGACGTCGATGGCGAGGCTCGAGCCGTTCGCGGGCACGACACGCAGAGGCTCGCAGCCGACAGGCGCGCGGATACCCGTTGCCGGAAGAATGACTTTGAAGGCGACCATGCTGCCATCGGGAGACCAGACAGGCTGGCCGTGATCCGTCTGCAGCGCATCGGCCTGCGCACGCGCACTCGGTGCAGTGAGCTGCCGCAGGCCGGTGCCGCCGGGCTGCATGACGAACAGCACACCGCGCTTGCGCTCGGCGCCGTGGCCGTCCTCGAACGTCACGCGCAGCCGCGCGACCATCAGCCGGCGGTCGGGGCTCAGCGAAAGGCTGGCGAAGCGGTTGTCCACGCCGGGCGGCAGGCTCAGCCGATTGAAGCGGATCGCCTGATCGCCGAGTGACGCCAGCACGACCTTGTCGCCGGCGAAGTAGAGGTAGCTCTTGTTGTCGACCCAGTCGAAGGCCTCCGCGTAGAAGGATGCCTCGTAGTTCACCGGCGAGCCGGACTGGACGATGTTGCCGGTGCGATCGAAGACGGTGAGCACTTCGCCGTCGTCGGTGTAGCGAGGCTTCCAGTAGGCCAGCACGTGCTTGCCGTCGGGCGACGGTTTGACGGGGCCGTTGAAATGCGGAAGGTTGACGTTGGCCAGCCGGCGAAGCGAAAAGCCACCTGTGCGTGCCAGTGAACGGCGGTCGAAGAAGTCGACGTTGCCGTCCTTGTCCACGCGCACCAGATCGCCGGCGGCACCCGCGGCGGAACTCGCGTACCAGTTGTCGGCCTTCAGCCGACGTACCAGATAGGCGCTGCTGTCGGGCAATGCGGTCGCCGCTCCGCTGCGCAGCGAAGTAATCCAGTTGCTGTGCGCGAGTGTTCCGGGAAAGGGCTTGTTAATGAAGCGGCCGGTGTGTGCGCCGTTGGTGTCGCTGCCGGGCGGGTCTGCCCAGGCGCTGGTGGCGATGGCGAGCAGGAGCAACAACGTGATGGCAGGGGCGGGTTGCGGCCACCATTCGTGATCGGTCACTGCACCCACGTCCGAAGGCGCACGGCCACCAGCACGCTCACATTGCCTGACGGATAGCGACGCCGTAGCTGGGTGGCGAAAGGATGCGCAAAACCATCGAGGATCTTGGTCATATTGCGGGCAGACGCAGGTGCGTACCACAAATAGGAGGTTCCGTGATCGTTGCCAGCAGGACCGCCATAGCCACCAGAAGCATATCGCCCTGTATCCACGTTGAAAGCGATATGAGAGCCATCCGGTGACCATATCGGGTCGAAGACATAGCCCATCGAGGTGAACTGCTCCAGCGATGACCCGTCGATCTTGGAGACCCAGATGTCTGATACGCCGGACAATGCTTCCGTTGCGAAATCGGAATAGCCCTGAAAAGCGAAGGCAAGCATTGTCCCCTGAGGGTTGACCTCAAGGTGGAGGATGCGCCGGCCTCTCGGTACGGCGATCCGGCCCAGACTTTGCCATGAGCCGTCGCCCACAGCCCTCATGGCGAGTGCGCCGGTCTCGTCGTGCACACGCAGCAGCCGTCCGTCGGGTAGCCAGCGGTACTGGTAGCGCTCCGGTTGGTCCGGCTGCAGAAGCAGCGCAGCCCGCCTTGCCAAATCGAAGATGGCAATCGTTCCCTTGTTGGACTGCCGACTCTTGTAGCACTGGGCCAGGATCAGCTTCTTGCTGATTGGTGACGGCCGAATGCCCGCACCGCAGAAGTAGGGTACGTCGATTTGATAGATCACCCGCCGCGTCGCCGTGGCGTAGACGGTGATTTGGTCGATGTCCTTACCGCCGCCGCCGATCGTGTACTCGAGATACTGGCTGGCATCGGGCCACATGACGGGATCGACGTCGGTTGTCAGCAGCGTTTCTGCGCTGCGCGCATTCGCGCGGGCGAGGTACGTCCGCTTGATTGAGATGTCGCGATATAGAAGATGCCCGGCCACGTCGCGGGCGGGTGGCAATTGGGTTCGGGCACTCCCGGGTGAAGCTGCACAGAGCAGCGCGAGAAGCAAGGTGATGAGCACCACCCTGCGGGATCTGAGCGGCAGCAGATCCATCAATCACTGCACCCATGCCAGAAGTTGCACACCCACCAGCGGGCTCACATTCCCCGACGGATAGCGACGCCGCAGCTGGGTGGCGAAGGGATGTGCAAAGCCCTTCAAGATGCTGGACATGTTGCGAGCAGACGCAGGTGCGTACCACAAATAGGGTGCCCCGCCGGAGCTTCCCGCGCTGTATCGCCCCGTATCTACGCTGAAGGCGATGTACGAACCGTCGGGCGACCATATTGGATCGAAGACCCAGCCCATCGAGGTGAACCGTTCCAACGAAGATCCGTCGATCTTGGAGACCCAGATGTCCGAATCCAATGCCAAGTTTTCCGCTGCATAGTCGGAATAACCTTGGAGGGCGAAGACCAGCATCGTCCCCTGGGGGTTGACCTCAATCTCGAAGATGCGTCGGCCTCGTGGTACGGCGATATGACCGAGGGGATGCCAGGAAGCATTGCGTCCTATTTCAGTCACCGCGAGCGCACCGGTCTCGTCATGCACGCGCAGCAGCCGGCCATCGGGCAGCCAGCGGTATTTGTGGCGCTTCGGCTGATCGGGTTCCGAGAACACAGCAGTGCCGCTTGCCAAGTCGAAGGCAGCGACTATTCCTTTGTTGGATTGCCGGTTCTTGTAGCACTGGGTCAGGATCAGCTTCTTGCTGATCGGCGAAGGTCGGATGTTTGCCCCACAGAAGTAGGGCACCTCGTTGAGCTGGTAGATCACTCGCCGCGTCGCCGTGGCGTAGACGGTGATTTGGTCGAAATTCTTGCCGCCACCGCCGATCTTGTACTCGAGGTACTGGCTGGCATCGGGCCACATGACGGGGTCACCGTCGGTAGTCAGCGTTGCCTGAGCTTTGCTGGCGTTCGCTGGGCCAAAGTAGGTCAGGTTGAATGAATCGTCGCGATACAGGAGCCTGCCTGTAATGCCAGAAACAGTGGGGAATCGTGGCAGGGCGCTTGCCGGTGGGAGTGTGCACAGCAGGGTAAGGGCTACAGCAAGAACCCTGCAGAACTGAGAAATAAATTGATTGATCACTGCACCCACGCCCGAAGGTCTACACCCACCATCACGATCACATCCCCGGATGGATAACGACGCCGGAACTGCGTGGCAGAAGGGTGCGCAAAGCCGTTCAGGATGTTGGACATGTTGCGGGCAGACGCAGGTGCGTACCACAAATAGGGTGCCCCGCCGGAGCTTCCCGCGCTGTATCGCCCCGTATCCACGCTGAAGGCGATGTATGAACCGTCAGGCGACCATATTGGATCGAAGACCCAGCCCATCGAGGTGAACCGTTCCAACGAAGATCCGTCGATCTTGGAGACCCAGATGTCCGAATCCAATGCCAAGTTTTCCGCTGCATAGTCGGAATAACCTTGGAAGGCGAAGACCAGCATCGTCCCCTGGGGGTTGACCTCAATCTCGAAGACGCGCCGGCCGCTTGGTACCGCAATCTGGCCCAGTGACTGCCAAGAGGCGCTGCCCACCGACTTTACAGCGAGCGCGCCGGTCTCGTCGTGCACGCGCAGCAGCCGTCCGTCGGGCAGCCAGCGGTACTTGTAGCGCCTCGGCTGGGCTGCTTCGTAGTACACCACTGAACCCGCTTCCAGATCGAAGACAGCCACCAGCCCCTCGTTGGACAGAAAGTTCTGATAGCACTGCACAACGATCTGCTTCTTGCTGACCGGCGACGGACGAACGTTTGCACCACAGAAGTACGGCACGTTGTTGAGCTGATAAATCACCTGCCGCGTTGCCGTGGCATAGACGGTGATCTGATCGGAACCGTTGCCGCCGCCGCCGATCTTGTATTCGAGATACTGGCTGCCGTCGGGCCACATGGCAGGATCGCCGTCGGTTGTGAGCAGCGTCGGTGCACTACTCGCGTCGGCTTTGTCCAGATAGGTCTCTCCTCGGGGGCTGTCGTGGTAGAGCAGCCGCCCCGTGAGAGTGCCGGCAGCCGGTGGCGGTTGATTGTTGTCCGTGCCGCCGCCTTCGCCACTTCCCCCGCCGCCGCCTCCGCAGGCGACAGCCGTACAGAGAAAAGCGGCGGACAACAGCACGCGAGCGTTGCGGGCTATGGAGGACAGCAGCATTCCCGATCTCCTGAAAAGCAAAGAGCCGCGAAGCTCTGCTTCGCGGCTTGTGAGTGAAAAGCGCTTGCTGTTCTTATTGCTTGCGCGCCATCGCCGACAGCGATTCACCCATCGACTTGATCGCGGTGGAGAACACGTTGTTCAGCATGTTGTAGTCCTGGGCTGCGGCCTGGAACTGCGTCATCGTCTCGTTGTATTCGCGGGCGTTTTGGTCGTTCGTATTCTTTTGAGCTTGGGCTTCCTTGCTCTTGGAATCCATCCCTTCCAAAGCTCTCGCACCCTTGGTCTGATCTTGACTGAGCTGCGACATCTTGTCGGAGAGGTGGACCATGTTCGCGGCCTTGTCACCCAGTGCCTTGCCCATCGCCTTGGCGATGGCCATCAACCAGCCGCCCGAGCTGGTGGTGGAGCCGCTCTTGCCGTTCTTGCTGGCGCCATTCCCCTTGGTCTGGGAATCCTTCGTGTCCTCGTCACCGAGCGAATCGAGAACCGACTTCACCAAGTTGTCCTGGAACTTCTTCTCGAAGGATTTCAAGTCGTCGCCGAAGTGGCTCTGCGCCGCATCCGTCGCGTCCGCGCTGACGTCCTTGTTCTGCAGCCCGTCGATGACTTCCGAGATCTTGTCCTTGATCTGGTCGGCCAGGAACTTGGGCAGGCCGTGCTCCTGCTGCAATTCGTCGATCGCTCCGTTGGTGGCGTTGCCGATGGATTGCTGCAGCAGGTTGCCGACCGCCTGGCCGATCATCGCCCCGATCGGGCCGCCGAAGATGCCACCGACGATGCCGCCGATCGAACCCAGCAGGCCGCCACCGCCACCGCCCATCACGCTGTTGATTGCCGATCCCATGCTCATTCTCCTTGGGTGGGCGCCGTGCCGTTTGTTCGTTGGCATCGGTTGCCCGGTCTTTCGAACCTCCCTCGGTGCCGGTGAGCCGGCATGCCGGGGCGCTTTGCTTGCCTGCGCGTGGGCCGATTTGCAATTCCCCCGCGCTGACGAAATGAATTAAAGGCGAAGGTCTTCGTTTCGCACAGTCGGGGCCTTCGGCAGTTCGGCATCGTCCCAGCTAGGGGTGTTCCTATCGGCGGAGATCAAGCCTTGCCAGCGCAATGCGCGCAGCAGCAATCCGGCATCGAGATCCAGCTCGTGGCGCAGGTGCTCGGCGGCCATCAGGCGCGCGCTGGCCATTGCGGTCTCGCCCTGGCGCGAGGCCTGCACCGACCATTCGCCGACCGCCACCGCCAGCGTGGCAAGACGCTCGAAGCTCTGCTGGCGCTCTTCGATCGGGGCGGTAGCCTCGGCCTCATCGGGCAGCAGCCACAAGCCCAGCCAATCCGCCGTGCGCTGCCAGCGTTCGGGTGTCACGGCGTGGCCTTCGAGCGCCTGCGCGCAGGCGCACAGGAAGCAGGCCAGCGCGCGCAGCACGTCGTCGTCGGGCGTGCGCTGCAGCTGCTCGCGGTAGAGGCGCAGGCATTGCGCGAAGAGTTGGGCGAGCGTGCCGTCGGGGCCGGCGAGCGCCTGCGCCGCGTGAGCCTCCGCGGCGCGCGGCACGGGCCAGCGTGGCGCCGGGGCGGCGCTGTCTTCGGCGGCCGGATACGCCGCGAGGCTGCGCTTAAGCGCGGCGCTCAGGCGCTCGCCCAGGCTGCGTTGCCACGGCGGCGGCGGAGTGGATGCGCGCAGGATGCTCATGCCAGCCGCCTTGCCGCATCGCGCAGCCGCTCGCGCCGCGCGCGCTGCCGCCAGCCTTGCCAAGTGGCGCGGCTCACGCGGTGGTGCAGCGCCGCTGCGGCGCCGTCGTAAGGCGCCATGCCTTCGGCGTGGAAGCCCAGCGTGGCCAGGCACAGCCGCGCGCCGCGGTTGCTTGCATCGCAGGCGGCCCACACCTCAGGGGCGGCCAGCGCGCCGAAGGCGTGGTCGAGCAGGCCCTCGCCGCCGTCAAGCGCCACGCCGCGGCCCCAGGCCTCGGGGCGCAGGCGGCTGCCGAGTTCGATGGCGCCGGCGCGCTCGGCCATCGGCATCAGGCTGAACCAGCCGACGAAGCCGGCCGGCGTGCTCGCATGCCAGATGCCCAGGCCGGGGTGTGCGCGGTAGAAGGGTTCGATGCGCTGCACGAAGCGCTCGGCCACCTCGGGCCGGTGCAGCGGGTGCGCGTCGGCCAGCAGCGCGCGCACCTCGGGGCGGGCGTGCAGCTCGGCCACGCTGGCCGCGTCGCCCGCAGCGAACGTGAACTCGCGCAGCGCAACGCGGCCGGCGCGCAGCCAGGGCGCGGGCGGATGCGGGTGGGTGGGTGTGTCGGGCGAGGTCATGGTGCGGGGCACTGTAGGCAGCGCTGCGGGCTGCGCCCAGTTGGGAGCGTTCCCAGCTAGGGGTGCCCGCAATCGGTGGCGTCAATCGGAGGGTGGCTTCTCCTTCGCCGCGGCCGGCCAGCGCCCGAGCACGCTGATGCCGCCGGCGCTGACGCCCAGCATCCAGCGCTCGCCGCGGTGCTCCATCAGCACCACGCGCTCGCGCGTGCCCAGCGGCAGCGCGCGCACGAAACGCAGCGCATCGTCGTCGGCGCCGCCGGCCGCTCGCGCGCCGCCGATGCGGCCGCGCAGCAGGCGCAGCGTCGCCCAGGCGAGCGCGAGCACGGCGGCCAGCGCGAGCAGCGTGCCGCCGGTCTGGAGCAGGAAGTCGTTCATCGGCCGGCCCCGTCAATCGCGCGGCGCATCGCCGCGCAGCGGGTCGTCGCTGTGGGCGTAGCGGGTGAGGTCTTCGCCGGGTGCGGCGGCGCGGCGCGGCGGCGGCTCGGGCGGCGCGGGCCGGCCGTCGGCCACGGCCTCGGCGAGCGCGGCTTCGTGCGCGAGCTGCTCGCGCGTCTCGCGCGCCCACAGGATCACCTCCGCGATGATGTCGAACAGGTCGGGCGGCACGATGCGCCCGGCCTCGGCGCGCGCGAGCATGTCGCGCGCCAGCGGCACGTTGCGCACGATGGGCACGCCGGCGGCCTCGGCGGCCTCGCGCATCGCGCGCGCCACGTGGTCCTCGCCCTTGGCGGTGACCATCGGCACCGGGCAGCGCTCGCGGTCGTAGTCGATCGCGATGGCCACGTGCGTGGGGTTGACCACCAGCGCCTGCGCCGCGCCCGCGGCCGCCGCCGCATTGCGCTGCGACCACTCGGCGTGCGCCTGCTTGCGCTGCTGCTTGATGTGCGGGTCGCCCTCGCTCTCCTTCATCTCCTGGCGGATGTCGCGCAGGCTCATGCGCATCTTGCGCGTGAAGCTCCAGCGCTGGTACAGCGCGTCGAGCAGCGCCAGCAGCGTCAGCAGCGCCACGCTCCAGGCGAGCAGGCGCAGCGTGATCTGCCCGGCCAGCGCGCCGAAGGCCGGTGCCGTCGGGGCGCTGGCGCCGGGCAGGGCGATCAGCTGCGGCAGCATCGTGCGCGCCACCGCCCAGCCGATGCCGAACAGCAGCGCGGTCTTGAGCACCGACTTGGCCAGCTCGACGAGGTTGTCGAGCGAGAACATGCGCTTCACGCCCTCGGTCGGGTTGAGGTGCGAGAGCTTGGGCGAGAGCTTCTCGAAGGCGAGCACCGGCCCGGCCTGCAGGAATTCGGCGAGCAGCCCGACGGCCGCGGCCGGCAGGAGCAGCAGCGCGCTCAGCCACAGCAGCAGCTCGGCGGCCTGCCAGCCGAAGCCGGCGGCCAGCGCGACGAAGCCCTCCACCGAGCTGTCGTGCGCGCCGCTGTGCGGCAGCCGCTCCATCAGCCGCAGCGTCAGCGCGCTCAGGCGCTCCACGGCCAGGCCGCCGGCCAGCGCGCCCAGCACCAGCCAGGCCGCCAGGCTGGCGACGCTGGTCACGTCGCGGCTCTTGGAAACGTCGCCCTTCTTGCGCGCGTCCTGCAGCCGCTTGGGGGTGGGTTTTTCGGTCTTGTCGCCGCCGTCGTTCTTCTCGGCCATCGCGGATCGGGGAGATGTTCGGGCGCAACGATGGCCCCCGCGCGGCGTGAACTGCTTGGCAACTTGTTTCGAAAACTGACCTAGGGGTACACCGCGCTTCTAACTAGTTAGCGAAGCGTTGTTGCGTCGCTGACGATTGGTTGCAAACACCCTCATGGGTGATTCGCCTGACTCGACATGAGCGACATAGTCGGAGCCCTCTCAGGGACAAGACAACAACGAAAGAACGCTCATGCGTGGTGCCGAACGGGTTGCCGTTTTGGGTTTGTGGATCGCCGCCGTCATTCCGGCGGGAGCCTTCGCGGCGGTGTGCGAGGGCGAGCTGGCTGCCGCTTCGGCGTGGGCCGATGCGACCGACGCTTCGCAAGCCAAGTTCCGCCTCGTGCAGCAGGCCTGCGGCGACACGCTCGCGCCGCTGCCGCAACAAGGCCCGGCGCGCGAGGCGCGGCAGCTGTCGCTATATGCGCCGGTGCGCGAAGCGGCGCAGCCCGTGCCGTTCACAACGGTAGCCCCGTTCGCCTCGGTGGCGGCCGCCGCCGCGCCGCGCAGCGAGGCCAGCGCGCCGCGGCGTGCCGTCCCAGCGCGCGGCGCCGCGGTGCAGCGCATCCGCGCGCTGGTGCCGGCCGTCGCCGATGCCGCGCGCCGCTGGGACATCGACCCGCTGCTGCTGCACGCGGTGGCGCACGTGGAGTCGCGCCACAACCCGCAGGCGCTGTCGCACGCCGGCGCGCGCGGCGTGATGCAGGTCATGCCGGCCACCGCGCGGCGCTTCGGCGTGGCCGACCCGCGCCGCGAGCTGCACGAGCCGGCGGTGGGCATCGAGGTCGGCGCCGAGTACCTCAAGACGCTGCAGCGCCGCTTCGGCAACGACCTGCCGCTGGTGCTGGCGGCCTACAACGCCGGCGAAGGCGCGGTCGAGAAATACGGCCGGCGCGTGCCGCCCTACCCCGAGACGCAGAACTACGTGCGCGACGTGATGCGCACCTACGCGGCGCTGCGCCGCCTCGCTGCCCGGAGCGCGCCATGAGCGCGTCGGGCCGCTCCGAAGCGCGAATCCCGGAGCGCTTCGCGCGGAGGGTCGTCCAATGAGCTCGATGGGCGCCTACTTCCGCTCCGCCGACGGCGTGCGCGAGGGCCTGCTGGCGCGCTACGCCGATCTCGCGCTGGTGGCCGGCGTCGTCGCCATCGTCGCGCTGATGGTGTTGCCGCTGCCGCTGTGGGTGATCGACTTCCTGGTGGCGCTGAACATCGCCTCGGGCCTGGTGCTGCTGCTGCTGGCGATCTACATCGGCGCGCCGCTGGAGTTCTCGGTGTTCCCCAGCGTGCTGCTGATGAGCACGCTGTTCCGGCTCAGCCTGTCGATCGCCACCACGCGCATGATCCTGCTGCACGCCGACGGCGGCCACATCATCGCCACCTTCGGCAAGCTGGTGGCCGGCGGCAACCTGGTGGTCGGGCTGGTGGTGTTCCTGATCATCACCGTGGTGCAGTTCATCGTGATCGCCAAGGGCGCCGAGCGCGTCGCCGAGGTGGCCGCGCGCTTCTCGCTCGACGCGATGCCGGGCAAGCAGCTGTCGATCGACTCCGACCTGCGCGCCGGCCTGATCGACAAGGACGAGGCGCGCCGCCGCCGCCGCGCGCTCGAGCAGGAAAGCAAGCTGCACGGCAGCCTCGACGGCGCGATGAAGTTCGTCAAGGGCGATGCGATCGCCGGCATCGTGATCATCGTCATCAACCTGCTCGGCGGTCTGGCGATCGGCGTGCTGCAGCAGGACATGGCGCTGGGCGACGCGATGCACCGCTACAGCATCCTCACCATCGGCGAAGGCATGGTGGCGCAGATCCCCGCGCTGCTCGGCGCGATGGCCGCCGGGCTGATCGTCACGCGCGCCACCGACGAGGAGAAAGACCGCCACCTCGGCGATGCGATGCGCCGCCAACTCGCCGCCAAGCCGCGCGTGCAGATCGTGGCCGGTGCCATCTGCCTGATGCTGGCCTGGGTGCCGGGCTTTCCGGCGGCAGTGTTCGTCGCGCTCGGCCTGGCGAGCCTCGTCGCCGGCGCGCTGCTGGTGGCGCCCTGGCGCACCGCCGCCGGCGACTGGCTGCGCCGGCGCCTGCGCGGCCACGCGCTGGGCGAAGCGGTGCAGCAGCGCCGCCCCGCGCCTCAGGTGGCCGCCACCGCGCTGCCGCAGCCGCGCCCCGCGGTGCCGCTGCTGCTGCGCGTGCCGGCGCCGTTGATGGCCGAACCCGGCGCGGCCGCGCTGGCGCGCGAGCTGGAGGCGGTGCTCGACGATTTCCAGATCGAACTCGGCCTGCCGCTGCCGCGCATCGGCCTGCACGCCGCGCCGAAAGGCGCCGCGATCACGCACTGGCAGCTGCTGGCTTGGGAAGTGCCGCTGGCCGAGGGCGACTTGCCCGCGCAGGCACGCGCCGAGCCGGCCGCCGCGCTGGCCGAGGCGGTGCGCCAGACGCTGCGCCGCCACGCGGCGATGTTCATCGGCATCCAGGAGGCCACCGCGCTGCTCACGCGCGCCTCGGCCGACGTGCCCGACGTCGTCAAGGAAGTGCTGCGCGCGCTGCAGATGCAGCGCGTCGCCGAGGTGCTGCGCCGCCTGGTGGCCGAGGAGGTGAGCATTCGCAACCTGCGCGACATCCTCGAGGCGCTGGCCGAGGCCGCGCAGCGCGAGAAGGACGTGCAGGCCCTCACCGAGATGGCGCGCATCGCGCTGAAGCGCCAGCTCTCGCACCGCGCCGCGCCCGGCGGCACGCTGCGCGCGCTGCTGCTCGCGCCCGAGCTGGAAGACACCTTGCGCCAGGCGGTGCGCGTGCAGGGCGGCGTGGCGCAGCTCGCGCTCGAGCCCGAGCTGGCGCGCCGCATCGTCGACGACGTGGCCGCGCTGGTGACGCGCCACCGCCCGCAGGCGCTGGTGTGCGGCGTCGACGTGCGCTGGCACCTGCGCCGGCTGATCGAGACCGAATGCTTCGAGACCCCCGTGATGTCGTTCCACGAACTGATGCCCGCGCTGCGGCTGGAAACCGCCGCGCACGTGCCCCTGCCCGCGGCCGTGCTGCTGGAGGCCGCGTGATGAAGCGCCTGTTCATTGCCGCCGCGTTCGCCGCGGCCTGCGCCGCGCAGGCCGCGCCGCTGCCCAACGGCCAGCGCATCGTGCGCATCGACGCGCGCGAGCAGCCGCTCGCGCTGTTCCTGCAGGACATGATGTCGGTGGTCGACGTGCCGGTGAACGTGGCCGCCGGCGTGCAGGGCACCGTCAACGGCAGCTTCAGCGCGCCGGCCGAGCGGCTGCTGCGCGACCTCGCGCGCGCCTACAACCTCGGCACCTATTACGATGGCGCGGTGCTGCACGTGGCGCCGGCCGCCGACAGCATCACGCGCAGCTTCGTGATGCCCGCGCCGATGGCGCAGCAGGTGCTGCGCAGCGCCGGCGACCTCGGCCTGGCCGACGCGCGCAACAGCCTGCGCAGCACGCGCGACGGCACGCTGGTGGCGGTGGGCGCGCGGCGCTTCGTGCAGCAGGTCGACGAGCTGGTGCGCCAGGTGCGCCCGGCCGGCGCCGGCGGCGGCGTGGCGTGGACGCAGCCGCTGCTCGACTACCGCGTCTTCTACCTGCGCTACGCCTGGGCGCAGGACGTGGCGGTGAACTTCGGCGGCCGCCAGACGCTGGTGCCGGGCGTGGCCAGCATCCTGCGCGCGGTGGTCGGCGCGCCGGGGCGCGGCGCCGGCGCCGAGACGATGCAGCGCCCGACCCAGCCGCGCCTGCGCGGCCAGGGCCTGCGCGCGCAGGGCAACGGCCTGGGCACGCTGGGCGGCGCCGACGAGGGGCGCGGCGGCGGCGTCGACACGCTGGTGGCTGCGCTCGGCCAGGGCGGCATGCAGCCGGCCGCCTACGAGCCTGCGGCGCACGACGGCGGAGGCATCGGCGCGCCGTCGAACTTCACCCGCATCGAGGCCGACCCGCGCCTGAACGCGGTGATCGTGCGCGACCTGCCCGAACGGCTGCCGCGCTACGGCGAGCTGATCAACGCGCTCGACGTCGAGCCGCAGGCGCTGGAGATCGAGGCCACCATCATCGACATCAACACCGACCGGCTGCGCGAGCTGGGCGTCAACTGGCGCTGGCAGCGCGGCGCGAGCAGCGCGATGGTCGGCAACGGCAGCTCCAGCGACCTGCTGCTGCAGGGCCGCCAGGATCCGACGCCGCAGGGGCTGGGCGGCACCATCTCGGCGGTGATCGGCGACAGCAAGATCTTCGCCGCGCGCATCAGCGCGCTGCAGAGCGAGGGCGCGGCCAAGGTGGTGTCCAGCCCGCAGGTGGTGACGCTGTCCAACGTCGAGGCGGTGTTCGACAACAGCAGCACCTTCTACGTGCGCGTGGCCGGGCGCGACGAGGTCGACCTCTTCAACGTCACCGCCGGCACCACGCTGCGCGTGACGCCGCACGTCTTCAAGGACCAGGACGGCAACCGCATCAAGCTGCTGGTGCAGGTGGAAGACGGCTCCCTGACCACGCGCGTGGTCGACACGCTGCCGGTGGTCGAGCGCTCGGCGATCAACACCCAGGCGCTGATCGCCGAGGGCGAGAGTCTGCTGATCGGCGGCATGGTGCGCGACAGCGCGAAGAACGGCGAAGACAAGGTGCCGGTGCTGGGCGACGTGCCGCTGATCGGCAACCTGTTCAAGACGCGCAACCAGAGCCAGGCGCGCGTCGAGCGGCTGTTCCTGATCTCGCCGCGCCTGGCGAGCTCGCGCGCGGCGGAGGCGCTGCAGCAGCGCCTGAAGGGCGAGGCGCCGGCGCCGGCGGCATCGCAACCCGCTGCGTCGCAACCCGCCGTGGAGACCCGGCCGTGAGCGGGACGAAGGACATTGCCGTGCCGCTGGAACTGCGCGTGCTCGCCGGCCCGCAGGCCGGCGCGAGCTGCGCGCTGCCGCTGCGCTCGGCCTGGGAACTGGCCGCCGGCGCCGGCGCGGGTGCCGGCGCCGATGTGCTGCTGCACGGCAGCGCCGCGCCGGTGCGGCTGCGCACGCGCATGCGTGATCGCGCAGCCGAGATCGAATTGCTGGAAGGCCAAGCGCGTCTCGGCGCGCATGCGCTGGCGCCGGGTGCCGTGCTGCCGTGGCGGGCGGGCGCGACGCTCGCGCTGGGCGATGGTGCGATCGAAGTGGCCTGGGGCCGCGCCGATCAGGCGTTATGGGAGTCGCCCGAAGCCCCGGCCGAGCAGGCGCACACGCCCGCGCCGGAGGCTGCGCGCGCAGCACCGCGCGCTCACCCGGAGCGCTGGCTTGCGCTGGCCGGTGCCGCGCTCGCGCTCGGCAGCGCCGGCCTGTGGTCACTCACGCAACTGCTCACGCCGGCGCGCGCCGCGGCGGCGCCGGCGCTGCGCGTCGCCGCCGCGCCCGACCGCGCTGCGGCGGTGGCCGAGGTGTACCGCCTGCACGGCCTGAGTGTGCAGGCGCAGGCCGGCGGCGACGGCCAGGTCGAGGTGCGGGTGGCCGACGGCGACGCCGCGCGCGGCCCGGCCGCCCAGGCCGCGCAACAAGCGGCGCTGCGCGACGTGCCCGGTCTGGCCGGCATCGCGGTCAAGGCCGGCCCGGCCAAGCCGCCGCAGCGGCCGGCGCTGCCCGAAGACCCGGGCAAGCGCGTCACCGCCGTGGTCGCCGATGCCGAGCTGCCCTACCTCGTCACTGCCGACGGCAGCCGCTACTTCGTCGGCGCGCTGCTGCCCAGCGGGCACCGCGTGGTGCAGATCGCCGAGCGGCAGGTGAGCCTCGAACGCGACGGCCAGCGCACCGAGCTGGCCTTGTGAACCCGATCCATCGAACACCCACCCCCTCTCACAGCCCTCACAGGAGACCGAACATGGCCAACAACATCAACACCTCCGTCCTCAGCAACAACGCCGCGCTCGGCAGCGGCGGCGCGTCGTCCGGCGGCAGCTGGTTCGAGGCGATGGCGCAGGCCTGGGGCCAGGCGCTGGACGCGCAGGCCGGCAGGATCGAGGAGAAGAGCGCCGCGCTCTCCGACGGCGGCGACAAGCCGGCCGATATCACCGAGCTGACCGCGATGTCGCTGAAGATGACCTTCCTGGCCAACAGCTCGCACACCGCGGTGTCGTCGGTGGGTTCGGCGCTCGAAACGATGGCGCGCAAGCAATAAACGGCGGCGACGGGAGACGACGATGGCATTCGACATCGCCCAGGCCCTGGCCACGCTGCCGCCCAATGGCGCCGATCCGGCGGCAACGGGCACCGCCAACGCAACGACCGCCACGCGCGTCGAGCTCGGCCACGGCGCATCGCTGAACGACCTCGGCGCCTTCGAGCGCGCGCTCGACGGCGCCGCGCTGCGCATCGAGGGCCGGCGCGACGCCGGCGGCGGCATGGCCGCGGCGCGCGCGCTGTGGCGCCCCTTCGACCACATCAACGGCGAGGCCGCCGCGCTCGGCAGCGACGCGCGCGCCGCTGCCGCGGCCGGCCGCGAGATGACGCCCGGCGAGCTGATGTCGCTGACGGTGCGCTGCCAGGAGTTCATGTTCCATTGCCAGCTCACCAGCAACATCGCCAACCGCACCTCCGACGGCCTGCAGCAGCTGTTCCGCCAGCAGAGCTGAGGGGCGCGCCATGAAGAGCATCGTCATGCGTGCGCTGGGCGCGCTGCTGGCCGGCGCCTTGCTGGCCGGCTGCGACGACCAGGTGCTGTATTCCAAACTCACCGAGCAGCAGGCCAACGAGATGGTGGCGGCGCTGCGCGGCGCCGGCCTGCCGGCCGACAAGGCGGCGCGCGAGGGCGAGTTCGAGGTCAGCACCTCGAAGGAGCACTTCGCGCAGGCGGTGCGCACGCTGGCCGCGCAAGGCCTGCCGCGCGAGCCCTTCGACAGTCTCGGCAAGGTCTTCAAGCGCGAGGGCTTCATCTCCTCGCCGCTGGAAGAGCGCTCGCGGCTGCTGCACGCCTTGTCGCAGGAGTTGTCGCACACCGTCAGCAGCATCGACGGCGTGGTGCTGGCGCGCGTGACGCTGGCCGTGCCGGAAAAACATCCGCTGCAGGACAAGACGCCGCCGGCCTCGGCCTCGGTGCTGATCAAGCACCGCGCCGGCATGGACGTCGACGCGCTGGTGCCCAAGGTGAAGGCGCTGGTGGTCAACGGCGTCGAGGGCCTGCCCTACGAAAACGTCACCGTCGTGCCCTTCGTCGCCGAGGCGCCCGCGCCCGAGGCGGCGCCGGCCACGGCCGCCGCGGCGGCGCCGCTGCAGACGCCGCTGGCGGCTTCGGCGCTGCTGGGCATCGTGGCACTGGCGGGTGCCGGCGGGCTGCACTGGTGGCGGCGCCGCCAGCTGCTGCGTTTGAGCGGGCCGCGCCGCGCGCCGGAGCTGGCGGCGGCGAAGGACGAGGCATGACCGCACTCTCGCTGGCCGAACGTGCCGCCGAGCGGCGCGCCCATCGCGCCGCCGTCGCGCAAACGCTGTGGCAGGCCGCGCCGGCGGCCGCGCGCGCAGTCGGCTGGCGCGCGCTCGACGAAGCGCCTGCCTGGCTCGCGCTGCCCGACGCGCCGCGTGCGCTGCTGGCGCGCCGTGTCGGCGCCGTGCTCGCCGCGCCGGCGTTGCGCCTGTGGATTGCCGCCGCGCCGCTGGCCGCCGCGCGCAGCGCGCTGGGCGGTGAGTGGTTCGATGCGCTGCTCGCGCGCGCCGACTGGCCCGCGTGGCCGGCCGGCGTGCCGGCGCTGCCGCCGGCGCAGGCGGGCAGCGACGTCGCCGAATTGCTGCGCCAGGCCGGTGCCTCGGTGCTGGCCGCCAGCCTGCCGCACGGCGCGCTGCGCCACGCCGCGAGCGCCTGCCTCGCGCCGCTGGCGCCGCTCGCGCTGCCCGCTGCGGCGGCGCAAGCGGTGGTCGATGCCGCGCTGTCGCTCGAAGCCGAAACCGAGGGCGTGGCATGAGCTTCTTTCTGTGGAAGGCCGGCGACAACCTCGGCGTGGCCGCGCCGCGCCAGGTGCTGCGCGCCGCCGAGGTGCCGGCCTTCGCGCAGGTGGGCGCATTGCTGCAGCGCTGCGAGGCGCTCGCCGCCGCCGAGGCCGCGCGTGTCGAAGCGGCCGAGGCCGAAGCCCATGCACGCGGCCTCGCGGCCGGCCGCGCCGAGGGGGCGCAACAGATGGCCGACGCGCTGGCCGCGCAGCTCGCCGCGCTGGCACGCGACGCGGGCGCGGCCGTCGAGGCGCAGCGCGAAGAAGTCGCCACGCTGGCGCTGGCGCTGGCGCACAAGCTGGTCGGCGAGCTGCCCGAGCCTGAGCGCAGCCTGCGCCTGGCGGCCGAGGCGGCGCGCGAGCTGCGCCCGGCGCGTGTGCTGCGCCTGCAGGTGGCGCCGGATCTGGCGGCGCCGCTTGCCGCGGCGCTGACGGCGCATGCCGGCACACGCCATCCGCTCGCCGAGGCCGAGGTGCAGGCCGACGCTGCGCTCGGCGCCGGCCAGTGCCGCCTCGTCACCGACCAGGGCCGCGCCGACGCCTCGCCGGCAGCGCGGCTCGCGCGGGTCGGCGCGCTGTGGGGCGTCGCGCCGTGATCGACGCTGGATTGCCGCTCGACGAACGCAGCGCCGCGCTGTGGCGCGCGCTGCAGGGTGCGCGCACGGTGGTGGAAGAAGGCCGCGTCGTGCAGGCCGGCGGCACGCTGCTGCGCGCCGCCGGGCTGCATGCGCGCATCGGCCAGCCGTGCCGCGTGTTCGACCCGGCCGCGCCCGAGGACGAGGCGCGCGCGCTGCTCGCCGAGGTGGTGGGTTTCGCTGGCGCCGAGGTGCTGCTCGCGCCCTACGGCTCGCTGCAGGGCCTGCCAGCCGGCGCGGCGGTGGCGGCGCTGGCCGAGGAGGCCACGCTGCCCTGCGGCCGCGGCCTGCTCGGGCGCGTGCTCGACGCCTTCGCGCGCCCGCTCGACGGCCGGCCGCTGCCTGCCGGCCTGGCGCGCGTGCCGCTGCACCGCGCCGCGCCGCATCCGCTCGCACGCACGCCGGTGGTGCGGCCGTTCGCCACCGGCGTGCGCGCGATCGACGCCGCGCTCACCGTCGGCGAAGGCCAGCGCGTGGGCATCTTCGCGATGGCCGGCGGCGGCAAGAGCACGCTGCTGGGCATGCTGGCGCGCCGTGCCCAGGCCGACGTCAACGTCATCGCGCTGGTCGGCGAGCGCGGCCGCGAGGTGCGCGAGTTCCTCGACGACTGCCTCGGCGCGGCCGGCCTGGCGCGCAGCGTGGTGCTGGTGGCCACCTCCGATCGGCCGGCGCTGGAGCGCGTGCGCGCCGCGCACGCCGCCACCGCGATCGCCGAGGGCTTTCGCGCGCAGGGCGCGCGCGTGCTGCTGCTGATGGATTCGATCACGCGCTTCGCGCGCGGGCTGCGCGAGGTCGGTCTGGCAGCCGGCGAGCCGCCGGTGCGGCGCGGCTTCACGCCGGGTGTGTTCGCCGAGCTGCCGCGCCTGCTGGAGCGCGCCGGCAACGATGCGCACGGCTCGATCACCGCCTTCTACACCGTGCTGGCCGAAGACGAAGACGGCGCCGACCCGGTCGCCGAGGAAGTGCGCTCGCTGCTCGACGGCCACGTGGTGCTGTCGCGCGCGCTCGCGCAGGCTGCGCACTACCCGGCGATCGACGTGCTGGCCAGCGCCAGCCGCGTGTTTCCGCGCGTGGCTGGCGCGGCGCAGCAGGCCGCCGTGGCGCGATTGCGCGCGCTGCTGGCGCGCCACGCCGAGGTGGAGTTCCTGGTGCGCGTGGGCGAGTACCGCGCCGGCAGCGACCCGCTGGCCGACGAGGCGATCGCGCGCATGCCGGCGCTGCGCGCGCTGCTGCGGCAGCGGCCCGACGAGGCGGCGGCGCTGGACGGCACGCTGGCGCAATTGCACGAGGCGCTGGCATGACGCCGCCGTTGACGCCGCGCGAGCAGACCCAATGGCAGCGCCTGCGCGCGCTCGCGGTGCGGCGCGCCGAGCTGGCCGCCGCCGATGCGCACCGCGCCGCCGAGCAGGCGCAGGCGCAGGTGGCGGCGCGCCAGCAAAGCATCGCGGTGCACCGCGAAGCGCTGCGCGCGCACGACAGCGCCGCGGTGCACGAATGGGCGTCGCAGCTGCCGCGCTGGGGCGCACTGGTGGGTGTGCGCCGCGAGGCGCTGTTCGAGCGCCTGGAGCGCGACGAGTACGCGCTGATCGACGACGAGCAGGCGCTGGAGCAGGCCGAGGAGGCGCTGCGCCTGGCGCGCGAGGCGCTCGCGCATGCGCGTGCCCGCGAAGACGCGGTGCGCCTGCTGGTCGATGCCGCGGTGCGTGCGCAAGGGCGGCTGCGCGAGATGCGCGCCGAGCGCGAGCTGGACGACAGCGCGCGGAGGCCCGTCGCATGAAGGGCATGAACATCGCGAGCGCGGCGGGCCCGCTGGATTCGGCGAGCGCGCCGGCCGCATCGCCCGCGCCGGCCGACCTGCTGCTGGCCGCCGGCTTCCTGCACAGCCTGCGGCCCTTGCAGGCTGCCGCATCCGAATCGTCATCGGCCTCGCACGCCGGCGCGCTGGCCGAGCCGAGCCGCACGCAGCAGGCGCAGCAGCAGGAGGCGCGGCTCGCTGTTGCCACGCCGCTGGATGCGGCCGCCGCATCGGGCTGGCGGCTCGAACTGCCCGCACCCGCCGGCGCCGGCGCGGCGTGGCAGGCGCACATCGAACGCAATGACGATGGCCGTTGGGCGCTGTCGCTGCACGGCACCGCGCCGGTCGAAGCGCTGCAGGGCCTGCAGCAGCGGCTGCCCGGCGTGCAGGTGTGCACGCGCGTGCCGGCAGTTTCCGCCGAGCGCGAAGCCGCCGCGCACCGCCGCGTCGAGGCGGCCGACCCGAGGCGCATGCGATGAACCTCGACGGCATCGGCGCGGCCTCATGGGCCAGCCTGCAGCAGATGGCGCTGGCGGACGCCGGCACTGCGCTCGCGAACGCCGCGCGCGAGGCGCTGCCGCTCGAAGCCGAAGGCGTCGAACGCCTCGCCGCCGCCGAGGGCGCGACGCCGCTGGCCGGCAACGACATGCCGATGCCCGAAGCGGTGCAGACGCAGCAGGCGCGCACGGCCGGCGCCGAGCGCGCGCCGGCCGCCCTGCCGCAGGCGGCAACCAAGGACACGCCGCTTTCCGCCACGCCGGCCAGCGCGCTGAGCGAACCGGCCGCGCCCGCGCCGGCGCAGATGGGTGCGACGGTCGATCGTGTGCTCGCGCCGGTGTTCGTGCCCTCGGCGCCGCCGGCCTGGCCGCAGGCGGCGTCGCGCCCCGGCGTGCGCGCGCCGGACGAGGAGCCG
Organism: Pseudomonadota bacterium; assembly: GCA_029779845.1. GTDB lineage: Bacteria > Pseudomonadota > Gammaproteobacteria > Burkholderiales > Burkholderiaceae_C > Piscinibacter. The sequence goes on along the minus strand of JAKOZT010000071.1, from coordinate 10,085 downwards.
CGCCGCCGGTCGTGGCGGGCCGAGGCCGACGACGAAGACGAGGCTGCGCCCGCTTTGCCCGATGCCCTGGCCCGCCCCGCCGATGCCACCTCGTCCCTCTCGACCTCCGCCTGGCTCGCGCAACTGGTGGCCCGCCTGCGCGCCGCGCGCCACGATGCCCGCGCGCTGCCGAGCCTGTACGTCGCGGCCGAGGCCTGGCTGCGCGGGCGCGGCGCCTTGCTCGCCTGGCCGCAGGCCGAGGGCGGCGAAGCGGCCTGGGTGGCGGTGCTGCACCGCGCGGGCGGCGAGCTGCCGCTGGCGGGCCGGCGCTTCCCCGCGCTGCTGGCGGGAACGCGCGTGGAAGGCGAGCCCGGCTGGTGGGCCGTGCGCCTCGTGAAGACCCACGGCGCCGGCGGCAGCTACCAGCTCGCCACCATCGCCAGCGTGCAGCATGCGCGCGCGCTGGCGCCGGGGCGTGTCAGCGTCGAGCTGCAGCTCGGCCCGGTGCGTTCGCCGTCGCCGCGCTGGCAGCACCACCTGTTGCGCGTGCCCTCGGCGCAGCGCTTTTGGGATTCGCTCGGCGCGCAATGGAGCTGGCCGCTGCTGCTGTGCGATGCGCCGCTCACCGACGTGGAGCGCGGCGCATGAAGGCGCCCCTGCCCGACGCCACCTTCGACGCGCTCGCCGCCCTCGGCGACGCGGTCGCGCTGCTGCACCAGCCGAGCGACACGCTGGCGCAGGCCAGCCCCGCCTGGCAAGCCGTGCTGCCGCCGGTGGCCGGCAATGCCGACTGGGCCGCCGCGCTGCCGGGCCTGCGCGCCGGGCTGGACAGCGCCGCGCCGCGCTTCGCCTGCTGCGGCGAGAGCGATGCCGACGCCGCCGTGCAGGTCGAGTCGCTGCCCCTGCCCGGCGGCTGGCGGCTGCTGCGCCTGCACGACCGGCGCAGCGAGCGGCGCGACCGCGCGCGCGAGCTGCAGCGCCAGCTCGACGACCGCGAACGCCTGCTCTTCACCTCGCGCAGCGTGGTGGTCGGCGAGATGGGCAGCACGCTCGCGCACGAGCTCAACCAGCCGATCGGCGCCGCCGCCAACCTGCTGCGCGGCCTGCGCCTGCGGCTGGCGCGGCGCGACGGCGCGGCCGAGGAGCTGCAGGCCGCCGAGCGCGCCATCGAGCAGGTGATGTACGCCTCGCGCGTGATCGCGCGGGTGCGCGAGTTCACGCAGTCTCGCGCGCCCAGGCTGGTGCGGCTCGACTTCGCCGCGCTGCTGCGCGCCAGCGCCTCGTTGCTCGACTGGGACTTGCAGCGCGCCGGCGTGCGCCTCGCGCTGGCGCTGCCGGCGCGCGCCGTGTGGGTGCGCGGCGACGAAGTGATGCTGCAGCAGGTGCTCGCCAACCTGCTGCGCAACGCGATCGACGCGCTGCGCGAGCGCAGCCACGGCGCGCCGGCCGTCGAGCTGGCGCTGCGCGAGGCCGACGGCGAGGCCGAGGCCAGCGTCGCCGACAACGGCTGCGGCCTGAGCCCCGACGACGAGGCGCGCCTGTTCGTGCCCTTCGCCTCGCGCAAGCCCAGCGGCATGGGCATCGGGCTGTCGATCTGCCGTTCCTTCATCGAGCTGCACCAGGGCCGGCTGTGGTTCAGCCGCCGGCCCGACGGCGGCAGCGCCTTCCACATCGGCCTGCCGCTGGCGGCGGCCGGCCCCGAGGAGAGAGCCACACCATGAGCCAACGCACCGTCTACATCCTCGACGACAACGCCGAGTTCCGCGAGTCCGCGCGCTTCTGGCTGGCCGGCGCCGGCTTCGAGGTCCAGGCCTGGGGCGATCCGCGCGAGGCGCTGGATGCGCTGGCCGCGCGCCGCGCCGACGGCCCGGCCTGCCTGCTGCTGGACGTGCGCATGCCCGGCATGAGCGGGCTGGACGTGCACGACGCGCTGCACGCGCGCGGCCAGGCGCTGCCGGTGATCTACATGAGCGGCCACGCCGACGTGCCGCTGGCCGTGCAGGCGATGCGCAAAGGCGCGGTGAGCTTCCTCGAAAAGCCCTTCGACGACGCCGCGCTGGAAGCCGCGCTGGACAGCGCCTTCGCGCGCGCCGGTACGCCGGCCGCAACGCCGGCGCCGGTCGCGAGCGTGCCGGCCGCCGCGCCCACCGCCGCCGACGATGGCGGCGAGGCCGCGGCCGAGTTCGAGCGCCGCGAACAATCGCTCGCGCCGCGCGAGCGCGAGGTGCTCGCCTTCGTCGTCGAGGGCGTCTACAACAAGGTCATCGCCGACCGCCTCGGCCTGAGCGTCAAGACGGTGGAGCTGTACCGCGCGCGCGGCATGGGCAAGATGAAGGCGCGCTCGGTGGCCGAGCTGACGCGCATGATGGTCAGCCGGCGCGCATGACGGCGGCGCCCTGTTTCATCGCCGACGACGCGCGGCTGATGCTCACGGACGCGGCCGTACCCGGCTGCGCCGCCGAGGCCGCGCTCGCGCTGGCGCGCCTCGAGCCGCTGCTGGCGGTGCTGGACGGCTGGTGCGAACACGCCGGCGTGCGGTTGTTCGACTGGGCGTGGGGCGAAGCGCCGCCTGCCGAATCACCAACCGGCGCCCGCGCGCGCTGGCCGGCGCACGGCGATGCGCTGGCCGAACTGCACTTACCCTGGCCGCTGCTGCGCCGCCTCGGCGCGCCGCCCGAAGCGCTCACGAAGCAACTCGCCTGGCACGACGCGCCGGCGCGGCTGGTGCTGGCCGAGCTCGTGCTGTCGGGCGAGGACGAAGCCGCGCTCGAACCCGGCGCGCTGCTGCTGCTCGCGCCCTCGTTCGACGCGCACTGGCGCGGCCGCCTGCAGCCCGCCGGCGAACCCGGCAACGCCGCCTGGCGCGTCGATGCCGAAGCCGGCGCGCAGCCGGTGGCCGCGCTGTGCGGCTGGCCCGGCGCGAGCGACGCGCCCGCGCCGCCGGCCCAGTTGCAACTGCGCCACGGCGAAACGCTGCGCGCCCACGGCCGCCTGCTGCCCTGGGGCCGCGGCCATGCCCTGCTGATCGAACAAGCCTGATGGATCTGACCCAGTTCACGCCCTCGTCGGCGCTCGTCACCGTGGTGCTGCTGGCGCTGGCGCCTTTCGTCGCGGTGATGGTCACCTCGTTCACCAAGCTCGTGGTGGTGCTCAGCCTGCTGCGCAACGCGATGGGCTTGCAGCAGGTGCCGCCCAACGTGGTGCTCAACGGCCTCGCGCTGGTGCTCAGCGTCTACGTGATGTACCCGGTCGGCGTGGCGGTGCACGAGCGCCTCGGCACGAACAGCGCACCGCTGAACAGCACCGCCTCGCTGCTGGCCGCGGCGGACCGCGCCAAGGAGCCGCTGCGCGAATTCCTCGTCAAGCACAGCCGCCCGGTGGAGCGCGCCTTCTTCCTCAAGACCGCGCAGAAGACGCTCACGCCCGAGCAGGCCGCCACGCTCGCCGAGCGCGACTTCCTCGTCGTCGTGCCCGCCTTCACCGTCAGCGAGCTGGCGGTGGCCTTCGAGATCGGCTTCCTGATCTTCCTGCCCTTCCTCGTCATCGACCTCGTGATCAGCAACATCCTGATGGCGATGGGCATGATGATGCTCTCGCCCACCACGGTGAGCCTGCCCTTCAAGCTGCTGCTGTTCGTGCTGATCGACGGCTGGGTCAAGCTCACGCACGGGCTGGTGCTCACCTACCAGTAGGGGCGCGCGGCGATGGAACAGGGCCAGATCCTCCAGCTCACGCAGCAGGCGCTGTGGTACGTGCTGCTGCTGTCGGCGCCGCCGATCGTGGTGGCCGCGGTGGTGGGGCTGCTGATCGCCTTCGTGCAGGCGGCCACGCAGCTGCAGGAGCAGACCACCCAGTACGCCGCGAAGTTCTTCGCCATCGTGCTGACGATCTTCCTCACCGCCTCGCTGCTCGGCGGCGGGCTCTACCACTTCAGCGACCGCGTGTTCAGCGGCTTCGCCGGGCTGGTGGCGCGGCGCTGAAATGAAACTCGAAATGAGACCCGAGCGCTGCGCCCCCCCGTTCGGGCTGAGCCTGTCGAAGCCCTGTGCGCGCCACGCTGTCCTTCGACACGGGGACTTCGACGAGCTCGGTCCCCTGCTCAGGGCGAACGGTTGGTGGCGCAACTGAGATGGGCGGCGGCGCCTTCGGCGGCATCGCGTCGCTGTCCGACGCGGCGCTGCTGCTCGGGCTGGCGACCACGCGCGTGGCGGTGGCCTTCCTGCTGGTGCCGCTGTTCACCGCCGAGCTGCTGCCGGCGATGGTGCGCAATGCGCTGTTCGTCGCGCTGGCGCTGCTCGGCCTCGTGCTGCAGCCGGCGCCCTCGGTGGCCGCGCTGGCGCAGTGGGGCGGGCCGCAGTGGCTGGCGCTGTTCGCCAAGGAAGCCTTCGTCGGCGGCGCGCTCGGGCTGGTGTTCGGCGGCGCGATGTGGGCCTTCGAGGCGGCCGGCCAGATCATCGACACCAAGGTCGGCAGCTCGATGGCGCAGGTGCTGGATCCGCTCACGGGCCACCAGACCTCGCTGACCGGCGCCTTCCTCGCGCGGCTGGCGAGCCTGGTGTTCATGGCCGGCGGCGGCCTGCTGCTGATGGCCGGCGTGCTGCTCGACAGCTACGCGCTGTGGCCGCTGGCCGCGCCGCTGCCGGACCTGCGGCGCGCCGGCAGCCTGCTGTTCGAGGCCGAACTGGGCCGCATCATGCGGCTCGCGCTGCTGGTGGCCGCGCCCTCGCTGCTGCTGCTGTACCTCGTCGACGGCGTGCTCGGTCTGGTGAACCGCTTCGCGCAGCAGCTCAACGTCTTCAGCCTGTCGATGAGCCTGAAGGCGGTGGTGGCGGTGCTGGTGCTGTGGCTGCAGCTGGGCGCGCTGGCCGCGCTGCTGCAGGACGACCTGCTGCAGCGCCCGGCCGCGGTGCTGCGTGCGCTGCGAGCGCTGCTCGGCGGCTGACCGCGCATCGCCGCGGTGCGGCCGGCGCGGCACGCGACTTGCCTTATCCTGCCCGCCGCACCCACACCCACCCGCAGGAGATGCCCGCCATGATGCTCACCCGCCGTCTCGCCCTCGCCGCACTGGCCGCTGCCGCCGCCGCGCCCGCCCTGGCGCAGTCGCCCAAGCTCAAGGTCGCCGCGATCTACACCGTGCCGGTCGAGCAGCAGTGGGTCAGCCGCATCGACAAGGCGCTCAAGGCGGCCGTGGCGCGCGGCGAGATCGAGTACGTGTTCAGCGAGAACGTCAGCAACGCCGACTACGAGCGCGTGATGCGCGGCTACGCCGAGAAGGGCCACCAGCTGATCCTCGGCGAGAGCTTCGCCGTCGAGGCGGCGGCGCGCAAGGTGGCCAAGGACTATCCGAAGGTCAGCTTCCTGATGGGCAGCTCGGGCAAGCCGCAGGCGCCCAACTTCGGCGTGTTCGACAACTACATCCAGGAGCCGGCGTATCTCACCGGCATGATCGCCGGCGGCATGACCAAGTCGAACAAGATCGGCATGGTCGGCGGCTTCCCGATCCCCGAGGTCAACCGGCTGATGAACGCCTTCATGGCCGGCGCGAAGGAAGTGAATCCGAAGGTCGAGTTCATGGTCAGCTTCATCAACAGCTGGTTCGACCCGCCCAAGGCCAAGGAAGCCGCCTTCGCGATGATCGACAAGGGCGCCGACGTGATGTACGCCGAGCGCTTCGGCGTCAGCGATGCCGCCAAGGAGCGCAAGGTGCTGGCGATCGGCAACGTGATCGACACGCAGGACAAGTACCCCGAGACGGTGGTCGCCTCGGCGCTGTGGAACATGGAGCCCACCGTCGACATGGCGATCAAGGCGGTGAAGGCCGGCAGCTTCAAGGCCGACGACTACGGCGTCTATTCGACGATGAAGCACAAGGGCAGCGAACTCGCGCCGCTGGGCAGCTTCGCCTCGAGGGTGCCGGCCGACCTGGTGGCCAAGGTGAAGGCGAAGGAGGCGGCGATCCGCGAGGGCAAGTTCAGCGTCAAGGTCGACGACGGCCAGCCCAAGCCCAGCGCCAAGTGACGACGCCGGCCCTTCGGCTGAAGGGCATCACCAAGCGCTTCGGATCGCTCCTCGCCAACGACGCCATCTCGCTCGAGCTGGCGCGCGGCGAGGTGCTCGCGCTGCTGGGCGAAAACGGCGCGGGCAAGAGCACGCTGGTGTCCATCCTGTTTGGCCACTACCTGGCCGATGAAGGTTCCATCGAGGTCGACGGCAAGCCGCTGCCGCCCGGCCAGCCCAAGGCGGCGCTCGCGGCCGGCATCGGCATGGTGCACCAGCACTTCACGCTGGCCGACAACCTGAGCGTGCTCGACAACGTGATGCTCGGCACCGAGCCGCTGTGGCAGCCGTTCTCGCGCCGCGCGGCGGCGCGCGCGAAGCTGCTCGACGCCTCGCGGCGCTTCGGCTTGCAGGTGGATCCCGGTGCGCGAGTCGGCGACCTCTCGGTCGGCGAGCGCCAGCGCGTCGAGATCCTGAAAGCGCTGGTGTCATTTGGACGCAAGCGGGGCGCGCGCATCCTGATCCTCGACGAGCCCACCGCGGTGCTGACGCCGCAGGAGAGCGAGGCGCTGTTCGCCACGCTGGCGCAGATGGTCGCGGCCGGGCTGTCGGTGATCTTCATCAGCCACAAGCTCGACGAGGTGCTGCGCGTGTCGCACCGCGTCGCGGTGCTGCGTGCCGGCCGGTTGATCGCCGACCTGCCGGCGGCCGGCGCCGACAAGGCGCTGCTCGCCGAGGCGATGGTCGGCCGCGCGGTGGCGCCGGCGACCAAGCGCGCCCATGCACGCGGCGCGCCGGTGGTGGAACTGCGCGGGCCATTCGAGCTGACGCTGCACGCCGGCGAACTGGTCGCGGTGGCCGGCGTCGCGGGCAACGGCCAGCAGGCGCTGGCCGAGCGGCTCTTTGCATTGCAGGTGCCCGGCGGCGTCGCGCGCATCCCGCAGGACCGCCACGCGCTCGGCGTGGTCGGCGAGCTGCCGCTGTGGGAGAACGCGGTGCTGGAGCGTTATGCCAGCCCGGCGTTCGCGCGCTTCGGCTGGGTGCGCCGCGAGCGCGCGATGTTGCATGCGAAGACGCTGGTCGAGCGCTTCGACGTGCGCGGCACCGAAGCGGCCGGGCTGTGGACGACGACGAGATCGCTGTCCGGCGGCAACATGCAGAAGCTGATCCTCGCCCGCGCGCTGGCCGGCGACCCGGAGGCGAAAGGCGCGCCGGCGCTGATCGTCGCGCACCAGCCGACCTGGGGCCTGGACATCGGCGCGGTGGCCTACGTGCACCAGCAACTGCTCGACGCCTGCGCGGCCGGCAGCGCGGTGCTCTTGATCAGCGAAGACCTCGACGAGATCTTCGCGCTGGCCGACCGCATCGCGGTGATGCATGCCGGCCGCCTCGGCGCGGCCAGGCCGGCGCGCGAATGGACGCTCGCGTCGATCGGCCTCGCGATGGCGGGAGAGCACGCCCATGCAGCTTGAACGCCGCGAGCGTGTGCCGCGCGCGCTGCTGGTCGGCGCGCCGGTGGCCGCCGTGCTCGCCACGCTGGTCATCAGCTCGCTGCTGGTGGCCTGGGCCGGCGCGCCGGTCGGGCAGGCTTATGCGCTGCTGCTCGAAGGCGGCTTCGGTTCTCGCTTCGCCTGGACCGAGACGCTGACCCGCGCCACGCCGCTGATCCTCACCGGCCTCGCGGCCGCCGTCGCGTTCCGCGCGCGCCTCTTCAACATCGGCGCCGAGGGCCAGCTCTACGCCGGCGCGCTGGCAGCCGTCGCGGTCGGCGGGCTGCACGGCGGCGAAGGCTTTGCGCTCGCGCCGGGGCTGCTGTTCCCCTTGATGATGCTCGCGGCGATGGCCGCCGGCGCGCTGCTGCTGCTCGGGCCCGCACTCGCGAAGGCGCGCCTCGGCGTCGACGAGGTGGTGACGACGCTGCTGCTGAACTTCATCGTGCTGCTCTTCGTCTCGGCGATGCTGGATGGCCCGATGAAGGATGCCTCGGCGATGGGCTGGCCGCAGAGTGTCGCGATCCAGGACGCCTTGCAGCTCGGCAAGCTCATCGAGCGCAGCCGCGTGCACAGCGGCCTGCTGTGGGCGCTCGCCGCCGCGCTGCTGCTGTGGGCGCTGCTGGCGCGCAGCACGCTCGGCTTCGAGATCCGCGCGGTGGGCGCGAACCCGCGCGCCGCGGCCTTCGCCGGCATGCCGGTGGCCTGGGTGCAGGTGAAGGTGGCGCTGATCTCGGGCGCGCTCGCCGGCCTGGCCGGCGCCATCGAGGTGGCAGGCCGCGCGGGCTATCTGACGCTCGACATGTCGCCCGGCTACGGCTACTCGGGCATCGTGATCGCGATGCTGGCGGCGCTGCACCCGCTCGGCGTCGTCGCGGCCGCGATCTTCGTCGCCGGCATCCTGGTCGGCGCCGACAGCATGAGCCGCGCGGTGAACGTGCCGACCTACATCGCCGACGTGATCGTCGCGGTCTCGCTGATCGCGGTGCTGGTGGCGACGATGCTGGCGCAGTACCGGATCCGGTGGCGCTGACCATGCTGAACGAAACCTTGGACCTGCTCGCCTCCGCGCCCTTCTGGATCGCGGTGCTGCGCATCGCCACGCCGCTGATCCTGGGCACGCTGGGCGTGCTGCTGTGCGAGCGCGCCGGCGTGCTGAACCTCGGCATCGAAGGGATCATGGTGGCCGGCGCCTTCAGCGGCTGGCTGGCGGTGTACCAGGGCGCCGGGCTGTGGACCGGTGTGCTGGTCGCCGCGCTCACCGGCGCGGCCTTTGGGCTGCTGCATGCGCTGCTGACCGTCGGCCTCGCGCTCTCGCAGCACGTCGCGGGCCTGGGCATCACGCTGCTGGCCACCAGCCTTGCGAGCTACGCCTACCGCGTCGGCTTCCCGAAGGTCGACAGCCCGCCGACCATCGTGCCCTTCGCGCCCATGGAAAGCCTGCCCATCCCGGTGCTGAACGCGCAGACGCCGCTGACGCTGCTCGCCTTGCTGCTGGTGCCGGCGATCGCCTGGCTGCTCTACCGCACCCCTGCCGGCCTGGCGCTGCGCATGGTCGGCGAGAATCCGGCGGCGGCCGAAGGGCAGGGCCTGAGCGTGGCCGGCGTGCGCACCGCGGCCATCGTCGCCGGCTCGGCGCTGATGGGCGTGGCGGGCGCCTTCCTGACGCTCGCGGCCTTCAACGCCTTCTACTTCAACATGGTCAACGGGCGCGGCTGGGTGTGCGTGGCGCTGGTCGTGTTCGCTTCGTGGCGGCCCGGCAAGGCGCTGCTCGGCGCGCTGCTGTTCGCCTTCTTCGACGCGCTGCAGCTGCGCTTGCAGCAATCGGGCGGCGGAGTGTTCGGGCTCGATCTGCCGTACCAGGCCTATCTGATGCTGCCCTACGCGATGGCGATCGTCGCGCTGGTGGTCGTCGCGCGCCGCGCGGCGTACCCGCAGGCCTTGATGAAGCCCTATCGCAAGGGCGAACGCTGACACCGATTCCGTTCGGGCTCAGGCCGAACGGATGGCGGGATGCCTCAGTGCCCGCGCCCGGGCCTGCCCACCACGCTCCTCACCACCGGCGGGTTCGGCACCGCCGGCCCGTCGTGGATGTGCACCGCTTCGGCCAGCGTGTGCAGCGCCGCCTCCGCGCTGGCGGCGCTGGCGGCGTGCACTTTCAGCAGTGCGTCGCCGGCCTTCACCGTGGTGCCCAGCGGCAGCAGCCGCGTGATGCCCACGCGCGGGTCGACCTTGTCGCCGGGGCGGCACCGGCCGCCGCCCAGCGCCACGATCACCAGGCCGATCTTGCGCGTGTCCATCGCGCCGAACACGCCGCTGCGCGGCGCGGCCAGCACGCGCTGCACCGGCGCGGCGGGCAGGTGGGCGCCGCCGCGCGCCAGCACGTTGGCCGGCCCGCCCAGCCCGGCGACCATGCGCGCGAAGCGTTCGGCGGCGCGGCCGTCGTCGAGCGCGCGCATCGCCTGCTGCTCGCCCTGGGCCGGCGAAGCCGCCAGGCCGCCCAGCCACAGCATGCGGCCGGCCAGCGCCAGCGTCAGCTGCAGCAGGCGCGGCTCGCGCGCCGCGCCGGTGAGGAAGTCGATCGCCTCGCGCACCTCCACCGCGTTGCCGGCGGTGGTG
>JAKOZT010000050.1 GCA_029779845.1 Pseudomonadota bacterium | reverse complement strand
GCCTTGATGGTGCCGGTGGCTGGATCGGCGGGAGATGTGCCGGAAACGAAAACCAAGCCAGCGGCCTTGACGGCTTGGCTGTAGCTGGACGGCGGCTTGGCCGCCTTCGGCGTGAACACGATCTGACGAGCCATGGTGCCTCCGCGAGGGTAGTTGGGAGGGGCAGAGACTGCTCTCTGAGGCCTAACGTTTGAGCTGAGGCGCGAGCGCCGGTGTGGCGCTTGGCCCGCTGGACGGATGATGGACCACTCCGGGAAGCGGGCCAAGTGCCATGCCGGTGCGAGTCGGCTCCAGCGAAGGGTTAGGCCGCATTGCGGGGCGCAAGCAGGAACTCCAGACCATTCCACGCACCAACTCTAGGTGCTCGCTCAAGTGGGTTCTGGAGGCGCGCTTCTTCGAGCGTGTACTGCATGCGCCCGTAGTTGCAGGGCGCACATGTCACCACGAGATTCTCGAGGGTGTTTTGACCACCGCGCGAGTGCGGAAGCAGGTGATCGTATTGGGCCCACATGCACTGGAGCGCCGCGTGTTGCTCGCAGTTCTTGCGCCCCCAGACATGGACTTCCGGATACTGGGCGCGGAAGAACTCGCGTACCTGCTTTCTGATGACCGGCACCCCGCAGAACCGACAGTAGAAGCCGTCTCGTCGGTGAAGCTCGCGCTGGAGCTCAGGGTCCGGCATTCGTTCGGTTGCACCCGCGAGAAACGCAGGCGAGGCCTTGAACGGTCCAGAGACCGCGAACTCGCCGCCCTTGCCCCAAATCGATTCGGTCCACTGGCGAACAGCAGGATCGTTTGCTTCGTCAAGAAGCGCTGCGGCGCGTGCTCGTTGCCCTGCAATGTGAGCCTCCGAAGCGAGCTTCAAAGACTCGGCCGCCCTTTCGATCGCGGGGATGGGCGCCCGAAGGAAGGGGCGGGCGGACTTGCTCTGCGGGTCGTTCATGCGGCCTAACGTGTTTTGTCCCCCACTTTGCCACACCCACGAACAAGTTCCTTCATCTATCCACCTCCTCTCTCAGCAACTCCTCTTGCGACATCGCGATCCGATGCCCCAACCCCAGGCTCAGGACGTCGTGCCGCGCCAGCTTCCACAGCCCAGTCTTCGCATCGAACCACGCCCCGCGCCTTAAAGCTTCGCGACGCAGCCGGGTCTCGTGGTCTCTGAGCTTGAAGGCGACGATCTGGTTACCGCGCTTGCGCACCATCGTGCGCTCGACCACCAGTTCGATCGTGGTCAACCGCTCCTCTCCCGTGCCGCTGGTGCGGTAGCGCACGCACACCAGCTGGTCACCGTACAGGCGCATCAAGCGCAGCGCGCCGCGCGCGCCGGGCTGCATGGTCTTGGTCACGCGCCACCAGGCACGCACGGCGGCGGGTGGCGGCGGCGGCGGTGGGGCGTTTCGAGGCGGCGACATGGAAAAAGGAAAGGAGGAGGGGTGACTTCTCTTGCGGCTCCAGTTTGTGGATACTGTATAAAAATACAGTTCCAGGATCAAGCCATGCCCCATTCCCCCGGCGCCACGCCAGCCAGCCCCCGCCTGCTCGACCTCCTGCGCACCCAGATCCGCGCGCTGCACTACAGCCTGCGCACCGAGCAGGCCTACGTGCATTGGGTGCGCGCCTTCATCCGCTTTCACGGCCTGCGCCATCCGGCCGAGCTGTCGGGCGCGGAGGTCGAGGCTTTTCTCTCGTGGCTGGCCGCCGAGCGCCGAGTTGCGCCGGCCACGCACCAGCAGGCGCTGTCGGCGTTGCTGTTTCTCTACCAGAAGGTGCTCGGCCAGCGCCTGCCGTGGATGGACGAGATCGGCCGCCCGCAGCGTTCGCCGCGCCTGCCGATGGTGATGTCGCGCGACGAGGTGGCGCGCCTGCTCGCCGCGCTGGCGCCCTGGCCGGTGCTGCAGCTGTTCGGCCAGCTGCTCTACGGCACCGGGCTGCGGCTGATGGAAGGCCTGCGCCTGCGCGTGAAGGACATCGACTTCGAGCGCCGCGCCATCGTCGTGCGCGAAGGTAAGGGCGGGAAAGACCGCGTCGTGATGCTGCCGGCCGCGCTCGAAGCGCCGCTGCGCGCGCAGCTTGCCGCAGCGCATCGCCTGTGGGCGGCCGATCGCGCCGCCGGCGTCGGCGGCGTGCACCTGCCGCATGCCTTGGCGCGCAAGTACCCGCGCGCGGCCGAGTCCTGGGCGTGGTTCTGGGTGTTTCCGCAGTCCACGCTGTCGGTCGATCCGCGCGAGCAGCCGCAGCCGCTGCAACCACAGACTCCGCAACAACGCCGCCACCACCTCGGCGAGCAGCCCTTCCAGCGGGCCTTCAAGCGCGCGCTGCACGAGGCCGGCCTCGCCGACAAGCCGGCCACGCCGCACACGCTGCGCCATTCCTTCGCCACGCACCTGCTGCAAGCCGGCTATGACATCCGCACCGTGCAGGAGCTGCTCGGCCATGCCGACGTCAGCACCACGATGATCTACACGCACGTGCTCAAGCTCGGCGGCGGCGCGGTGCGCAGCCCGCTCGACCAGCTCCTGCGCGAGCCCGCCCCGCCGTGTTATCTGCCGACACCCGCCGCCCCGTAGCCGCCGCCGCGCCCGGCGGCCGGCCCGGCCTGCCGGGCTACGCCGAGCTGCACTGCCGCAGCAGCTTCAGCTTCCTCACCGGCGCCTCGCAGCCCGGCGAACTGGTGCAGCGCGCCTGGGCGCTCGGCTACGCGGCGCTGGCGATCACCGACGAGTGCTCGCTCGCCGGCGTGGTGCGCGCGCACCTCGAGATCGAAGGCGAGCGCGCGCGCTTGCAGCGCGGCAGCGGCGAAGCGCGCTCGCCGCACCCGCTGCCGCGCCTGATCATCGGCGCGGAGATGCGCCTGTCGTCCGGCGCGCGCCTCGTCGCGCTGGCGCAGTCGCGGCGCGGCTACGGCAACCTCTCGCACTGGATCACCATCGCGCGCCGGCGCGCGCCCAAGGGCCAGTACCTTGCGCACGCCGAGGATCTCGAAGGCCGCGTGCCGAACGCCCCCTTCCTCGCCGGCCTGCCGGGCTGCTTCGTGCTGCTGCTGCCCGATGCGTCGCAGAGCGCCGAATCGCTGCTCGATCAGGCTCGCTGGCTCAAGACCTGGTTCGACGACGGCGCACGCGCCGCGATCGCCTTCGAGCGCCTGCTGCGCCCCGGCGAGGATGCCTTGCGCGCCAGCGTGCAGCACGCCGCGCAGGCGAGCGGCCTGCGCATCGTCGCCGCCGGCGACGTGCTGATGCACCTGCGCTCGCGCAAGGCGCTGCAGGACACGCTCACCGCCGTGCGCCTGAAGCGCCCGCTGGCCGAGTGCGGCGCGGCGCTCGCGCCCAACGCCGAGCAGCACCTGCGGCCGCGCACGCGGCTGGCGCGGCTGTACGAGCGCGAGTGGCTGCGCAACACGCTGGCGGTGGCAGACTCGTGCCGCTTCTCGCTCGCCGAGCTGCGCTACGAATACCCGCAGGAACTGGTGCCGCCCGGGCACACGCCGGCCAGTCACCTGCGCGCGCTGGTCGAGGAAGGCTTCCCGAAACGCTTCCCGCCCGAGCGCTTCGAGGCCAAGGAGCGCGAAGCACACCGCCGCCAGATCGAGCACGAGCTGGCGCTGATCCACCAGCTCGATTACGAGCCCTATTTCCTCACCGTCGCCGACATCGTGCGCTGGGCGCGCGGGCAGGGCATCCTGTGCCAGGGCCGCGGCAGCGCGGCCAACTCGCTGGTGTGCTACTGCCTGGGCGTCACCGAGGTCGAGCCGGGCGAGGCCAGGCTGCTGTTCGAGCGCTTCATCAGCGCCGAGCGCCACGAGCCGCCCGACATCGACATCGACTTCGAGCACCAGCGCCGCGAGCAGGTGATCCAGTACATCTATCGCAAGTACGGCCGGCACCGCGCCGCGCTCACCGCGGTGGTGATCAGCTACCGCCCGCGCAGCGCGCTGCGCGACGTCGGCCGCGCGCTGGGCATCGACGAGCAGCGCATCGCCGCGGTCGCCAAGGGCCAGCAGTGGTTCGACGGCCGCGGCATCGCCGCCGAGCGGCTGCGCGAGAACGGCTTCGACCCCGCCTCGCCGATCGTGCGCCAGTGGATGGCGCTGACGCAGCAGCTGGTCGGCTTCCCGCGCCACCTCTCGCAGCATCCCGGCGGCTTCGTCATCGCCAGCGAGCAGATCGAGCAGCTGGTGCCGGTGGAGAACGCGAGCATGAAGGATCGCAGCGTCGTGCAGTGGGACAAGGACGACCTCGACGCGCTCGGCCTGATCAAGGTCGACATCCTCGCGCTGGGCATGCTGAGCGCGCTGCGGCGCAGCTACGAGCTGATCGGCCGCAAGCTCGGCCGCCCCTTCGATGCGCAGCAGATCCCGGCGGGCGACGACGACACCTACGACATGATCTGCGCCGCCGACACCATCGGCGTGTTCCAGATCGAGAGCCGCGCGCAGATGAGCATGCTGCCGCGCCTGAAGCCGCGCAAGTATTACGACCTGGTGGTCGAGGTGGCGATCGTGCGGCCCGGGCCGATCCAGGGCGGCATGGTGCATCCCTACCTGAAGAACCGCGAGCTGGAGGATGGGCAGATCGACTACCCGCTGGATTTGCGCCCGGCCCTGGAGCGCACGAAGGGCGTGCCGATCTTCCAGGAGCAGGTGATGCAGATCGCGATGATCGCCGCCGACTTCTCGCCCGGCGAGGCCGATGCGCTGCGGCGCGCGATGGCGGCGTGGAAGCGCAAGGGCGGGCTCGGGCCGTTCCGCGAGCGGTTGGTGGAGAGCATGGTCGCGAAGAAGTATCCGCGCGAGTACGCCGAACGCATCTTCAAGCAGATGGAAGGCTTCGGCGAATACGGCTTCCCCGAAAGCCACGCCGCCGGCTTCGCGCAGCTCGCCTACGTCAGCAGCTGGATCAAGTGCCACCACCCCGATGTCTTTCTCGCCGCGCTGCTGAACAGCCAGCCGCTGGGCTTCTACGCGCCGGCGCAGCTGGTGCGCGACGCGCGTGCGCACCGCGTCGAGGTGCGGCCGGTGGACGTGCAGCTCAGTGAAGTCGAGACCATTCTGGAAGGCCTGGACGATGCGGCGGGGAGCCCCGCCTTGCGGCCCGTGCGCCTCGGCCTCGACCGCGTCGGCAGCCTTGCGCTCGAGGCCGCGCAGCGCATCGCCGCCGCGCGCCGCGAAGGCGGGCCCTTTACCGGCATCGAAGACCTGGCGCGCCGCGCCGAGCTCGACGCGCACGCCTTGCAGGCCCTCGCCCAGGCCGACGCCCTGCGCGCGCTCGCCGGCCACCGCCACCAGGCCGCCTGGGGCGTGGCCGGCGTCGACACGCGCCCCACCGCGCTGCTGCGCGCCACGCGCGTGCAGGAGGGGGCGGAGGTTGCGCTCGCCCCGCCCAGCGAGGTGCAGGACATGCTGGCCGACTACGGCAGCGTCGGCCTGACGCTGAACCGCCACCCGATCGCACTGCTGCGCGAAGAGTTGGCACGCTTCAAGGTGCAGCCCGCGTCGGTGCTGAACACCTACCCCGACGGCCGCCTGGCGCGCGCCAGCGGCATCGTCACGCACCGCCAGCGCCCCGAGACGGCCAAGGACACCACCTTCGTCACGCTCGAAGACGAAACCGGCGTGATCAACGTGATCGTCTGGCCGCGCGTGTTCGAGGCGCACCGCCGCGAGCTGCTCGGCACGCGGCTGCTCACCGTCTACGGCCGCTGGCAGCGCGAGGGCGAGGTAAAGCACCTCGTCGCGATGAAGCTGGTCGACCACAGCCCGCTGCTGGCCGGGCTGGTGGCCAAGAGCCGCGACTTCCATTGATCGTCATTGCACCGACAATCCGGAGATGCTTTTTCTTCTCTCCCCCGCCAAGCGCCTCGACTATCAAACCCCCGTGCCGCCCGAGGTGGCCGCGCTCGCCACCACGCCGCAGCGCATGGGCGACGCCGCCGAGCTGATCGAAGTGATGAAGGCCAAGACGCCGGTGCAGGTGGCGCGGCTGATGGATCTCTCCGACGAGCTGGCCGCGCTCAACGTGGCGCGCTACGCGGCCTGGTCGCGGCGCAACACGGCGAAGAACAGCCGCCCGGCCGTGCTCGCCTTCGCCGGCGACGTCTACGAAGGCCTGCAGGCCGAGACGCTGACGCTGGCCGATCTCGCCTGGGCGCAGCAGCACGTGGTCATCCTCTCGGGCCTGTACGGCCACCTGCGCCCGCTCGACAAGCTGCAACCCTACCGGCTCGAGATGGGCACGGCCGTTGCCACCGGGCGCGGGCGCGATCTCTACGCCTTCTGGGGCGACGCGATCGCCGAGCACCTCGACCGGCTGCAGCGCGGCGAGCGCGCGCCGGTCATCGTCAACCTCGCTTCGCAGGAGTATTCGCGCGCCGCGCTGCGCCCGGCGCTGAAGGCGAGGGTGGTCGAGTGCGTGTTCGAAGAAGGCAAAGGCGGCGGCCAATACAAGATCGTCAGCTTTTTCGCCAAGAAGGCACGCGGCATGATGGCGCGTTTCGCGTGTCAGCACCGCATCGAATCGCCCGAAGCGCTGCGTGACTTCGACGAAGACGGCTACGCCTTCGCGCCCAAGGTGTCGAGCGAAGACAGGCTGGTGTTCCGCAGGCGCGCGGCGTGACACCGGTTCCGAGAAGAATCCTCCCCGTCATCGCGGCCTCGCAGTTCGCGGGCACCTCAGTCTGGTTCGCGATCAACGCGGTGATGGCCGACCTGCAGCGCGAAGCCGCGCTGCCCGCCGATGCCGTCGGTTGGCTGACCGCCGCGGTGCAGCTCGGCTTCATCGCCGGCACCTTCGGCTTCGCGCTGCTGTCGATTGCGGATCGCTTCTCGCCGCGCAAGGTCTTCCTCGTCTGCTCGCTGGCGGCCGGCGCGCTCGCGCTCGCCACCGCGCTGCTGCCGCCGCAGCTCGCGATGCTGCTCGCGCTGCGCTTTTTCACCGGCGTCGCGCTGGCCGGCATCTACCCGGTGGGCATGAAGATCGCCGCCGGCTGGTTCGCGCACGGCCTGGGCTGGGCGCTGGGCGTGCTGGTCGGCGCGCTGGTGCTGGGCAACGCCTTGCCCTTCGTGCTGCGTGCGCTCGGCGCGCAATGGTCGTGGCAGGCGGTGATGGTCGCCGTGGGCGCGGTGGCCGCCGGCTGCGGCGTGCTGATGGCCGTGTTCGTGCCCGACGGCCCGCACCTCGCGCCGGCCGCGCGCATCACGCCCAAGGCGCTGGCGGTGATCTGGCATGACCGCCAGGTGCGTGCCTCGGCCTTCGGCTACTTCGGCCACATGTGGGAGCTGTATGCCTTCTTCGTGCTGATCCCGGCCATCGTCGCGACGCGCTTCGCCGGCGCCGCCGCGTCGTGGTGGGTGGCAGCGACGATGGGGCTGGGCGGCGTCGCCTGCATCGCCGGCGGCGCGCTGGTGCGGCGCGTCGGCGGGGCGCGCGTGGCGGCGTTCCAGCTCGCCTCCAGCGGCTTGTGCGGCCTGCTCGCGCCCTGGCTGCTCGATGCGCCGCTCGCGCTGTGGGCCGCGTGGCTGCTGTGGTGGGGCGCCACGGTCTCGGGCGATTCGCCGCAATTCAGCGCGCTCACCGCCGCCAACGCGCCGCGCGCGATGGTCGGCAGCGTGCTCACCTTCGTCAACGCGATCGGCTTCACGCTGTCCACCGCGACGATCACGCTGTTCGCCGCGCTGGCGGCGCAGTGGCCGCTGGCGCAGGTGCTGCCGTGGCTGGCGGTGGGGCCGGCGATCGGGTTGTGGTTCCTCGCGCCGATGTGGAAGGCGGGGCGCTGATCAGCGTCTCGCGTCGAACACCAGGCAGGTCGTCGACGCATGCGCATACAGCTTGCCGTCCGGCCCCACCAGCCGGCCCTCGGCGGTGGCCACCTGGTTGCCGCCGTGCACCACGCGCCCCTCGGCGCGCACCAGCGGCACCTTGTCGGTCAGCGCGCGCACGATGTTGACCTTCAGCTCCAGCGTGGTGTAGCCCTTGCCGGCCGGCAGCGAGGAGTGCACCGCGCAGCCCACCGCCGAATCGAGCAGCGTCGCGAACCAGCCGCCGTGCACCGTGCCCAGCGGGTTGTAGTGCGCGAAGCCCGGCCTGCCCTGGAACACCGCGAAGCCGGGCTCGACGTGCACCAGCACGAAGTCCAGCGTCGGGCCGATCGGCGGCGCGGGCAGGCGGCCGGCCAGCATGGCCTCGAACACCTGCATGCCGGAGAGCCCGGCCACCTGCTCGGGCCGCGCCACGCCGACTTCGCCGCGCCGCGCCAGCACCGCATCGCCTTCCTCGCGCCAGCGCGCCAGCGTGGCCTCGCCATCCGTCGCCTTGTGCATCGTCGCTCCTTTAAGTTGTATATACAATGATTGCAGCTACAATAATAGCCGTGAGCGAAGCCGTCAAGCCGCAGGGCTGCACCAACCTCAAGCTGCGCCAGCTCGGGCGCGCCGTCACGCGCCACTACGACGCCTACGTCGCGCCCACCGGGCTGAAGAACTCGCAGTACTCGCTGCTCTCGCACGTCGTCGCGCTCGGGCCGGTGCGTCCCGGCGAGCTGGCGGCGCGCATGCGGCTCGACGCCTCCACGCTGACGCGCAACCTGCAGCCGCTCGTTGCCGCCGGCTGGGTCGAGCAGGGTCCGGGCGAGGATGCGCGCAGCCGCTCGGTCGCGGCCACCGCCGCCGGCCGCGCCAAGCGCGCCGAGGCGCAACGCGCCTGGAAGCAGGCGCAGCTCGCGCTCAATGCGCGCCTGGGCAACGCGCGCGTCGCGGCGTTGCACGCGCTGCTCGACGACTGCCTGGCGGCGCTCGACGAAGGCGAGGGCGACGATGAATGATCCGCCGCGCCGCACGGCGCCGCCGCTCGCGCTGGCGCTGCGGGTCGAAGGGTTCAGCCCGAGCGGGATCTATGCACCGCCGCGCGTCGCTTCCACGCCCGGCACCACCTTGTCTCCGTAGGCGGCCTTCCAGCGCGCGCTCAGGCGCTCGCTGGCGTCCAGCCGCTCGCCGGGCAGGCCGTCGTCGGCATGCCAGTTGGCGATGCGCGACTCGATCGCGAAGTGCGACACCGGCCGGATGCGCGACGGCTCGTCCAGGCTGCCCACCGACAGGTCCATGCGCTGCGAATCGACGTAGGCGAAGGTCAGCGGCGTGCCGCACTCCGGACAGAAGCCGCGCCGCGCGAAACTCGACGAGGCGTGGACCTTCGGCTCCCCGGCCAGCCAGCGCACCGCGGCCTTGGCCACGTTGATGAACGCGGCGCGCGTGTTGCCGAAGGCGAGCTGGCACATGCGGCAATGGCAGTAGTAGCCCTCGTCGGATTCGAGCGTCACTTCGTAGCGCACGCGGCCGCACAGGCAGCCGCCTTGCAGGGTCAGGGTCTGCTCGGCCATTCGAACTCTCCCGCGTGAAGCTCAGACGGTGTAGTTGAGCACACGCCGGCCGCCTTGAAGATGCCGGCGTTGTTGACCAGCGCGTGGATGCGCGGCAGCGCTTCGAGCGTGCGCGCCAGCGCGCCATCGACCTCGGTCTGCTTCGCCACGTCGCAGCGCACGAAGAGGGCGTTCGTGCCGCCGCCGCGCAGCTGCGCCGGTGACGATCGCGGCGCGGCCGGCGAGGCCGAAGTCCACCGCCCTCACGCCGCTTCCTTGTCGAGCCAGATGCCCAGGCCTTGCGCGTTCAGCGTCACGTCCATGCCGAGCAGCTGCATCACTTCGGCTTCGCCGAAACGGCAGCCGTGCGCCTCGACGATCTCGAGGTACTCGGCGCGCAGCGCGCGTTCCAGCGCCGCGTGGCGGTCCGGCGCGTTCTTCAGCGAGCGGCCGATCGCCACCAGACGATCGAGCTGCGCCAGCAGGCTCGCGCCGAGGCGCTGCACGTCGCGCACGCGGCCGTAGTGGGTCAGGTACATGCACTCGGGCTGGTACGACAGCAGCCGCTGCACCGATTCGCGCAGCCTGTCGGGCTCGAACTGCACCGGCGTCGTGGTCGGCAGCAGCCACGGGCCTTGTTCGGTGTCGAACTCGCGGTAGCTCAGGCCGAAGGTGTCGCCGGTGAAGAAGCCGCGCGTGCGCGCGTCCCACACGCAGTGGTGGTGGCGCGCATGGCCGGGCGTGTCGATCAATTGCAGCGGCCGGCCGGCCAGCTCGATCACCATGCCGTCGGCCGACTCGCGCACGCGCGCCGCGTCCACGCCGACGATCGTGCCGTAGGAGCGTGCCATCTCCGCCTCGCCGTACACCGCGGTGGCGCCGGCCACCAGTGCCGAGGGGTCGATCATGTGGCGCGCGCCGCGCGGATGCACGATCGCGGTCGCGTTCGGCAGGTTCTGCATCAAGAGGCCCACGCCGCCGGCGTGATCCAGGTGCACGTGCGTCGGGATCACGTAGTCGACGGCCTCGCGCGCCACGCCCAGCGCCTCCAGCGCGCCGAGCAGGCGCGGCAGCGCGAAGTTGGTGCCGCTGTCGACGAAGGCGGCGCGGCCGTTCTCGACGATCAGGTAGGCGGCATCGAACAGCGGGCGGTGAAAGCCGGTGTCGACCGCGACGATGCCGTCGCCGAGGTCTTGTGCATACGCGGGAAGTGAGGCCATGACGAGGGATTCTAGGCAGCGCCTTTTGCCCGTGCAGCGGGAGTTCCGCTATCGTCTCGGACCATGTCGCGCGCTTCGTTTCTTGCCCTCGCCGCCGCAGCGCTGCTCGCCGGCTGCGTCAACATGAGCAGCCCGACGCGCCTCGCGCCCGGGGCGAGCGCCGAGGCGATCCGCGCGCAGCTCGGCGAGCCCACCGGCCGCTACGCGATGCCCGGCGGCGGCACGCGCCTCGAATACGCACGCGGCCCCTACGGCCGCGAGACCTGGATGCTCGACGTCGACGCGGGCGGCGCCTTGCTGAAGGCGACGCAGGTGCTCAACGAGGCCACCTTCCACACCATCCAGGCCGGCATGACGCGCGACGAGGTGCTGCGCAGCATCGGCCGGCCGGGCAGCGTCGGCTACGTCGGCTGGCAGAAGCAGACGGTGTGGAACTACCGCTACGACAGCCCGTTCTGCCAGTGGTTCATGGTCGGGCTGAGTCAGGTCGGCGTCGTGGAAGACACCGCCTTCGGCCCCGACCCGCTGTGCGACGACGACGACTTCTCGATGCACGGCGTGCTGCGCCTGCGCTGAACCCGATGACCACCACCACGCTCTACGGCATCCCCAACTGCGACACCGTCAAGAAGGCGCGCGCCTGGCTCGCCGGGCGCGGCGTCGAAGTGGCCTTTCACGATTACAAGAAGCAGGGCGTGCCCGAGGCCGCGCTGCGCGGCTGGGTGAAATCGCTCGGCTGGGAGGCGCTGCTGAACCGCAAGGGCACGACCTGGCGCAAGCTCGATGCGGCGCGCCAGGCGGCCGTCACCGACGCCGCCAGCGCGATCGCGCTGATGCTCGAGCAGCCCAGCGTGATCCGCCGCCCGGTGCTGGTCAAAGGCGAGGTGCTGCGCGCCGGCTTCGATGCCGGCGAGTGGGCCAAAGTCTTTCCCTGAGGCTCACAACGTCAGGTCGAACTCCGCCTGAGCGACCACCTCGCCGTTGATGCGCAGGTCGATCGCGTGCCGTCCGGCGTGGTAGCGCCGCGTGGTGATCTCGCGCATCGCGTGCCGCTTGGCAAGGCTGCGCGATTCGCCCGCCGCCAGCGTGATCGCCCAGCCCTTGAACACCTTGGGCGTGCGCTCGCCGTTGGCCTTCACGTGGTGCACCGCGTAGTCGATCACCAGCGGCTGCGCGCGCCTGGCGCTCGATTGCAGCGCGAGCGTCAGCGCCAGGCTTTCGCCGAGGCGCAGCTTCTTCGGCGCGATGGCGAAGGCCGCGCTGCCCGCGAAGCGGCTGCCCAGCCCCCAGGCCTTCAGCATGCGCGCGTCGCCCTGCTTGATCAGCGTGCGGCTGGCGTGCTTGAGCAGCGCGCGGCGTTCGGCCGAGGCCTGCGGCAGATGGCGCAGCACCCAGTCCACCACGAGGGCCGGATGGTCCTTGGCGATGTCGTTGAGGTGGTTGGCGACGCTGCGCCGCACGTACTCGCTCGGGTCGTCGAGCAGCGCTTCGAGCAGCGGCAGCGTGGGCGAGGGGTCGGCGATCAGTCCCTTGAGCTGCAGGCCCCAGGGCAGGCGCGGGCGGCTGCCTTCGCTGGCCAGGCGGCGCACGTGCGGGCTGGTGTCGCGCGTCCAGCGCATCAGCGTGGCGAAGGCCAGTTCGGGCTGCGCGACGATGAAGGCACGCACGGCCCACTCGGCGCTGAAGCGCTGCGTCAGCGCATGCAGGCAGCGCAGCGCGCGTTCGGGTGAAGCCAGGCCGCGCGCCGCGACGAATTCGGTCAGCGGCCAGATCGGCCAGCCGGCCACGCCGGCCTCGCTGCAGCGGAGTTCACTCAATTCCTCGTCGCCGCGCACCGGCAGCAAGCTGGTTTCGATGATGCCCGCCGCCGCGTCGAAGTCGGCCGGCAGCGTGGCCTCCAGCGCGGCGCGCAGGTGCTGGGCGCGGGCCTTGAATTCGAGCGCTTCCAGGCCGGCCAGCGCCAGCGCCTCGAAGCGCGCCCCGTCGAAGCGGCTCCAGGCGCGCGTGAGGTGGCGGCGCAGGCTGCGCACGCTGGCGGGGTCGAGCAGGTTCTTGAAGGGTTCGGCCATGGCCGCGCAGCATAAGGGCCGGATGGCGGCGCACGCTGGTTGTGCGCGGACGCACCACTGAAAGGCGCAACGCGCGCCGAACTCCCCGCACCGGTGCGCTCTGGCCGCACCAAACAAGGCACGCGGCTTGCAATCGTGGTGCGCCGCGCCGCCATTCCGGTGCGCCGGCAGCAGGGGAGTGCGGATGGATCAGGTCACCCAGGGCGCCAACGTCCTGTTCATTCTGCTGGGCGCGATCATGGTGCTGGCGATGCACGCCGGCTTCGCCTTCCTCGAACTCGGCACGGTGCGCAAGAAGAACCAGGTCAATGCGCTGGTGAAGATCCTGGTCGACTTCGCGGTCTCGACCATCGCCTACTTCTTCGTCGGCTACGCGGTCGCCTACGGCGTGAGCTTCTTCAGCGGTGCCGACGTGCTGGCCGCGAAGAACGGCTACGAGCTGGTGAAGTTCTTCTTCCTGCTGACCTTCGCGGCGGCGATACCGGCCATCGTCTCGGGCGGCATCGCCGAGCGCGCGCGCTTCGGGCCGCAGCTGGCCGCCACCGCGGTGATCGTCGGCGTGGTCTATCCGCTCTTCGAGGGTGCGGTCTGGGGCGGGCGCTTCGGCGTGCAGGGCTTCATCGAGGCGGCCACCGGCGCGGCCTTCCACGACTTCGCCGGCAGCGTCGTCGTGCACGCGGTGGGCGGCTGGATCGCGCTGGGCGCGGTGCTGCTGCTGGGCGCGCGCGCCAACCGCTACCGCAAGGACGGCGGCATCAGCGCGCACCCGCCGTCGAGCATCCCCTTCCTCGCGCTGGGCGCGTGGATCCTCGCGGTGGGCTGGTTCGGCTTCAACGTGATGAGCGCGCAGACGCTCGACAAGATCTCCGGCCTGGTGGCGGTGAACTCGCTGATGGCGATGGTCGGCGGCACGCTGGCGGCGGTGCTGCTCGGCCGCAACGACCCCGGCTTCGCCTACAACGGCCCGCTGGCCGGGCTGGTGGCGGTGTGCGCCGGCTCCGACGTGATGCACCCGGCCGGCGCGCTGGTGGTGGGTGGCGTGGCCGGCGCGATCTTCGTCGCGCTGTTCACGCTGACGCAGAACCGCTGGAAGATCGACGACGTGCTCGGCGTCTGGCCGCTGCACGGCCTGTGCGGCGCCTGGGGCGGCATCGCCTGCGGCATCTTCGGCCAGCGCGCCCTGGGCGGGCTGGGCGGCGTGGGCTTCTTCGCGCAATGCGTCGGCACGCTGATGGGCGTGGTCTGGGCCTTCGCCGGCGGGCTGGCGGTGTACGGCGCGATCCGCGCGGTCACGGCGCTGCGCCTGTCGCCGGAGGAGGAATACGAAGGCGCCGATCTATCCATCCACAAGATCGGCGCGACGCCCGAGCGCGAGGCGAGCTGGTAGCCGTTGCTCAAGCGATCAATTGGCGCAGCACGAACGGAAGAATGCCGCCGTGCAGGTAGTAGTCGACCTCGATCGGCGTGTCGATGCGCAGCTTCAGCGTCACCTGCTTCGCCGAGCCGTCGGCGCGGCGTATGGTCATCGTGGCATCGGCCTGCGGGTGGATCTGATCGCCCAGCGCGATGTCGATCAGCTCGTCGCCCTTCAGCCCCAGGCTCTCCCACGAGTCGCCCGGCTTGAACTGCAAGGGCAGCACGCCCATGCCGACCAGGTTGCTGCGGTGGATGCGCTCGAAGCTCTTGGCCACCACGGCCTTGATGCCCAGCAGCTGCGTGCCCTTGGCCGCCCAGTCGCGTGACGAGCCGGTGCCGTATTCCTCGCCGCCGAAGATCACCGTCGGCGTGCCCTGCGCGATGTAGCGCATCGCGGCGTCGTAGATCGCCAGCTTCTCGCCCGTGGGTTGCAGCAGCGTCAGCCCGCCTTCTTCGCGCGAGCCGTCGGGCAGCGGCGGCAGCATCAGGTTCTTGATGCGCACGTTGGCGAAGGTGCCGCGCATCATCACCTCGTGGTTGCCGCGCCGCGAGCCGTAGCTGTTGAATTCCAGCTTGGGCACGCCGTGCGCCTTCAGCCACTGGCCGGCCGGCGAGCTTTCCTTGATCGAGCCGGCCGGCGAGATGTGGTCGGTGGTGATCGAGTCGCCGAACAGCGCCATGATGCGCGCGCCGGTGATGGACAGGCTCACCGGATCCGGCGTGATGCCGAAGCCGTCGAAGAAGGGTGGCTTGGCGATGTAGGTCGAGGTCGGCCAGTCGTAGACCTGACCGGTGGTGCCGCGAATCGCTTTCCACAGCGCGCCGGGCTGCTCGGCCACCTTGTCGTAGTTGGTCTTGAAGGCGGAGCCGTCCATCGCGAAGCGCATCAGCGCGTGGATCTCCTCGCTGGTCGGCCAGATGTCGCCCAGCCACACCGCGCGGCCCTCGGCGTTGGTGCCCACCGGCTCGGTCATCAGGTCGCGCAGCATGGTGCCGGCGATCGCGTAGGCCACCACCAGCGGCGGGCTGGCGAGGAAGTTGGCCTTCAGGTTCGGATGGATGCGCGCCTCGAAGTTGCGGTTGCCCGACAGCACCGCGGCGCAGACGAGGTCGTTGCCCGTGATCGCCTCGTTGATCTCGGCCGCCAGGTCGCCGGCGTTGCCGATGCAGGTGGTGCAGCCGTAGCCGGCGAGGTAGAAGCCGAGCTTCTCCAGGTAGGGCAGCAGGCCGGTCTTCTGCAGGTATTCGGTGACGATGCGCGAGCCCGGCGCGAGCGAGGTCTTGACGTGCGGCTTGACGCTCAAGCCCGCCTGCGCCGCCTTCTTCGCCAGCAGCCCGGCCGCGAGCAGCACGCCGGGGTTGCTGGTGTTGGTGCAGGAGGTGATCGCGGCGATCAGCACGTCGCCGTTCTTCAGCGCGAGGCCGCTGCGGGTGGTGAAGGTCTGGTCGAGTTTCGCGGCCGGCTGGTTGAAGCCGTTGGCCGCCGCCGGTGCGCTGAACAGTTCGCCGAACTGCTTCTTGACCAGGCCGATCTCGATGCGGTCCTGCGGGCGCTTCGGCCCGGCCAGGCTGGGCGCGACGCTGCCCAGATCCAGCCTGACCACCGAGCTGTAGTCGATCTCGCCGGGGGAGGGCACGCCGAACAGGCCCTGCGCGCGGAAGTAGGCCTCGAAGGATTCGATCTCGTGCTTGGTGCGCCCGGTGCCCTTGAAGTAGTCGAGCGTGCGCTCGTCGACCGGGAAGAAGCCCATCGTCGCGCCGTACTCGGGCGCCATGTTGGCGATGGTGGCGCGGTCCGGCACCGACAGGCTCTTCGTGCCCTCGCCGAAGAACTCGACGAACTTGCCGACCACCTTGTGCTTGCGCAGCAGCTCGGTGACGGTGAGCACCAGGTCGGTGGCGGTCACGCCTTCGCGCAGCCGGCCGCTCAGCTCGAAGCCGACCACGTCGGGCGTCAGGAAGTACACCGGCTGGCCCAGCATGCCGGCCTCGGCCTCGATGCCGCCCACGCCCCAGCCCACCACGCCGATGCCGTTGATCATGGTCGTGTGGCTGTCGGTACCCACCAGGCTGTCGGGGTAGTAGACGCCGTCGCCGCGCCGGTGCACGCCGCGCGCCAGGTACTCCAGGTTCACTTGGTGCACGATACCGAAGCCCGGCGGCACGACGCCAACGGTGTCAAAGGCCTGCATGCCCCATTTCATGAACTCGTAGCGCTCGCGGTTGCGCTGGAATTCGAGCTTCATGTTCAGGTC
>JAKOZT010000038.1 GCA_029779845.1 Pseudomonadota bacterium | reverse complement strand
CTCAGCTCAAACGTTAGGCCTCACAAAGCGCACCGCTCATGCCCATCACGTGGACGAACAGCGAAGACCAAGTCGATTGGAGTGAGCTCGAATCGCTTTATCGGTTGGCGCCCTTGGGCAACAAGAGCGCGGAGCATCTGCGCATCGTGTTCACAAACAGTAGGTACAAGTTCTTCGCCTACGAACAGCAGAAACTTGTCGCCGCCGGGCGCGTCCTGGCGGACGGAGCGGACTGCTCCTACATCTGTGATGTTGCAGTCATGCCCAGCCATCAAGGCTCCGGCCTCGGCCGCGAAATGATCTCCCGCCTGGTCGAGGCTTCTCGCGGGCACGCGAAGATCATCCTCTACTCCGTGCCAGGCAAGGAAGGCTTCTACGGCAAGCTCGGCTTCAGGCGCTTGCTTACAGCTATGGCCATCTTCAAGAATCAGGCATCCGCCATCGAGCGGGGCTACCTGAGTGAGGCCTAACCCTTCGCTGGAGCCGACAAGCACCGGCGTGGCACTTGGCCCGCCTCCTGGAGTAGTACATCATCCATCCGGCGGGCCAAGCATCACGCCGGCGCTTGCGGCTCAGCTCAAACGTTAGGCGTCGCAAGCCAACTCACTGCCCATGTCGGAGCAATCAGCAGAGTCTGTGGTTCGCGAGTTCTGGCGCCTGATGGCGACCAACGACTTCCGCTCTGTCAAGTCGGTGCTCGCGCCAGAGTTCATCATGGAGTGGCCGCAATCCGGGGAACGCATCCGCGGCCCGGAGCGCTTCTGCCAGATGAATGCCGAATACCCAACAACAGCTCGCTGGCGGTTTCACATCAACCGCCTCGTTGCCAGCGGGGAATCCGTCGTCACCCAGGTCAGCCTCACTGACGGTACACAAACGGCTGAGCCCATTTCCTTCTTCACAGTCCACGCAGGCAAGATCGTCAAGCTCGTTGAGTACTGGCCGGAGCCGTTCGCGCCAGCGGAGAACAGGCGTCATCTTGTGGAGCCAATAGCCTGAGCTTGCCTCTTTGGGTCAAGCATGTTCGTTCCCGGGTGCTCCGCCACACAGCGGCGCCTAACCCTTCACTGGAGGGGACGGCCACCGGCAAGCCAGCTTGGCCGCGAGGCGCTCGCTGTCTATCATCCGCCTCGCGGCCAAGCCGTCTCGCCGGCGTCCGCCCCTCAGCTCAAACGTTAGGCGTCACAACTCCCATGCCCCTACTTCCAGAGACTCTCAATACGCACAGGTTGCGACTCAGAAAGCCAAACGCATCGGATGCCTCACGCATCTTCGCCGCATATGGACAAGACCCCGATGTAGCGCATTACATGATCTGGCGGCCGCACACAGAAGTCAGTCAGACTCAGGAGTTTATCGGCGACTGTTTGAAGTCCTGGGAAGGTGAAGACCGCCTTCCCTACGTAATTACTCGTCAGGACCACGATGAACCGATCGGTATGCTCGATGCTCGGTTCCAGGGGCATATGGTCGACATCGGGTACGTCTTGGCAAAACGCGAATGGGGCCACGGCTTCATGCCCGAGGCTATCGAGGCCTTGGTCAGCCAGTTGTTTTCCCTTCCTGGCATCTATCGCGTCCAGGCAACCTGCGACGTAGACAATAAGGCTTCTCGACGAACTCTGGAGAAATCAGGCTTCAACCGGGAGGGTAGGTTTGAGCAGTACACAATCCATCCAAACATCTCATCCATACCCAGAGCTTGCTACATGTACGCGAAGTGCCGCAGTAACGCCTAACCCTTCGCTGGAGCCGACAAGCACCGGCATGGCACTTGGCCCGCCGGCCGGCGTGGCTCATCATCCGTCCAGCGGGCCAAGCGCCACACCGGCGCTTGCGGCTCAGCTCAAACGTTAGGCCTCCGAATACTCCACCTTGAGCCCCAAGTGCTCCGTAAATGGCTCGAAGTCCCTGTCTGCGTGTAGAAGCCTGTA
This sequence comes from Pseudomonadota bacterium, assembly GCA_029779845.1. Taxonomy (GTDB): domain Bacteria; phylum Pseudomonadota; class Gammaproteobacteria; order Burkholderiales; family Burkholderiaceae_C; genus Piscinibacter. The sequence goes on along the minus strand of JAKOZT010000038.1, from coordinate 31,000 downwards.
GCCCGACTGAATGCACTTCGTCGCGATGATCGTGTCGATAGTCTTGCGCACGGTGTAGCCGAGGGACTGAAGCTTTCTGTAGTTGCGGGCCGCCTGTACGGCGACATCGAGGCCCCCGAGTTCAATGAACTCAAATGCGTCAAGCGTCTTGCGCGCTTGCTCGAAGTCCTTCTCCGATCGGAAGCCTTGGAGCACCTCCACCATGATCAAGTCGCCCACAGCGATGCGCTCCTGCGCAAGCAGTGCGTCCAGCCGGTCACCCTGCGGCGTGTCGATACCCCGGAAGAAGTCGATCCAAACGCTGGAGTCCACAAGGATCATTTGTCTGTCCTCATGGCTTCAAGATCGCCTTCCCAATGCAGCTTGCCTCGCATTTTGCGAACTTCTACTTGCTTGCCCAGTTGCACGAGCGTTCGCAGGCCGCGCTCCACAGCCTCGCGCTTGGTCTTGGCGCCGGTATACCGAAGCGCTTCCTTCATGAGCTTGTCGTCAATCTCAATGTTGGTTCTCACTTTGTGTACCCCTCAGAAGATTTGTACACATCTTACCTCAACTCAACCAACGGAGGCCTAACCCTTCGCTGGAGGGGACGGCCACCGGCAAGCCAGCTTGGCCGCGAGGCTCTCGCTGTCTATCATTCGCCTCGCGGCCAAGCCGTCTCACCGGCGTCCGCCCCTCAGCTCAAACGTTAGGCCGCATATGCTCCGATGCCTCACGCTATCTGCCTTGTTGCTTGTTGCCTTGGTCACACCGGTGATTGCGGAGCCACAGTTTCCAGCGCCAGCCTCATTCGTCGCTTCGATGGAGTTGTCTATCGCACTCTGTTCGGAGCGTCGCCCGAAAGAGGCAGCAAAGTACTCAGCGCTTCGTGAGGTAGTCGGCACCGTGTTCCAGAAGCGGAACTACTCTTCGTTTATCGGGACCGATGCCTACCGCAAGGAGTACGAAGAACTCAAGTCCCAGTTGGGCTCAGCCTCGGACTCCGAGCTTGTAGAACACTGCGAATCCCTACTTCGTCTCCTTCAGGCTCCCCCGCAAGGCATCATCTACCGAGAGTGACTCTTCTCTTCGCACTTGGCCGCTGCCCTGCGTCAAGGCTTTCAAGTATTTCAGGGCAGCTCCAACCAAGAATGCGGCCTAACCCTTCGCTGGAGGGGACGGCCACCGGCAAGCCGCCTTGGCCGCGAGGCTCTCGCTGCCTATCATCCGCCTCGCGGCCAAGCCGTCTTACCGGCGTCCTCCCCTCAGCTCAAACGTTAGGCCGCACAGGAGTCGCCTTGCCAAACGTCACCACCTGCTCAAGAGCACTTGCGGCCCTTCACAGCGAAGGACTGCTGAAGAATCCGGCCTGCAAAGAACCTGTCGTTCTCTTCATCCGCCAAGCTACAGAACCTCAGGAACAACGGCACTGGCACGCTACGGCGCACTTTCGCTCGACGGCGGCTGCTGTGCACCTGCGTGGCAGACACTTTCGCTCGCAGGCCGCGTACCACCGAACTTGCAAAGAAGAGCTATCACACGAGCATGTGGTACCCAACATCGTCCTGTACCGCAGGATCCTTGACGAACCGATAATCACGCACGCTTGGCTTGAGTCATTGCTCAGATATTTCGGCATTCGCGCGACCATCACCCGCGAAGAGAACTCGCGCTTGCTACGTGACTCAATGCCCTCCGGATTCTGGCAGGTAGGGCATCCGCTGTTTCGTGACCCGTTCGCCAGGTACAAGGAGGCGGGACTCTACGAGTCACTGGAACCACTTCCTGGGCGCAGCTGGTTCGTAAGTGCGGCCTAACCCTTCGCTGGAGCCGACAAGCGCCGGCATGGCACTTGGCCCGCCTCCCGGAGTGGTTCATCATCCGTCCGGCGGGCCAAGCACCACGCCGGCGCTTGCGGCTCAGCTCAAACGTTAGGCCTCACGAACGCGCCGCGGAGCACCAATGCCCGAGCACGGCATCTTCTCAACCAAGTTCTCCAGCGTCTATCCGCTGTATGTCCAGAAAGCCGAGCGGAAAGGGCGAACCAGGGCGGAGGTCGATCAAGCCATCCTGTGGCTCACTGGCTATAGCGAGGCTCAGTTGCAGCAGCAGCTACAGCGCGAATGCGACTTCAAGACCTTCTTCGCCAATGCACCGGCCCTCCATCCCAACAGTTCCTTGATCAAGGGAGTTGTCTGCGGTGTTCGCGTCGAGGAAGTCCAGGATCCCCTGATGCGAAAGATTCGCTACCTAGACAAACTGATCGATGAGCTTGCCAAGGGTAAGCCGCTCGAGAAGGTTCTTCGTCAATGAGCACTCGCCCGCCCAGAGTGCGCAGCAACCCCAAAGATGAAGCCTAACCCTTCGCTGGAGCCGACAAGCACCGGCATGGCACTTGGCCCGCTTCCCGGAGTGGTACATCATCCGTCCAGCGGGCCAAGCACCATGCCGGCGCTTGCGGCTCAGCTCAAACGTTAGGCCGCAAGTCCAAGCGACGCCCTCTATCGTGCGCAACAGAACTGCCACCAACCCTTCTCGTCGTGCAATCCGTGCGATCGCCTTTGTCGAAGCCGCCAAAGGCATTGTTGTTCTGCTCGCAGCCACTGGCCTGGCAGCGCTGGTGCACAAGGATCTCAACGACTTGGCTGCTCGGCTGGTCGCGTACTCTCATCTGAACCCAGCATCCAAGTACCCCCACATTTTCTTGGATGCCGTCTCTCATTGGCAGCCTCGCCTCGTTTGGCTCGCACTCGGCGCAGCCACATACTCCGCGCTCAGGCTCATCGAAGCCTACGGCCTCTTCTGGGAGCGAGCATGGGCAGAGTGGTTGGCCGCTCTTGGTGGTGGCGTATATGTTCCCGTGGAGGTGGTTGAGTTCGTTCGCAAGCCGTCGGTCTTGGGTCTGGCAGTCTTGTCCATCAATGTCGCTGTCGTCGCAGTCATGGGCTGGGCTCTGGTTCAAAGGCGCCAGTCGCAGAACCACCGTGCGGGCTAACCCTTCGCTGGAGCCGACGTGCACCGGCATGGCACTTGGCCCGCCTCCCGGTGTGGTACATCATCCGTCCGGCGGGCCAAGCGCCACGCCGGCGCCCGCGGCTCAGCTCAAACGTTAGGCAGCAGGCAGAACCGGTTTGGTGCTCGCCACGCTGCTGAATACCAAAACGTCATCACTGCGCAGGGCGTTGGCGCAGAGCATCAAGTCGGGCAGCGATCGCTGTTCTCGCATCAAGAGAGTCACCGCTCAGGTTCTTCGTCTTGCGCTTCGGCAGCTGGGCACCGCAGGCGTTGGCGGCGTTCGGCGCATCAGCCACGGTCGCTTTCCTGGCTTGGCGGCCTCGGTAGCGGTTACGCCATGTGCATCGCCAAACCCATCCGCTTTGGTGGTGCTCTCGTCCAAGCAAAACCAGGCTGCGGCTCTTCGCAGGTCTGTGGCCTCAGCTCAGGCTGCTCAATGCTCCTGTCTCGCGCCGCGGCTGTTTGCCACGAGCAAACCCGCTGCCTAACCCTTCGCTCGAGAGGACGGCCACCGGCAAGCCAGCTTGGCCGCGAGGCTCTCGCTGTCTATCATCCGCCTCGCGGCCAAGCCGTCTCGCCGGCGTCCGCCCCTCAGCTCAAACGTTAGGCCTCCCAAGGCAAACAATGAGAGCATCCTCGCCCAACTTGGAGCAGCCATGTTCGATCACGTTGGTATCGGTGTCTCCAATCTGTTGGAGAGCAAGGCGTTCTTCCTCCAAGCGCTTGCGCCGTTGAAGGCCACGTTGCTGATGGAAGGGCCCTACGGTGTTGGCATTGGTCAGCACAACAAGCCTTCCTTGTGGCTCTCGCAAACCCAGGAGCACCCCGCTCACCTTCACATCGCTTTTGTCGCAGCGAGCCGAGCGGAGGTCGACGCTTTTTACAAGGCGGCACTCGCTGCCGGGGGCAAAGACAACGGAGCACCTGGCCTGCGTCCGCACTACCATGCCAACTACTACGGCGCTTTCGTCACCGGGCCCGACGGCCACAACATCGAAGCTGTCTGCCACAAGCCGGAGGCCTAACCCTTCGCTGGAGCCGACGTGCACCGGCATGGCACTTGGCCCGCCTCCTGGAGTGGTACATCATCCATCCGGCCGGCCAAGCACCATTCCGGCGCCCGCGGCTCAGCTCAAACGTTAGGCCTCACAGCACACACCGCATGGAGCATCTGCTCACAGTGGCCGAAGCCATTGGCGTCGCCAAACGAGGCGCCCTTCTGCTGCCACCCATTCCAGTCAAGGCACTCGATCACAAGCTTTTGCCTCGTACTGCTGAACTTCGCCGCCCCGATGGTTCAACGGTCGGTGTCACGATCCATCTTGACATTCCGCGCGTTAACCCGCCTCCGGCGGAATTGGCATTTCTCTGCCACCTACCGAACATCGTCGCCGCTTCGGTTCCTGTAGGCACAGAGGTCTGGGCAGAGCTTGTCCCGACAACAGGCCAGCCGTAAACAGCTCTTCCTACGGGCAGAGCTTGGCTCACCTCTCCATGAGGTTAGCAACAGAGGCGCCAGCCTCGTGCTTCATTTCAGTCGAGACCAAGAAGTCAACGCAGAGTGAGGCCTAACCCTTCGCTGGAGAGGACGGCCACCGGCAAGCCGCCTTGGCCGCGAGACGCTCGCTGTCTATCATGCTCCTCGCGGCCAAGCCGTCTCACCGGCGTCCGCCCCTCAGCTCAAACGTTAGGCCTCCCAAGGGCAACAATCGCGGTCTTCGCAACCTCTCTGGAGCAGCCATGTTCGATCATGTCGGAATCGGTGTCTCCAATCTGTCGGAAAGCAAGGCGTTCTTCCTCCAGGCACTTGCGCCGCTGAAGGTCACCTTGGTGATGGAGGGGCCGTACGGTGTCGGTATCGGCCAGAACAACAAGCCTTCTCTGTGGCTCTCGCAAACACAGGAGCGCCCTGCTCACCTGCACATCGCTTTTGTCGCGGCGAGCCGAGCGGAGGTCGACGCCTTTCACAAGGCAGCGCTCGCTGCCGGGGGCAAAGACAACGGCGCACCTGGTCTGCGTCCGCACTATCACCCCAACTACTACGGCGCCTTCGTCATTGGGCCTGACGGGCACAACATTGAAGCTGTCTGCCACAAGCCGGAGGCCTAACCCTTCGCTGGAGCCGACAAGCACCGGCATGGCACTTGGCCCGCTTCCCGGTGTGGTTCATCATCCGTCCAGCGGGCCAAGCACCACACCGGCGCTTGCGGCTCAGCTCAAACGTTAGGCAGCGGGCGGAGTCGGTTTGGTGCTCGCCGCGCTGCTGAATACCAAAACGTCATCACCGCGCAGGGCGTTGGAGCAGAGCATCAAGTCGAGCAGCGGTCGCTGTTCTCGCATCAAGAGAGTCACCGCTCAGGTTCATTGTCTTGCGTTTTGGCTGTTCGGGCACCGCGAGCTTTGCGAGGTCAGAGCGTCGGCCACGGTTGCGGTCTTGGCTTTGCAGCTTCGGTAGCTGCGGTGTCATGTCACCGCCAAAACAATCCGCTTTGGTGGTGCTCTCGCCCAAGCAAAACCAGGCTGCTGCTCTGCGCAGGCTTGTGGCTTTGGCTCAAGATACTCAATGCTCCTGTCTCGTACCTCCGCTGTATGCCACGAGAAAAACCCGCTGCTTAACCCTTCGCTGGAGGGGACGGCCACCGGCAAGCCAGCTTGGCCGCGAGGCTCTCGCTGTCTATCATCCGCCTCGCGGCCAAGCCGTCTCGCCGGCGTCCGCCCCTCAGCTCAAACGTTAGGCGGCGCAATGTCCTCTGCACGCCCAGACATCGCCAACAAGAGCAATCGGCTCGTAGCTTTCGGCTTCGACGTTGTCATGGTCGGCCTCGCCTACTGGTTTGTAGCGTATGCCGCAGAGGGGTTAAATCGCTCGATCGACGATGCCCTCACCTTTGCTCTTCTCTTCTTCGCCTACCACTTGCTGTTCTTGCGCTGGAATGACGGCGTGTCGTTTGGCAAGTCACTGCGCGGCATCTGCGTCATCAGCGCTGCTGGCTCCCGCCTAACTGCCGGCCAAGCTGTTGTTCGCGCGCTGGTCAGCACTCTGCCCTTTGCACTACTCTCCGAGCGCGAACTCCTGACCGCCGTGTTGCGTCCACTGCCTGACGCTCAGTACCTTGCGACATTGCCCAGTATTCTTTGGTGGCTCGCGGAGCTACACCTTTCCGAGTCTGACCCGCTGGGGCGAAGTCTGACCGACCGAATCGCCAGCTCCCTCGTGATCAACATTCCCCCGCCACAGCCGCATCGAGCCCCCGCCGTGCCTATGTACAGCGCTACGGACAACGAGTTCGGCCCTCGGCCGAAGAAGCCGCCGCACGGTGGCGGTGGCGACGGCGCGGCCTAACCCTTCGCTGGAGTCGACAAGCACCGGCATGGCACTTGGCCCGCTTCCCGGAGTGGTCCATCCGTAAGCTCCCCCGTCAAGTAGACAAGTCAGAAGTAGAGACTTCCTGGTTGAACACCCTGGGCTTGAACACTGCCGGCGGCACGTTGCCCAGGGACTCGTGCGGACGGAACTCGTTGTAGTCGGTCAGCCAGTCGTCGGCAGCGCTCTGTACTTCGCTGACGGCGTTGAACAGCCAGGCATTCAGGCCCTCCTCGCGGAAGCTGCGGTTGAAGCGTTCGACGAAGGCGTTCTGGTTCGGCTTGCCGGGCTGGATGAACATCAGGCGGACACCCTGTTCCTTGGCCCAATCGACGAAGGCGTCGGCGGTGAGTTCGGGCCCGTTGTCCAGCCTGACCGCTTCAGGCTTGCCGTAGACCTCGATCAGTTGGTTCATCACCCGGACCACACGCGCCGAAGGGATCGAGGTACCGCACTCGATGCGCAGCGCTTCGCGGTTGCCCTCGTCGATCACGTTGAGCGTGCGGAACGGGCGGCCGTCGTACAGCGTGTCGCGCATGAAGTCCAGCGCCCACACCCGGTTCCACTCCTGGCTGGCCAGCAGAGGCTGGCGCTCGCGCGTGATCAGTCGCCGCCTGGCCTTGCGTTTTGAGGTTCAGTCGCATGCCGCAGTACACACGGTAGACCCGCTTGTGGTTCCATCCGTGACCGTCCGAGCGCAGCCGCTCGAAGCACTTCCAGAAGCCCCAGCGCGGGCGCTTCTCGACGACCTCATTGAGGGCCTGGATCACCGGCGCGTCGACCGCCGCCTGGTTATTCGTGGGCTTGTACAACGCCGACCGCGGTAGCCCCACGGCCCTGCAGGCTCGCGCGCGCGACAGGTGATGGTCGTCGACCATGACCTGCACCGCCGCTCGCCTGGCGATCGGCGTCACAATTTTCGCGAGAGCACGTCCTTGATCGCTGCGTTCCCCAGCGCCAGCTCGGCGTACATGCGCTTGAGCCGCGAGTTCTCCGCCTCGAGCTCCTTGACCTTCTTCAACTCGTTGGCCGACATGCCGGCGTACTTGCTCTTCCACTGGTAGTAGCTCGCCGTGCTGATGCCGTGCTTGCGGCAGACCTCGGCCACCGGCAACACGGCCTCGCCCTCACCCAAGATCGCCAGGATCTGGGTCTCCGTGAATCGGGACTTCCTCATCGCTCTTCCTCGAAGATGCGGAAGTCTCCATTTTCAGACTGTCTACTTGGTGGGGGAGTTTACGGCACGACAACCCAGAACGTCCTCGAAGCACTTCCTGAAGTGGATGTTCAGGTTGTCCAGTACGAAGTGAACTCGCCGCGCCGCGGCGTATGTGCCCGTCAGCAGCGAGCTGACGAAGGCAACGGAATCGGCCTTGCCGCGCTGGCGCGTGACGCTGACCTCGCGATGCCCAGCCTGCGGCTGCACGGCAACGAACAGGTTGACCGTGCCGCCGCGGACGTACTCGTAGTCGATCTTGGCCGGCACGCCTGGGGTCATCGGCAGCGCAGCTCGGCTGTGTCCGAGAAGCTGAAGGCTCTTCTCGTCGATGCAGACAACCGGCTCGCGCGGATCGAACGGTCGGGCGTACAGGTCCAGCAACTCGTACATCCGCGCGCGGTACTGCAGCGTGAACTCGCCAACGCACCACATCAGGAATCGCCAAGGCTTGAGGCAGTTTTTTTAAGCATGCGGCGCACGGTCTCGCGGCTCAATCCCTCCAAGCCCGGCTCGCGACGAGCCGCACGTTCGAGCTCGACTACGGTCCAGCGCTTGCGTCCTTGCGGCGGCGCGCTGCAAGCCAGTGCCGTCACCTTCGCCTCGGCATCCGTGTCGTACCGCCGCGGTCGCCCCGGCCGGGCGACGTCGAACACTGCCAGCTCCAATCCGCCTTGCAGGTACGCGGCGCGCGTGCGCCACAGCGCCGTACGCCCAATGCCCAGGACGGCCAGAACCTGCGCCTCGGGCACGCCGCGATCCAGCGCCGCGAGCATGTGCGCCCGATTGACCTCGCGACTGTGATGCAGTCCCTTGCTTCGAATCTCGTCCACCGCGGCGCGGTCCTCGTTGCTCAGGTGAAGTTCTGTCTGCCGCATGAGTACGCCTCCAGCCGTCAAACGACGACAGCTGTACTGTACTCATGTTGCGATATTTACGTGTTTCTGCACTAGTCTTCGGCAGCGGCAACAGCCAGATCGCCACGTTGGTCGAGCGGCAGACCCGATACGCGATGTTGGTCAAGCTCGATGGCAAGGACTCGCAGACCGTGGTCAAGGCGCTCATCAAGAACGCGCGCAAGTTGCCACAGGAGCTCTACAAGTCACTGACCTGGGACAGGGGCACGGAGATGCACGCCCACAAGCAGTTCACGATGGCCACTGACATCCAGGTCTACTTCTGTGATCCGCAAAGCCCCTGGCAACGAGGAAGCAGAGAACACGAACGGATTGCTCCGGCAGTCCATGCCCAAGGGCATGGACCTCTCGAGCCTGTCGCAGCTTCAGCTCAACGCCATTGCCAGACAATTGAACGGGAGGCCACGCAAGACGCTTGGCTTCCACACGCCCGCTGAGAAGTTCAGCGAATGTGTTGCGTTGACCGGTTGAATCCGCCACTCGCGTTCAGACACTCCTGGCGCAGCCGCTCATTGAAGCTCTCCACCCCGGCGTTGTCCGTCGGCTTGCCGGGCCTGCTGAAGTCGAGTTCGACGCCTCGCTCGCTGCCGTTGTCTGTCTTGATCGTCTTGGGCAGTCCGCGCTGGCCGCAGATCTCGTTGAGAACCCTCACGACATCCTCCCCCTTCAGGCTCTGCCCGACATCGATCGCCAGGCACTCGCGCGTGAACAGATCGACCACCGTGAGCATGCGCAGCTTGCGGCCGTCGAACAGCGCGTCGGCCACGAAGTCCATGCTCCAGATCTCGTTGATGGCACGCGCCAACTGCTTCGGCTGGCGCAACTGGGCGGCCTTGTTGCGCCGAGGCCGCTTGAGCCGCAGCGACAGGCCTTCCTCCCGGTACAAGCGGTAGACCCGCTTGACGTTGTCCTTGTGGCCCTCGCGGCGCAGCAGTACGTGCACCCGGCGGTATCCGTAGTGCACGCGCGTCTGGGTGATCTCCTTGATGCGCATCTTCAGCGCCGACTCGTCCTTCTTGACGGGCTTGTACAAGTAGGTCGAAGCCGACATCTTCACCAAGCACAAGGCATTGCGCTGGCTGCATCCGAAACACTGCATCAACTCCGGCACCAACGCGCGGCGCTGCGAAGGCCTCAAAGCTTTTCTGCGACGACGTGCTGCAGCATCGCCTTGTCCAGGCTCAGATCGGCCACGATCTGCTTGAGCTTGCGGTTCTCCCCCTCAAGCTGGCGCAGCCACCGCAGCTCCGAGGGGTCCACCCCGGCGTACTTCTTGCGCCAGACGTAGTACGTCGCCTCGCTGATGCCCATCTTGCGGCAGACCTCGTCGACGCTGGTACCCAGTTCGGCCTGCTTCAGCGCGAACGCGATCTGCTCATCAGTAAACTTGCTCCTCCTCATGGTATGAACTCCTGCCCCGCTCAAGGGGCGTTCATCATGCCGGTCGCTCTGTTACCGAACGGTTCGAAATCCTGGGACAGGGTCAGCCTGCGGATCAGTACCAACGTCGGTCAGCTCTCGCCGTCATCCTCATGTTCGCTCCGCTTGCGCTGACGGCTGCATGCCTCGCCTCGGTGGCCGCCCTGCTCGTCGCGGATCGGCAAGGATCCGCTGCCTGGCGCATCCTTGCCAAGCTGAGCGCAAGCACCTTCTTCGTGCTGGTGGCAGTTTCGCTCGACGCGCAAGGTTCCTCGTACGGCCAGTTCGTTCTCGGCGCCTTGATGCTGGGCTGGGTCGGAGACGCCCTGCTCCTCTCCCAGACGCCCCAGGCGTTCATGATCGGACTGGTCGCGTTTCTGCTGTCCCATCTGCTCTTCGCAGCCGCGTTCGTCTCCGGTCCGCTGCGCGTGCCGGCGATGGCAGTCGCCGGCCTGCTCGCGGCTCTCATCTGCGCGGTCGTGCTGCGCTGGCTGCTTCCGCACACACCAGCCAACTTCAAGGCGCCGGTCGTTGCCTACGTGGTCGTCATCCTCGGCATGTGCATTGCGGCCGCCGGGCACGCCTTCGCCGATGCACGCTTCGCGGCCCTGGCCGGCGCGCTGCTCTTCGCCGCGTCCGATCTCTCGGTGGCACGCAACCGCTTCGTCCGGCAGGCGTACCTCAATCGCCTGTGGGGCTGGCCCACCTACTTTGCGGCGCAGTTGATCCTGGCGTGGTCGGTCGCCGACTTCGCAGGCGCTGTCTGACACGGGTCAGGCCTTGCGAGCCATGCGCCTGGTTGTCGTCGTGTTCGGTACCTTGCTGGCGCTCTGCGGCGCACCGGCGCGGTCGGAAGAACTGCGCAACTGGTTCAACGATCCGTTTTTCCAGCTCACCGCGGCGATTCCCGGTTGCCAGGAGCCGGCCGGGCCTCGGGTCAGCGCGGCGGAACGCCAGGCCCAGTCGCATCGCCGCGCCGAGAAGGGCACGACTTGCTGGCTGGCCCAGGAGCAGGACTGTGAGCACCCCAGCGCCTATGCCTATGACGGTTCCATCGCTCGCAGCATCCGATCCACCCCACTCGTTGCGGCGCAGAGAACATCGCTGTGGGTCACGGTGCAGGGCCGCGTGGTCTATGTCGAAGGGTGTGTCGCACAGGAGGCCCAGGGGAGCCAGGTCGAAGCAGCCATCCGAAAACTGCCGCATGTACAACAGGTCATCGCCATCGTCACGGCAAGCTCGAATGCAGCGCCGCCCTATCGGGTATTCAAGCCGCGGTAGTCCCCCGCAAGCTTGGCCCCCTTCCCGGAGTGGTCCATCATCCGCCCGCGGGCCAAGCGTCGCGCCCGGCGCCGACGGCTCAACTCAGGAGGGCACCCATGGTCGTACGCGTTGTAAGACTCGGCACGCCACGCGCCGAAGACGAAGGTCTGCGCATCGGGACGGTCCGCCGTCCTCCGCGCGGCGTGCCCAAAACGGAGTTCTCGCGCCGCAACTGGTACGACGTCTGGTACCCGAACCTCGCGCCCAGCCTCGAGACCATGAAGCTCGCGCACGCGGCCGAGACGCCGGCGCAATGGGCTGCGTTCATCCGCAAGTACCGCGCGGAGATGGCCTCGCCGGAGAACAGCCACTCCATCGGGTTGCTCGCGGCGCTCTCGCAGCGGACCAACTTCTCCGTGGGCTGCTACTGCGAGCGCGAAGAGCACTGCCATCGCTCGGCGCTGCGCGAACTGCTCGCCGCGGCCGGCGCCAGGCTGGCGCCCTGAGTCCGCTGACGAGACGGGTCCGCGCGCGCCTCAGCGCTTGCCGCGCCGGCGCGCTTGCGGCGCCGCATCGGTGGGCCAGCCGCAGGCGGCGATCAGGCGGGTGCGCGGGGGCTGAGCGGGGGGCTGCGCCGCCGCGGGGCGCGCATCGCGCCTGCGCTCGGTGGTGCCGCCGCGCACCGCGTTCTCGTCGTTCTGCAAGCTCGTCTTCAAGTTTCTGGCCCATCGCGTCCGAAGGGGCCGGATTGTAGGGGCCGGCCCGGAGGATGATCGGGGCTGGCACAGCGTCCGCTTTCTTCACCATGACCCCACCTCCTTCGCAAAGCCGCTGGCTCGCCGCGCTGGCGCTGGCCACGCTCGTCCTGCTGGTCGCGTCCGGCTGGCGGCCGCACGACCGCGCCACCTGGCTGATGGAGGTGCTGCCGGTGCTGATCGTGCTGCCGCTGCTGGCCGCGACGCGCCGGCGCTATCCGCTCACGCCGCTGCTGTACGCGCTGATCTTCGTGCACGCCGCGGTGCTGATGCTCGGCGGCGCCTACACCTATGCGCGCGTTCCGCTCGGCTTCGAGCTGCAGGAGCTGTTCGGTCTGTCGCGCAATCCGTACGACAAGATCGGCCACTTCTTCCAGGGCTTCGTGCCGGCGCTGGCCGCGCGCGAGATCCTGCTGCGCGGCGAATACGTGCGCGGGCGGCGCATGCTGGCCTTCCTGGTGGTGTGCGTGGTGCTGGCGATCAGCGCGAGCTACGAGTTCATCGAGTGGGGCGCGGCGCTCGCGCTCGGCCAGGGCGCCGACGAGTTCCTCGGCACGCAGGGCGATCCGTGGGACACGCAGTCCGACATGTTCTGCGCGCTGCTCGGCGCGCTGGCGGCGCTCATCGCGCTGTCGCGACGGCACGACCGGCAGCTCGCGCGCCTGCACGGCGGCCCCGGTCATCCCTAGTCTGACGCTTGGCGCCGCGGCGCCAATCCGTATGCTCGCGACTGCATGAGCACGAACACCGATCAATTCGACCAGGAGCTGTTCCAGCGCATCGACGAGGTGCTGCTGTACCAGTGGGATCCCAACGGCGTGGCGCGCGACCCGCTGGCGCGCGAGCACTACGCCGGCTTCGTGCCCGACGTGTTCGCCGCGCTGCTCGACGACGCCGACGAGCAGCGCATCATGGAACTCCTGCTGCTGCTCGAGACCGAGCTCCTCGGCATCGCGCCGCGCCCCAGCCATGCACGGCGCGTCGCGGCCATCCTCGTCGAGTGGCGTGCGCTGCTCGAGCAGAAGTACACCGGCGCCTCCTCGTACTGAGGCGCCGGCGCGGCCGGCTAGACTGCCGGCGTGAACCTCAACACCGCCCATGTCTACGTGCGCGACATCGCGCTCGCGCGGCGCTTCTACGCCGAGGCGCTCGGCCTGAGGCCGCACGCGCAGGATCTCGCGCGCGGCTGGTGCGTGTTCAACGCCGGCAACTGCGAACTGGTGGTCGAGGCGGTGGGCGCCGAGGCGCCGGCCGAGATGCAGGCGCTGGTCGGCCGCGTCACCGGACTGTCGTTCCAGGTGGGCGACATCCACGTCGCGCAGCAGGACCTGCGCGCGCGCGGCGTGGTCTTCGCGAGCGCGCCGCAACGGCAGTTCTGGGGCGGCACGCTGGCCACGCTGCGCGACCCGGACGGCAACGAGTTCCAGGTCGTGCAGCGCCCGCGCGGCTGACGGCCCCGAAAGGAGAAGAAGCATGCCCAAGGGCTACTGGATCGCGCGCGTCGACGTCGCCGACGCCGAGCGCTACAAGGACTACGTCGCCGCCAACGCGGCCGCCTTCGCGAAATACGGCGCGCGTTTCCTGGTGCGCGGCGGCCGCTTCGAGAACCCCGAGGGCGCCTCGCGATCGCGCAACGTGGTGATCGAGTTCCCCAGCTACCAGGCGGCGCTGGACTGCTGGCATTCGCCCGAGTACCGGCGCGCGCTGGCGATCCGCCAGCCGGTGTCGACGGCCGACGTGATCATCGTCGAGGGCTACGAGGGGCCGCAGCCTGCGTAGAGTCAAGCGCCGATCTGCGACTGCCGCTCGATGATGCGCGCGACGATGCCGTACTCGACCGCCTCGGCCGCGCTCATCCAGAAGTCGCGCTCCATGTCGGACACCACGGTCTCGTAGGGGCGGCCGGTCTGCGCGGCGATCACGCGCGCGATGCGCTCGCGCGTGCGCAGGATCTCCTTGGCCTGGATGGCGATGTCGGTGGCCTGGCCGCCCGCGCCGCCGGCCGGCTGGTGGATCATGAAGCGCGTGTTGGGCAGGCACAGGCGGCGCTCCTTGGGCGGCGCGAGGAAGATGTGCGCGCCGGCGCTGGCCACCCAGCCGCTGCCCACGGTGGTGACCGGCGCGCGCACGAAGCGGATCATGTCGTGGATGGCGTCGCCCGATTCGACGTGGCCGCCGGGCGAGGAGATCAGCATCGTGATCGGCGCGTCGGAGTCTTCCGACAGCGCCAGCAGGCGCCGGCAGGTCGCCAGCGCGAGCTTGTCGTCGATCTCGCCGAACACCAGCACGTAGCGCGACTTGAAGGCGAGTTGTTCCTCGATGCGGCCGGGGCCGGCCTCGGCGGGTTTCTTGCCGTCGTCGGCGGCGAGGTGCAGGGGGGTCATGATGTTCTCCGGTTCGTTGCGGCTGATGGGGGATTCTGGCCCAGCCGCTCAGGCGCGGTGCGCGTCGACGAAAGCCCGCTCGCGCCGCCGCTTGCAGCGCCACGCCCAGCGGCCCTCGAGCGCCCAGCCGCCCCAGGCGGCGATGGCACGGCGCTCGCCGCTGCCGATCAGTTCGAGCCGGCGCGCCGCCGGCGCCGAGAGCAGCAGCGCGCCGCCGGCCAGGAAGCGGCGCAGGTTCAATGCCAGCGCCGCGGCGGCGCGCGCATCGGTGCCGGCAGCGAACACCTCGGGGTGCGAGCGGCTTTGCAGCGTCGCGCCGGTGGCGACGAAACCCTGCTCGTCGAGCGCCAGGCCGCTCGCGCCCAGCCAGGGCGGCGCGCGTTCCGGCAGCGCCATCAGCGCGGCATCGCAGGCAACGCGCGTACCGCGGCCGAGCACCACGTGCCGCGCGGTGATCTCGACGCATTCGTCCTCGAGCAGCGTGATCCTGGCGCGCCTGAGCGCGCGCAGCACGCGCTGGCGCAGCGCCTCGGCGCGCCCGGGCAGCAGCGCGCCGCCGCTGACCAGGCTGACGCGCGAGCGCTCGCCCAGGCGCTGCTGCAAGGCCAGCGCCATCTCCACGCCCGCCACGTCCGCACCGACCACCACCACGCACATCGGCCGGCTCTCGGCGAGGTCGAGCATGCGCAGCCACAGCGGCGCGAAGGCCTCGGCCGGGCGCAGGAACAGGCCGTGTTCGCGCGCGCCGGCGATGGCGTCGCGCTCCATCGTCGCGGCGAGGTCCAGGCTGAGCGCGTCGTAGGGCAGCGTGCGGCCATCGGCCAGCGCCACGCTGCGCGCGGCGCTGTCGATGCCGGTGGCCGCCGCCTGCAGCAGGCGCACGCCGGCGCGCTCGGCCAGCGGCACGAGCGCCACGCTGCACTGGTCGAGCGTCAGCTCGCCGGCCACGTGGCCTGCGAGCATGCCGGGGCAGACCGCGTGCGGCCCGGGCGCCACCAGCGCCACCTCGGTGCCCGGCAGCGCCTCGCCAGCCAGCGCGCGCAGCAGATGGAGATGGGCCGGGCCGGCGCCGAGCAGCAGCAGACGTTTCATCGCGGGCGGATGGTAGCGGGCCGCGCTGCCCGCGCGCCGCGGCCTCGCACAAGTGAGTTTTCTGCTCGCGCGTGATCGAGCGGCGGTCGCGGCATCGCCACGCTCGTGCATTCAAGAGCCATCGGAGCGCTTGCAAATGCCCCGATCTGCGGCAGCATCGGCGCTTCGAACCGCCGCCTTGCCCGTGCCCGACCGCCCCGCCGCATCTGTCGCCGCCCAGCCGCATGCGCTGCTGCACTGGCTGGCGCCGGCGGTGCTGATCGTCGGCCTGGGGCTCACCGCCGCGCTGGCGGCGTGGGCCTGGCAGCGCGAGAGCGCCGCGCAGCGCGCACGCCTGGAGCGCCATGCCGACCACCTCGTGCAGGCGCTCGCCGGGCGCGTGCAGGGCTACGTCGACACGCTGCCCGGCCTGCGCGCCTTCGCCGCGGGCGCGGACGCGATCGACGACGCCGCCTTCGCGCGCTACGTCGAGACGCTCTCGCTCGAGCGCCGTTTCCCCGGCCTGGCGCTGACGTTCATCGCGCAGCGCGTGAGCGGCGAGGAGCGCGCCGCCTACGTGGCACGCGTGCGCGCCGACCGCAGCCGCTACGCCGAGGGCCACCCCGACTTCGACACACGCCCGCCCGGCACGCGCCCCGACCACATGGTGATCCGCCACGTGCAGCCGAGCGACCCGCTGACCTTCGGCTACGACCTGTTCGACCCCGACCAGCGCTACCGCAACGAGGTCGACGCGGCGCTGCGCAGCGGCGGCTACGTCGCCACCGGCCCGCTGCTGCTGGCGCGCGACCGCGACGGCCCGATGGCGCCGGCGCTGACCAGCGTGGTGATCCGCGCCGCCACCTATGCCACGCCGCAGCCGCCGGCCGACGAGGCCGAGCGGCTGCGCCAGGCCGACGGCGTGGTCGGCATCGCGTTTCGCACCGGCGAGCTGCTGCGCGGCGTGATCACGCCCGAGCAGCGCAAGTGGCTGCACGTGCGCATCACCGACGTCCGCGCGGCGCAGGACGGCCGCCCCGCGCTGGTGTTCGACAGCGACTGGCACCTTGCCGGCGCGCGCCGCGCCGCGCACGGGCCGCTGCAGAGCTTCGCGCTGCCGGTGGCCGACCGGCGCTGGGACGTCGAGGTCGGCGTGCTCGAAGGCGCCGCCGCGCCGCCCGTCGACGCCGCCAGCGCGCTGGCGGTGCTGCTCGGCGTGCTGCTGTCGGCCACGCTGGCGGGCATCACCCACGTGCTGGTGCGCTCGCACGCGCAGGCGGCGCGCAAGGTGCAGGAGGCCACCAGCCGGCTGCTCACCGAGACGCGCAGCCTGCACGAGAGCGAGCAGCGCTTTCGCATGCTGTTCGAGCACAGCATGGACGCGGTGCTGCGCACCCGCCCCGACGGCACCGTGCTGGCCGCCAACGCGGCGGCCTGCGCGCTGTTCCGCTGCGGCGAGGAGCGGCTGCGCGCGCTCGGCCGCGACGGCCTGGTCGACCTCGCCGACACGCGCCTCGCGCCGCTGCTGGCGGCGCGCAGCCGCGACGGCCGCGCCGCCGGCCAGCTGCGCATGCGCCGCGCCGACGGCAGCGCCTTCGAGGCCGAGGTGTCGACCACGCTGTACGCCGAAGCCGACGGCCTGGCCGCCGCCAGCCTGATCGTGCGCGACGTCACCGAGCGCGAACGCGCCGCCGCGCAGCAGGCCGAGCTGACTGCCATCCTCGACGCCACGCCGGACTTCGTCGGCTCGGCCGACCCGCAGGGCCGGCTGACCTTCCTGAACCGCGCGGCGCGGCGCATGCTGGGCCTCTCCGATCACGACGACATCGCCGGCCTGAGCTTCGCGCACTGCCACCCGCCGTGGGCGCAGCGCACCGTGCTCGAAGTGGGCATGCCGGCGGCCACGCGCAACGGCGTGTGGGCCGGCCAGCTCGCCATCGCCTGCGCCGACGGGCGCGAACTGCCGGTGTCGCAGGTGATCGTGTGCCTGCGCGACGCCGGCGGCGAGGTCACGCGGCTGTCGACCATCGCGCGCGACCTCGGCCCGGTGCACGCCGCGCAGGCGCAGCAGCGCGCGCTCGAGACGCGCCTGCAGGAAGCGCAGAAGATGGAATCGATCGGCACGCTGGCCGGCGGCGTGGCGCACGACTTCAACAACGTGCTGGCGGTGATCCTCGGCAACCTGGCGATCGCGCGCGAGGATCTGGGCGACGGCCACGCCGTGCAGCGCCCGCTGGCGCTGGCGCAGCAGGCCGCGGCGCGGGCGCGCGCGCTGGTGCAGCAGATCCTCGCCTTCAGCCGCCGCCTGCCGCAGCAGCGCGAGGTGCAGCCGCTCGCGCCGCTGGTGGAAGAGGCGCTCGCGCTGCTGCGCTCCACGCTGCCGGCCTCGGCGGCGCTGGAGGCTCAGCTCGAGGCCGAGCCGCTCTGGGTGGAAGTCGACGCCGGCCAGATCCAGCAGGTGCTGCTGAACCTGTGCACCAACGCGCTGCAGGCGCTGCCCGCGCACAGCGGGCGCATCCGCGTCGAGCTGGCGCACGCGGCGGAGAACCAGGCGCGCCTGTCGGTGATCGACGACGGCAGCGGCATGGACGAGGCCACGCGCGCGCGCATCTTCGAGCCCTTCTTCACCACCAAGCCGGTGGGCGAAGGCACCGGCCTCGGCCTGGCGGTGGTGCACGGCATCGTCACCGGCAGCGGCGGGCGCATCGCGGTGGACAGCACGCCCGGGCGGGGCACGCGCATCGACGTGCTGCTGCCGCTGCGCGAGGCGCCGGCCAACGCGCCCGCGAGCGCCGTGCACGCCAGCGCGGCGCCGCCCGGGCGCGGCGAGCGCATCCTGCTGGCCGACGACGACGAGGTGGTGGGCCTGACCACCGAGGCGCTGCTGCGGCGCGCCGGCTACGCGGTGACGCGCGTGGCCAGCGGGCTGGCGGCGATCGAGGCGGTGCGCGAGTCGCCGCGCTCGCACGCGCTGGTGATCACCGACTACAACATGCCTGGCCTGTCGGGCCTGGGCGTGGCCGAGCATCTTGCCGCGACGGCGCCGGGGCTGCCGGTGATCATCACCTCGGGCTACGTCACCGAGGAGCTGCTGGCGCGCGCCCGCGCGCTCGGCGTGCGCGGCGTGCTGCTCAAGGAGCACAGCCTGGAGCGCATGGCGGCGCTGGTGCGCGAGGCGCTGGCGGGGCAGCAGGCGGCGTGAGCAACGGCGACACGCCCGCTGCCGACCGCATCTGGTAAGTTCCGCCGTCATCCAGACGAGGCCTCGCGGCGCCAATCCGATCATGCATGCCAGGAATCCGGCCGCAAGACCTCTTCGCGCAGTTCTGGCCGTCCTGGCGCCCTGCGCATTGGCCGCATGCGTCGCCACCGGCACCCCGGCTCCGCTCTTCACGGGCACGGAACAACTCTCGGTGCAGACAGTGCACTGGCCGGATCCGACACAGCCGCGCACGACGCCCCGGGAGCCGCTGCCGGTGCCAAGCGGCCGAGGCGTCTCGCCGGGAAGCGCTGCCGCGGTGAGCGTGGTCACCGCCGGCTTGATCCATCTGCTCGACCGCATTCCCGATGGCGACCACATCGAGTTCTCCGATCGGGTGGGCAGGAGCGTTTCCGACGTCGACATCGCCGCCGAGATCGACAATGAAGTCAGGCGCCTCTCGCGGGCAGTCGGTGCAACGGCTGCCGGCGCGCCGGCGGCGCCGAGAGACATCCGGGTCACGGTTCAGCTTCGACACGGCCTGTGGAAATTCCAGAATCCCATCTACACACCCAAGGTCACCGCCAATCTCGTCTACCACGACCCGGCGAGCCAGACGGTGCTGCAGCAGGTGGTCACCTTCTACGGCGCCGAACCCGCGAGTTCGACATCCGGGTTCGCGCCGGTCGTCGACTGGTGGAGCGAGCAGAACCGATACCGCGAGCTCCTGAGGCACGCGTCGCTTGCCATCGCCCGCCAGCTCGTCTGGCTGGTTCGCGTCGATCCGATCCGAACCGATCCGGCCCTGCGCGATCGAGTGCTTCGAACCTCCAGAGAAACGAACTGGCTCGATACCGTGTCGGCGCCTTGCGCCTTCGACGACGGCACGGCTTCCGTCCGCTATCGCGCTCAACGCAGGGCCAAGGAGATCTCGATCGCCGCGCTGTGCGGCGGCAACCCTCTTCTGCAGGTCGACTCGTCCGCGCAAGGGCTGGTCTGGCTGCTGAATCCATGAACGCCTCGGACCTCCAACGGCTGCGCGCCGAATTGGCCGAATTGCAGGCGCGCATGACGGCCCTGGACACCGCTCTGGAGCAGGAGCAGCGCCTGCTCGCGATCCTCGACAAGGAGTTTCCTGTCGACCCTTCGTGGGCCAGTGGATCGAAGGCCGGCATCCGGGCCACGATCGAGTCGCTGACGGCGGAGCGGACAAGGCTCAACGTGCGCGGCGTCGAAATCGCCGCCAGCCTGCCGGTCGCCGTGCGGCCGATGGAGCGCCCGAGCTTCGTGAAGTCGAACCGCTGAAGCCGCGCCGAACTACGGCAGCAACCCCCGCAATCCCTGCGCCAGTTCCCCCGCGCGCCACACCTCGATGCGCTGCTTGGCCGCGTAGGCCGCGGCGGGTTCGCTCAGTTCGCCCAGCGCGATGCACAGCGCGTCGGGCGTGCCGCGCTGTTCGCGCAGCGCCTGCAGTGTGCGCAGTGGTTCCAGGCCGGTGCGGGCCGACTTCCAGCGCCGCGCGCTGACCACCATGCGGCGGCCGGCGCGTTCGACTTCGAAATCGGCGGCGTCATCGCTCAGGCGCTCGACGCGGTTGCCGTCGCGCACGAAAGCCTGTTCGAGCAGCGCGGCGAACTCGGGCCAGGGCATCGTCTGGAGCGCAGCGCGGGCTGCTTCGATCTGCGCGGCGTTCGGGCGGCCGCGCTGGCGCTTGAAGGCGATCGCGGCGATCACGACGAACGGCAGGCTGGTCAGCACGCCGACGCCGCGCAGGCGTTCGGGCATCAGCGCGGCCAGCGCGGCGCCGAGCAGCAGCGCCACCACCAGCGCATACCACCACGGCGAGCGCAGCAGCAGGCCGAAGATCGAATTGGGAGCGGGTTGGAGTTTCATCGGTCGGCGAGTCTATGCGCAGGCGCGAGGCGGCGCTGCTGCAGCAGGTACAGGCCGCTGGCCACCGCGAGCGCCGCCACCCAGGCCAGCGCATACGCCGCCGCGGCGGGCCAGGCCGCGAGGCCGAGGTAGAGCGTGACGAAAAAAGCGCCGAAGCCCGACAGCCCGCGCACGAAGCCGCGCAGCAGCGCCACCGTGGCAGCGGCGCCGTAGCGCGGCAGCGTGAAGCAGGGCAGCACGTTGCCGGTGATCGGCACGGCCAGCAGCAGACCGCTGAGCGCCGCCGGCGCGACGCCGGCGCTGCGGATGATCAGCCACGCGACCCCCATCGCCGCGGCGACGCGGCAGGCCAGCTCGACGTTCGGGATGTCGACCGCGCCGGGCGCGACCGGCAGGCGCGGCATCGGCGCCCCGCCGAGCGCCAGCGCCGCGAGTGCCAGTGCGCAGACCAGCCACGCCGGCAACCCGAGCAGCGGCAGCAGCGCGCCGAGGCTGAAGAACGCGAGGTTGGCCAGCGCCAGCGCCAGCCACCACGGCAGCCGCGTCGCGCTCCACGCGAACACGATCAGATGCGCCACCGTGGCCGGCACGCACACCAGCGTGGCCAGCGCGATCGCGCGCACGCCTTCGATCGGCGCAGCCCACAGCACGAAGCCCATGATCGGGCCGGCGATCATCGGCATGCCGGCGAGCGTGCCGCCCACAGCATGGCCGAAGCGCCGCGCCACCAGCGACGCCAGCAGCGCCGAGGCGGCGACCAGCAGCAGCTTGAGCAGCATCGCGCGGTGCGCGTCAGCCCGGCGCGCCGTAGCCGCCGCCGCCCGGCGTCTCGATCACAAACACGTCGCCCGGGTTCATCTGCACCGAGCCGATGTGGCCGAGCTTCTCGACGCGCCCGTCGGCACGCTCGACGCGGTTCGCGCCCGGCTGTCCGTCCGCGCCGCCGGCCATGCCGAAGGCGCCGTGCACGCGGCCGTTGGAGAGGATGGACGCGGTCATCGCTTCGAGGAAGCGCACGCGGCGCACGCCGCCGTCGCCGCCCTTCCACTGCCCCGCGCCGCCGGAACCGGCGCGGATCGCATAGCTCTCCAGCCGCACCGGGAAGCGGAACTCCAGCACCTCGGGGTCGGTCAGGCGCGAGTTGGTCATGTGGGTCTGCACGACGCTGGTGCCGTTGAAGCCCGGCCCCGCGCCGCTGCCGCCGGAGATCGTTTCGTAGTACTGGTGGCGCTCGTTGCCGAAGGTGAAGTTGTTCATCGTGCACTGGCCGGCGGCCATCGCACCGAGCGCGCCATAGAGCGCGTTGGTGATGCAGGTCGAGGTTTCGACGTTGCCTGCCACCACCGATGCCGGCGGGCGCGGGTTGAGCATCGAGCCTTCGGGGATGATCACCTTCAAGGGCTTCAGGCAGCCAGCGTTCAGTGGAATGTCGTCGCCGACCAGCGTGCGGAACACGTACAGCACGGCCGCCATGCACACCGCGGTCGGCGCGTTGAAGTTGTTCTCCAGCTGCGCGCTGGTGCCGCTGAAATCGATCTCGGCGCTGCGCTCGGCGGCGTTCACGCGGATCGCCACGCTGATCTGTGCGCCGTTGTCCAGCGGCAGCGTGAAGGCGCCGTCCTTCAGCTTCGTGATCACGCGCCGCACCGACTCCTCGGCGTTGTCCTGCACGTGGCGCATGTAGGCCTGCACGACCTCGAGGCCGAACTGGGCCACCATCCTGCGCAGCTCCTGCACGCCTTTCTGGTTGGCGGCGATCTGCGCCTTCAGGTCGGCGAGGTTCTGCTGCGGGTTGCGCGAGGGGAACTCGCCGCCGGCGAGCAGCGCCAGCATCTCGGCTTCGCGGAGCCGCCCGCCTTCCACCAGCTTGACGTTGTCGAGCTGCACGCCCTCCTCCTCGATGCGCGTCGAGAACGGCGGCATCGAGCCCGGCGTGCTGCCGCCGATGTCGGCGTGGTGGCCGCGCGAGCCCACGTAGAAGAGGATGCTCTGCCCCGCTTCGTCGAACACCGGCGTCACCACCGTCACGTCGGGCAGGTGCGTGCCGCCGTGGTAGGGATCGTTGAGCGCGTAGACGTCGCCCGGCCGCATCGCGCCGGCGTTGCGCGCGATCACCGTCTTGATCGACTCGCTCATCGAGCCCAGGTGCACCGGCATGTGCGGCGCGTTGGCGATCAGGTTGCCCTCGGCGTCGAACAGCGCGCAGGAGAAGTCCAGCCGCTCCTTGATGTTCACCGAGTAGGCGGTGTTCTGCAGCTGCAGCCCCATCTGCTCGGCGATGTTCATGAAGAGGTTGTTGAAGACCTCCAGCATCACAGGGTCGACCGTGGTGCCGATCGCGCGGCGCGCTTCGCGCGGCTGCACCCGTTCGAGCACCAGGTGGTCGAGCGCGGTGACGCGGGCGCGCCAGCCGGGCTCGACCACGGTGGTGGCGTTGCGCTCGGCGATGATCGCCGGCCCGTCGATGAAGAGGCCCGGCTTGGCCGCCTCGCGCCGCACCAGCGCGGCGTCGTGCCAGCGGCCGCCGCTGAAGAGCTTCACCGTCTCGGCGGCGGGCATCGGCGCCGGCGCTTGCAGGGCCTGCGCCGGCTCGGCCGGCGCGTCGCCCGCGCCCACCGCTTCCACCGACACCGCCTCGACCACCAGCGCGCGCTCCTTCATCAGGAAGGCGAAGCGCTGGCGGTAGGCGGCTTCGAAGGCCGCTTCGATCTCGGCCAGCGTTCCGAACGGCACCACCAGCGCCGCATCGGTGCCTTCGTAGCGCACGTGCACACGCCGGTGCGTGCGCGATGCGCCGCTGGCCACGCCCTGGCGGCGCAGCTCGGCTTCGGCCTGCGCGGCCAGCGCATCGAGGCGCTGCGCCACGGTGGGCAGCGCCTCGGCGCCGAGCTTCGCCTCCACGGCGGCTTCGCGCATCACGCTCTGGTCCGCCAGCCCCATGCCGTAGGCCGAGAGCACGCCGGCCAGCGGGTGCGCGAACACGCGGTCCATGCCCAGCGCGTCGGCCACGCGGCAGGCATGCTGGCCGCCGGCGCCGCCGAAGCATTGCAGCGTGTAGCGCGTGACGTCGTAGCCGCGCGCCACCGAGATCTTCTTGATCGCGTTGGCCATCGCGCCCACCGCGATGTCGATGAAGCCTTCGGCGACTTGCTCCGGCGTGCGCTGGGTGCCGGTGGCCTGTTCGATGCGCGCGGCCAGCTCGGTGAACTTCGCGACGACGATGTCGCGGTCCAGCGGCTCGTCGGCATGCGGGCCGAACACTTTCGGGAACCACTTCGGC
The DNA here is from genome assembly GCA_029779845.1 of Pseudomonadota bacterium. GTDB lineage: Bacteria > Pseudomonadota > Gammaproteobacteria > Burkholderiales > Burkholderiaceae_C > Piscinibacter. Next base: position 7,245 of record JAKOZT010000038.1, on the reverse strand, counting down.
TGGATCTTGCCGACCATCACGTTCGCATCGGTCACTGCCAGCGGCCCGCCGCGCCGGTAGCAGGCCGGGCCGGGGTTCGCGCCGGCGCTCTCGGGACCGGCGCGCAGCCGCGCGCCGTCGAACGAGAGGATCGAGCCGCCGCCCGCCGCCACCGTGTGGATGCTCATCATCGGCGCGCGCATGCGCACGCCGGCCACCTGCGTCTCGAAGGCGCGCTCGAACTCGCCGGCGAAGTGGCTCACGTCGGTGGACGTGCCGCCCATGTCGAAGCCGATCACCTTGTCGCTGCCGAGGTCGGTTCGCGCCAGCTGCGCGGTGCGCACCATGCCGACGATGCCGCCCGCCGGCCCGGAGAGGATCGCATCCTTGCCCTGGAAGGCGCGCGCATCGGCCAGACCGCCGCTGCTCTGCATGAAGAACAGCTTGACGCCCGGCATCTCGGCGGCCACCTGCTCGACGTAGCGGCGCAGGATGGGCGAGAGGTAGGCGTCGACCACCGTGGTGTCGCCGCGGCTGACCAGCTTCATCAGCGGGCTGACCTGGTGCGACACGCTGATCTGCGTGAAGCCGAGCGAGCGCGCCACGAAGGCGGCCGCCTGCTCGTGCGCCGGGTGGCGCCAGCCGTGCATGAAGACGATCGCCACGCTGCGCAGCCCGGCGTCGTGGGCGGCCCAGAGGCGCTCGCGCAGATGGTCTTCGTCCAGCGGCTCGATCACCTCGCCGTCGGCGCCGACGCGCTCCTGCGCCTCGATCACCCGCGTGTAGAGCAGCTCGGGCAGCACGATGTGGCGCTCGAACAGGCGCGGCCGGTCCTGGTAGGCGATGCGCAGCGCGTCGCGGAAACCCTTGGTGATGACCAGCAGCGTCGGTTCGCCCTTGCGCTCGAGCAGCGCGTTGGTGGCCACCGTGGTGCCCATCTTCACGCACTCGACGAGATCGGGCGTGATCGGCTCGCCAGCGCCCAGGCCGAGCAGGTGCCGCATGCCGGCCACCGCCGCGTCGCGGTACTGCTCGGGGTTCTCCGACAGCAGTTTGTGCGTCACCAGCGAACCGTCGGGCCGCTTGCCGACGATGTCGGTGAAGGTGCCGCCGCGGTCGATCCAGAACTGCCAGCGCGATGCCTGATTCATAGCGATGTGGCGGCACGCGCCGCCTGGTCGTAGAGCCCGGACATGGTGCGCAGCAGCTTGGCCATCTCGCCGATGTCGGCGTTGCGCGCGGTGTCGAGGTTGTCGACGAGGCAGCGCTCGCGCACCTCGCGGTACTTGGCCACCGCCGTCTCGCCCGCCGGCGTCGGGCTGTAGAAGACTTCCTTGCCCTGCCGGTCGCCCTGCGCGAGCCCGGCGGCCACCAGCTTCTTCAGCGAGTAGGCGACCACGTGGGTGTCCTCGTAGTTCAGCACGAAGCAGATGTCGGCCAGCTTCTTGTTGCGCGCGCGGTGGTTGATGTGGTGCAGCACCAGCACGTCGGTGATGGTCAGGTCGGGGCAGCCGGCGGCGGCCATGCAGCGCATCGCCCAGCGCGAGAAGGCGTTCCACGCGACGATCAGCCCGAACTCCAGCTCCGACAGCTCGACGCTGCGCGGCGACACCAGGTGCGACGACGAGACGATGCCGCGCGGCGCCCTCCGGCGGGGCGGCGCGTTCCTTGCAAGCGTCTTGGCCGAGGGCTTTGCAGCCGTCCGTGCGCTCATGGGTGATTACCCCGAAACATTGAAGATTTATTGACAATTTATCGGAACGTTCCCTAGACTGCAACGCACTTCGGCCCTACCCCTCGCGCCTTCAGGAGCACCGCATGTCGCCGATCTCTCGCATCCGCCGCCGCACGCTGAACGCCGCCGCGCTGCTCGCGCTGGCCCTTCCGGCCGCCGCCTTCGCGCAGACGAAGTGGGATCTGCCGGCCGCCTACCCGGCCACCAACTTCCACACCGAGAACCTCGCCCAGTTCGCCGCCGACGTCGACAAGGCCACGGCCGGCAAGCTCAAGATCACGGTGCACGCCAACGCATCCCTCTTCAAGGCCAACGAGATCAAGCGCGCGGTGCAGGGCGGGCAGGCGCCGATCGGCGAGGTGCTGCTGGTCAACTTCGAGAACGAGAACCCGATCTTCGGCGCCGACGGCATCCCCTTCCTGGCCACCAGCTACGCGCAGGCGCGCAAGCTCGCCGACGCGCAGAAGCCCGCGCTCGACAAGCTGCTCGGCGCGCAGGGCCTGATGCTGCTGTACACGGTGGCGTGGCCGCCGCAGGGCATCTACGCGAAGAAGGAGATCGCCTCGGTGGTCGACATGCGCGGCCTGAAGTGGCGCGCCTACAGCCCGGCCACCGCGAAGATCGCCGAGCTGGTGGGCGCGCAGCCGGTCACCATCCAGGCGGCCGAGCTGTCGCAGGCGCTCGCCACCGGCGTGGTCGACTCCTACATGTCCTCCGGCTCCACCGGCTACGACAGCAAGACCTACGAGAGCCTGAAGTTCTTCCACGACACCCAGGCCTGGCTGCCGAAGAACGCGGTGATCGTCAACAAGGCCGCCTTCGACGCGCTCGACAAGCCCACGCAGGACGCCGTGCGCAAGGCCGCCGCCGACGCCGAGGCGCGCGGCTGGAAGGTCAGCGAGGAGAAGAACAACTGGTACAAGACCGCGCTGGCCGAAAAGGGCATGAAGATCGTCGCGCCGGCGCCCAAGCTGGTGGGCGACCTGCAGCAGGTCGGCGGCGTGATGCTGGCCGACTGGGAAAAGCGCGCCGGCCCCGACGGGCAGGCGATCGTCAAGGCCTACCGCGCCAAGTGAGCTGATACCCGCCGTCCCATGCGCCGCGCGCTCGATGCGATCTACCTCGGCGCCGGCGCGCTGGCGGCGGTTTTTGTGCTGCTGATCGCCGTGCTGATGCTCGGCCAGAGCGTGCTGCGCGAGTTCGGCGTGCACACCGGCGCGGTCAACGACGTGGTGGCGTGGTGCTGCGCGGCGGCGGCGTTCCTGGCGATGCCGCACGCCTTCAAGCACGGCGACTTCGTGCGCGTGACGCTGCTGCTCGAGCACCTGGGCGACGGCGCGCGGCGCGCGCTGGAGATCGCCGCGCTGGCCATCGGCTGCGTCGCGGTGGCCTACCTCGCCTGGTCGGCGCTGGCCTTCACCTGGGAGAGCTGGCGCTTCAACGACATCGCGCAGGGCCTGCTGCCGATCCCGCTGTGGATACCGCAGACCAGCTTCGCGCTCGGCGCGGTGCTGCTGTGGGTGGCGCTGCTCGACGAACTGGTCATCGTGCTGCGCGGCGCGCGGCCGAGCTACGTGGTCGCGGTGGAAGAGCGCCACGCCCACGGCGACTTCTCCTCCGAGGTCTGAGGCCGGCACGATGGACATCCTCGTCGTCGGCGCCGTGCTGCTCGCGCTGATGCTGGTGCTGCTGGCCGGCGGCGTGTGGATCGCGATGACGCTGGCCATCTGCGGCTGGGTCGGGCAGGCCTTCTTCACCAGCACGCAGCCGGGCAAGAACCTGTTCTCGGCCTTCTGGGAGAGCAACGCCTCGTGGGAGCTGGCCGCCCTGCCCCTGTTCATCTGGATGGGCGAGATCCTGTTCCGCACGCGGCTGTCGGAAGAGATGTTCGAAGGCCTGCGCCCCTGGCTGAACCGCATCCCGGGCCGGCTGATGCACACCACCATCCTCGGCTGCGGCATCTTCGGCTCGGTGTCGGGCTCGTCGGCGGCCACCTGCGCGACGATCAGCAAGGTCGCCCTGCCCGAACTGCTCAAGCGCGGCTACGACGAGCGCATCGCGCTGGGCTCGCTGGCCACCGCCGGCACGCTGGGCATCCTGATCCCGCCGTCGATCACGATGGTGGTCTACGCGGTGGCGGCCGACGCCTCCATCATCCGCATCTTCCTGGCCGGCTTCCTGCCCGGCGCGCTGCTGATGCTGCTGTTCTCCGGCTACATCGCGTGGTGGAGCCTGCGGCACCCCGAGCGCGTGCCCGCGGCCGATGCGCCGAGCACCTGGCGCGAGAAGCTGCGCCGCTCGCGCAACCTGATCCCCTGCGCGGCGCTGATCGTCTTCATCTGCTGGGTGCTGATCGCCGGCTGGGCCACCGCCACCGAGTGCGCCGCCTACGGCGTGCTGGGCTCGCTGGCGCTGGCGGCGTGGAGCCGCTCGCTGACCTGGAAGAACTTCCGGGAAGGCCTGATGGGCACGACGCGCACCTCGTGCATGATCATGTTCATCCTCGCCGGCGCCTCGTACCTGACCAAGACGATGGCCTTCACCGGCATCCCGCGCGAGCTGGCCGAGTGGGTCAACGCGATGCACCTGAGCCCCTACGCGTTGATCGCCGTGCTGACGCTGGTCTACCTCGTGCTCGGCACCGCGCTGGACGGCATCTCGATGATCGTGCTGACCAGCGCGGTGGTGCTGCCGATGATCCAGCAGGCCGGCTTCGACCTGGTGTGGTTCGGCATCTTCATCGTGCTGCTGGTGGAGATCGCCGAGGTCACGCCGCCGGTGGGCTTCAACCTGTTCGTGCTGCAGAACATGACGGGCAAGGACTCCAACGTGATCGCCAAGGCGGCCCTGCCCTTCTTCGGCTGCCTGCTGGTGTGCATCGCGATCATCGCGGTGTTCCCGGAGACGGTCACCTGGCTGCCCGACTACGTGATGGGCAAGGCCTTCTGAGGACGCCATGACCGGGCTTTACCGGGTCGACACGGTCCGCCGCCTCGAGCACGAGGCGCTGGCCGCGCGTCCGCCCGGTGCGCTGATGCGGCGCGCCGCCGCGGCCCTGACCGCGCAGGTCGAGCGTCTGGCCCGGGCCATGCCTGCGCCCCCCACCGTGCTGGCGCTGGCCGGCCCCGGCAACAACGGCGCCGACGCGCTGCTCGCCGCGCTGATGCTGGGCGAACGGGGCTGGCGGGTCGCCGGTTACGCGCCGCTGGGCCCCGTCGCTGCCGCAGCGCCGGATCCGGACGGCACGCCGGTGCGCCAGGCCTGGACGTCCGCCCAGGGGCCGTCCGACGACGCCGCGATCCTGGAGTCGGCCCTCGCCGGCGCCTGCATCGTGATCGATGGTCTGTTCGGTATCGGGCTGGCTCGACCGATCGCGGGCGCTGCCGCGCAGGCCGTCGCCCGGATCACGGCGAGCGGCTGCCCGGTGGTGGCGGTCGACGTGCCGTCGGGCATCGACGCCGACCGCGGCACCGTCGTCGGCGGCCACGATGCGCCGGCGGTCCGGGCCACGCTCACGGTCACCTTGCTCGCCGACAAGCCCGGCCTTCACACCGGCGCGGCGCTCGACCACGTCGGCGCGCTCATCGTCGACGATCTCGGCGTCCCGCCGTGCGCCCCCGACGGCCGACTGATCGACGAGACCGCGGCCCGTCGCTGCCTGCAGCCTCGCCCGCGCGACAGCCACAAAGGCCGCTGGGGCAGCGTCGCGATCCTCGGCGGCGCCGCGACGATGCAGGGCGCAGCCCTGCTGGCTGCCGGCGGCGCCCACGCGCTGGGGGCCGGCAAGGTGTTCGTCGCCACGCCCGACGGCCCGCTGTTCGATCCGGCTCACCCGCACTGGATGACCCGTGCCTGGGAAGACGGCGCCACGGGCTGCGACGCCCTGGCGATCGGTTGCGGCCTGGGTCGATCGCCCGCGGCGATCGACGGCGTGCATCGCGCGCTGGCCGCCCCCTGCCCGGCCGTCCTCGACGCCGACGCGCTGACGCTGATCGCGGCCGATCCGTCGCGAGGCCTGGCGCTGCAGGCGCGTGCCGCAGGCACGGTGCTCACCCCGCATCCGCTCGAAGCGGCACGGCTGCTCGCCTGCGACACCGCCACGGTGCAGGCCGATCGCATCGCCGCCGCCTGCACGCTGGCGGACCGCACGCAGGCGGTGGTGTTGCTCAAGGGCGCGGGTTCCGTGATCGCGGCGCCCGATGGCCGCTGGGCCCTGATCGGCAGCGGGGCGCCCACGCTGGGCGTGGCCGGCACGGGCGACGTGCTCGCAGGCATGGTGGCGGCGCTGCTGGGCCAGCGCGTCGCACCCTTCGACGCCGCCGCCTCGGCCGCCTGGCTGCACGGACGCGCAGGCGAGCGCGCACAGATCGCGCTGCCCCGCTCGGTCGGCCTGGGCGCAGGCGAACTGCCCGACTGGGTACGCGCCGTGGCCAACGGCGCCTGAGCTGCCGGCGCCGCTCAGGCGAGCGCGTCGATCCGTCCGGCCTTCAGCACGATGCGCCGGTCGCAGCGCGCGGCCAGTGCCGCGTCGTGCGTGACCAGCACCAGCGTCGCCCCGGCGTCGCGATTCAGTTCGAACATCAGTTCGACGATGCGCTCGCCGGTGGCCGCATCCAGGCTCCCGGTGGGCTCGTCGGCGAACAGCAGCGGCGGCCGGCCGGCGAACGCCCGGGCCAGCGCGACGCGCTGCTGCTCCCCGCCGGACAGCGTGCGCGGGTAGTGCGACGCACGATCGGCCAGCCCCACGCGCCCGAGCAGCGTCCGCGCCGCGCTGCCGGCCTGCCGGTCCCCGGCCAGCTCGAGCGGCAGCATCACGTTCTCCAGCGCGGTCATCTGCGGCAACAGCTGAAAGGTCTGGAACACGAAGCCGACATTCGCCGCACGCCACGCGGCCCGACCGTCCTCGTCCAGCTCGAACAGGCGCTGCCCGAACGCCGTGACCTGTCCGTCACTGGGCAGGTCCAGACCCGCGAGCAGCCCCAGCAGGGTCGACTTGCCCGATCCCGATGCGCCCACCACCGCGGTGGTCGAGCCGCGCGGCACCTCGAAGCTCGCCGCATCCAGGATAGTCAGCATCCCGTCCGCGTCGCGCACGCGCTTGGTCAGGCCTTCAACGATAATCGCCGTCATGGAATCCCTCGAGCACGCCCTGCCGCGTCGTCGCTGCCTGCGGGCCGCCAGTGTAATCGCAGCCTCGGTCGTGCTGCCCGCGCCGGTCCTTGCGGCCCCCGCCGCCCGGCTCGGCGACGGGCCGGTCCTCGTGCTCGGTGACAGCCTTTCGGCCGAGTACGGCCTGAAGCGCGGCGCCGGCTGGGTCGGACTGCTCGATCGGAAGCTCGGCGGGCTCAAGCCGCCACGCGCCGTCGTCAATGCGAGCATCAGCGGCGAGACCACCGCCGGCGGTCGCAGCCGCCTGCCCGCGCTGCTGGCCAAGCACACGCCCTCCCTGCTGGTCGTGGAACTCGGCGGCAACGACGCCCTGCGCGGCCTGGACCTCGCGATGACCGAGGCCAATCTGCGGGCGATGGTGA
>JAKOZT010000032.1 GCA_029779845.1 Pseudomonadota bacterium | reverse complement strand
GTGCCTACACCTGGGGCGTGCTCGACGCGCTGCTCGAATCCGGCCGGCTGCGTCCCGAGGCCATCAGTGGCACCAGCGCGGGCGCGATGAACGCACTCGCGCTGGCCGACGGCTGGGTGCGCGGCGGCGCCGAAGGGGCCCGCCGCGCGCTCGACGACTTCTGGCGCGCCGTGGGCACGCAGGTGCCGTTCGAGCAGTGGCTGGTCGGCACGTCGGAGAGCCCCGGCCTCGCGCCGGGCCTGCGCGCGCTGATGCACTGGACGCGGCTGTTCTCGCCCTACCAGCTCAACCCGCTCGGCCTGAACCCGCTGCGCGACGTGCTCGCGGCGCAGATCGACTTCGAGCGGTTGCGCACGCGTCGTGCGCCGCGCCTGTTCATCGCCGCCACCCACGCAACCACCGGCCGGCTGCGCCTGTTCGGCAACGACGAGCTGAGCGTGAACGTGGCGCTGGCCTCGGCCTGCCTGCCGACGCTGCACCACGCCGTGGTGATCGACGGCGAGCCCTACTGGGACGGGGGCTACAGCGCCAACCCGGCGCTGTTCCCGCTGGTGCGCGAAGGCGCGACCGACCTGCTGATCGTCGCGCTCAGCCCGCTCGCGCACGAGGGCGTGCCGATGACGGCAGAGGAGATCCGCGCCCGCGCGCTGGAGTTCAGCTTCAATGCCGGCTTCCTTCGCGAAGCCACGCTGCTGGCCGAGGCGCACCGCGAGGCGCGCCGCTCGCTGTTCGCGATCGGCCGCCTCGAGCGACGGCTACGCGCGCTGCGCACGCACCTGATCGACGCGCACGACGACCTCGGCTCGCTGTCGTCGGAAACCCGGCTGATCGCGCACCTGCCCTTCCTCGAACGGCTGCGCGACCTCGGCCGCGCGCGGGCCCAGCGCTGGCTCGCCGAGCACGGCGCCGCGCTCGGCCACCGCGCCAGCGTGGATCTGGCGCAGTGCTTCGCACCGCCGGGCGCGGCCGCGTAGAATTCGGCACCGGGCCCAAATTCTGGCGCCCGGTTTTCTTTTGGCGGAACCGGGTTTCCAGGTCAAGCGCTCGCCTTTGACCTCACGGAGCCGCTGCCATGGAAATCTTCGACTACGACAACATCCTTCTCCTGCCGCGCAAGTGCCGCGTGGAAAGCCGCAGCGAATGCGACCCCTCGGTCGAGTTCGGCGGCCGCCGCTTCCAGCTGCCGGTGGTGCCGGCCAACATGAAGACGGTGCTCGACGAGCCCATTGCCCAGTGGCTCGCCGCCAACGGCTACTTCTACGTGATGCACCGCTTCGAGATCGACAACGTCGCGTTCGCCAGGCGCATGCGCGAGCGCGGCCTGTACGTCTCGATCAGCTCCGGCGTGAAGCCGGCCGACGTGCAGGTGATCGACCACCTCGCGCTCGAGGGCGTGGGCGCCGACTACATCACCATCGACATCGCCCACGGCCATGCGGAGAGCGTGCGCAAGATGATCGAGCACATCAAGCAGAAGCTGCCGCAGGCCTTCGTGATCGCCGGCAACGTGGCCACGCCCGAGGCAGTGATCGACCTGGAGAACTGGGGCGCCGACGCCACCAAGGTCGGCGTCGGCCCGGGCAAGGTGTGCATCACCAAGCTCAAGACCGGCGTCGGCACCGGCGGCTGGCAGCTCTCGGCGCTGAAGTGGTGCGCGCGCGTCGCCACCAATCCCATCATCGCCGACGGCGGCATCCGCCACCACGGCGCCATCGCCAAGAGCATCCGCTTCGGCGCCTCGATGGTGATGATCGGCTCGCTGTTCGCCGGCCACGAGGAGTCGCCCGGCCGCACCGTCGAGGTCGACGGCCAGATGTTCAAGGAGTACTACGGCTCGGCGAGCGACTTCAACAAGGGCGAGTACAAGCACGTCGAAGGCAAGCGCATCCTCGAGCCGATCAAGGGCAAGCTGGCCGACACGCTGCGCGAGATGCGCGAGGACGTGCAGAGCTCGATCAGCTACGGCGGCGGCACCAGGCTCGCCGACCTGCGCAAGGTGAACTACGTGGTGCTGGGCGGCGAGAACGCCGGCGAGCACCTGCTGATGTAATTCGCCGATACCGTCGGTGACGGGCGCGTCGCGGCGCGCAATGCGCGCGCAACGCGCGCTGTCTCCAATCCCTCCGGTCTCGAAACTCCGGAGGGAAACCTTGAAGATCCACCGTGCATGGCTCGCCGCCATCGCCCTCGTCCCCCTGCTGCACGCCTGCGGCGGCAGCTCCGGCGACGGCGACGGCGCGCTGCGCCTCGTCGTCGCCACCGACGCCTACGGCGCGCTCGACCTGTACTCGTCGGACACGCTGTTGACGAGCAACGTCGCAGCCGACAGCGCGAGCAGCTACGTGGCGCTCGACGCCGACACCCATACGCTCAAGCTCAAGCGCAACGGCTCCAGCACCACGGTGTCGAGCAGCGAGCGCACCGTGTCCAGCGACACCTCGCACACGCTGCTCGCCTACGCCACCGGCGAGGCGCTGAAGACGGTGTTCCTGACCGACAGCGAGGACGCGCCGAGCGCCGGCATCGCCAAGCTGCGCGTCTTCAACGCCTCCACCGAGGCCGGCGCGCTGGACGTCTACGTCACCGCGTCGGATGCCGCGCTGTCCGACAGCAGCGCCACCGTCTCCTCGCTGGCCGCCGAGCGCTTCAGCGCCTACAGCGAGATCAGCGCCGGCAGCTACCGCATCCGCGTCACCGGCGCGGGCGACAAGAGCGACCTGCGCCTCGATCTCGACGGCGTCACGCTGAGCAGCCTGCAGATCGGCACGCTGGTGCTGACGACCACGCCGGGCGGCGTGCTGGTCAACGGCTTGTTCATCGAGCAGAAGGGCAGCGTCGCGGCGCGCAAGAACCCCTCGGCGAGAGTGCGGCTGGTGGCCGGCGCGGCGGGCAACGGCACGGCGGCGGCCACGGCCAACGGCGTGAGCCTGTCCAGCGGACTGCGCTCACCGACCGTAGGCAGCTACGCGCTGGTGCCGGCCGGCGCGCTCGCGGGCAGCGTCACGCTGGACGGCACGGCACTGACCTTGCCGAGCGCCACGCTCGCCGCCGGCTCCGACAGCACGCTGCTGGTCACCTCCGCCAGCGGCGCCGGCAGCGCCACGCTGATCGCCGACAACAACAAGCCGGCCTTGAGCAGCTCGAACGCCAAGCTGCGCCTGGTGCACGGCGTCGGCGGCCTGGCCGGCGCGATCACGCTGACGGCCGACTACAGCGCGGTGGCGACCGATACCGCGGTCAACAGCGCCTCGACGCCGGCCGCGATCGCCGCCGGCAGTGCGATCCGGCTCGAAGCCACCACGCCGTCGGCGGGCAGCGCGCTCTACCTCGCCGACGAGGTGACGCTGACGGCCGGCAAGGTCTACACGCTGTTCATGCTCGGCGATGCGAACGCGCCGGCCGGCGTGCTGCGCCGCGACCGCTGAGCGTCGGCGGCGCCGGCCGCCGCCGCGGGCACGAACATGTAGCCGTGTCCGCGGATGGTCTGCAGGAAGCGCGGCTGCGCCGGCTCGGGCTCGACGCGCTTGCGCAGCCGCATCACCGCCACGTCGATGGCGCGCGGCAGCAGCCCGTCGCTGCGGCCGTGCGAGGCGGCCAGCAGGCGCTCGCGCGACACCGCGATGCCGGGGTTGGCCACCAGCTCGGCGAGCACCGCGTACTCGACGGTGCTGAGCACGTGGATGCGGCCGTCGCGCAGCAGGCTGCGCGAGGCGATGTCGAAGCGCAGCGCGCCGATGTCCACCGGCGCCATCGCCAGCATCGGCTGGCCCGGCGCCACGTTGGCGCGGCGCAGCAGCGCCTGCATGCGCGCCAGCAGCTCGCGCAGCGCGCAGGGCTTGCCGAGCACGTCGTCGGCGCCCATCTCAAGCGCGAGCACGCGGTCGATCTCCTCGTTGCGCTCGGTCAGCAGGATCAGCGGCACGCGGTCGCCCTCGCCGCGCAGCTGCCGGCAGGCCTGCAGGCCGCTCAGGCCGGGCAGCGCCGCGTCCATCACCACCACGTCGGGGCGCTGGCGGTGCATGCGGCGCAGCAGCTCGGCGGCCGATTCCATCGCGGTGACGGTCAGGCCGTGGGTCTCGAAATAGCGCGCCAGCGCATCGCGGCTGGCGCGATCGGCGTCGACGAGGTGGACGTGGCAGGTGCTCATGCCCCGCATGCTCGCCACGCTGCGTTGCGGCGTGATGCCGCAACATGTCCGAATGTGTCTGGCTCCGCGCCGGGCGGTCATGCCCGTGGACGCGGCGCGAGCAGCCGGGCCGCGCGGCACCACCACCTACAATTCCGGGTTCTTCTGCCCGCAGCGCCATGACCGATCTCGCGAAATCCTTCGAGCCCGCCGCCATCGAAGCCCATTGGGGCCCGCTGTGGGAGTCGTCGGGCGCCTGGCGCCCCACGCTGGACACGAGCAAGCCCTCGTTTTCGATCCAGCTGCCGCCGCCGAACGTGACCGGCACGCTGCACATGGGCCATGCGTTCAACCAGACCATCATGGACTCGTTGACGCGCTACCACCGCATGCGCGGCTTCAACACGCTGTGGGTGCCGGGCACCGACCACGCCGGCATCGCCACGCAGATCGTCGTCGAGCGCCAGCTGCAGGAGGCCGGCATCAGCCGCCACGATCTCGGCCGCGAGAGCTTCCTCAAGCACGTGTGGGACTGGAAGCACAGCTCGGGCGCCACCATCACGCGCCAGATGCGCCGCATGGGCGCGAGCGTGAGCTGGCAGCACGAGTACTTCACGATGGACGAGAAGCTCTCGAAGGTGGTCACCGAGACCTTCGTGAAGCTCTACGAAGAAGGCCTGATCTACCGCGGCAAGCGCCTCGTCAACTGGGATCCGGTGCTGATGTCGGCGGTGTCCGACCTCGAGGTCGAGAGCGAGGAGGAAGACGGCTCGCTGTGGCACATCGCCTACCCGCTGACCGACGGCAGCGGCTCGCTGGTGGTGGCGACCACGCGGCCCGAGACGATGCTGGGCGACGTCGCGGTGATGGTGCACCCCGACGACGAGCGCTACGCGAAATGGGTCGGCAAGACGGTGCGCCTGCCGCTGTCCGAGCGCGACATCCCGGTGATCGCCGACGCCTACGTCGACCGCGAGTTCGGCACCGGCGTCGTCAAGGTGACGCCGGCGCACGACGCCAACGACTACGCGGTCGGCCAGCGCCACGGCCTGCCGATCATCGGCATCCTGTCGCTGGACGCCAAGGTGAACGAACACGCGCCGGCGGCGTACCGCGGGCTGGACCGCTTCGTCGCGCGCAAGAAGGTCGTCGCGGATCTCGAAGCGCAGGGCCTGCTGGTCGAGGTCAAGAAGCACAAGCTGATGGTGCCGCGCTGCGCGCGCACCGGCCAGGTGGTCGAGCCGATGCTGACCGACCAGTGGTTCGTCGCAACGACGAAACCGGGCGCCAACGGCAAGAGCATCGCGCAGCAGGCGATCGAGGTGGTGGACAACGGCTCGGTGAAGTTCGTACCCGAGCAATGGGTCAACACCTACCACCAGTGGATGAACAACATCCAGGACTGGTGCATCTCGCGCCAGCTCTGGTGGGGCCACCAGATCCCGGCCTGGTACGGCATCGACGGCCAGGTCTACGTGGCGCGCAGCGAAGACGAAGCGCGCGCCAAGGCCACCGCCGACGGCTACGCCGGCCCGCTGCAGCGCGACCCCGACGTGCTGGACACCTGGTACTCGTCGGCGCTGGTGCCCTTCTCGACGCTGGGCTGGCCGGCCAAGACGGTGGAGCAGGATCTCTTCCTGCCCTCGTCGGTGCTGGTCACCGGCTTCGACATCATCTTCTTCTGGGTCGCCCGGATGATCATGATGACGGTGCACTTCACCGGCCAGGTGCCGTTCCGCCACGTCTACATCCACGGCCTGGTGCGCGATGCGCAGGGCCGCAAGATGAGCAAGAGCGAAGGCAACGTGCTCGATCCGGTCGACCTGATCGACGGCATCGGCCTGCCCGCGCTGCTGGAAAAGCGCACCACCGGATTGCGCCGCCCCGAGACCGCACCGCGCGTGCGCAAGGACACCGAGAAGGAATTCCCCGAGGGCATCCCCGCCTTCGGCGCCGACGCGCTGCGCTTCACCTTCGCCTCGCTGGCGAGCCTGGGGCGCAACATCAACTTCGACAGCAAGCGCTGCGAGGGCTACCGCAACTTCTGCAACAAGCTCTGGAACGCGACCAAGTTCGTGCTGATGAACTGCGAGGGGCACGACTGTTCCGACACCGAGACCGGTTTTTCGCCGGCCGACCGCTGGATCGTCGGCGAGCTGCAGCGCGTCGAAGCGGCGGTGGCGCAGGGCTTCGCCGACTACCGGCTCGACAACGTCGCCAACGCGATCTACACCTTCGTGTGGGACGAGTACTGCGACTGGTACATCGAGATCGCCAAGGTGCAGATCGCCGGCGGCACGCCGGAGCAGCAGCGCGCCACGCGGCGCACGCTGATCCGCGTGCTCGAAGCGGTGCTGCGCCTGCTGCACCCGATCACGCCCTTCATCACCGCCGAGCTGTGGGAGAGGGTCGCGCCGGTGGCGGGAAAGAACACCGAGCAAGGCATCGTCGCCGCGCCCTACCCGCAGTCGCAGCCGGAAAAGATAGACGCATCGGCCGATGCCTGGGTCGCCAAGCTGAAGGATCTCGCCGGCGCCTGCCGCGCGCTGCGCAGCGAGATGAACCTCTCGCCCGCACAGCGCGTGCCGCTGCGCGCCATCGGCGACAACGGCTTCCTGCGCGAGGCCGCGCCGCTGCTCGCGGCGCTCGCCAAGCTCAGCGAGGTGCAGGTGTTCGACGACGAAGCCGCGTTTGCGCAGGCCACGCGCACGGCGCCGGTGGTGGTGCGCGGGCAGTCGCGCCTGGCGCTGCACGTGGAGATCGACGTCGCGGCCGAGCGCGAGCGTCTTTCCAAGGAAGTCGCTCGCCTCGAAGGCGAGGTCGCGAAGGCCAACGCCAAGCTCGCCAACGAAAGCTTCGTCGCGCGCGCGCCGGCGGCCGTGGTGGCGCAGGAGCGTCAGCGCATCGCCGACTTCACGGCGACACGGGACCGTCTGCGAGATCAGCTGGCACGCTTGGGTCCGTCGGCCTGAAGTCGCGCTGCGGCTGCGGCGCGTAGGCGAGCAGTTCGTCGATGCGCCGTGCCACCGCCCAGGCGCTGCGCAGGCGCGATTCGCGCGTGGTGCTGGCCACGCGCGGCGTGATCTGCAGGCTGCCGATGCCGGCCAGCGGCCGGCCCGCATCCAGCGCGCCGGGCTCCAGGCTGTCGAGCCAGGCCGCCGCGACGCGCCCGCTGGCCAGCACGTCGGCGAGCGCCTTCTCGTCGAACAGCGCCGAATGCGCGGTGCTGACGATCACCTGGTTGGGCTTGCAATAAGGCAGGAAGCGGTCGCCCAGCAGCCCCTGGTAGCGGCTGAAGTAGGCCAGCTGCACGCACACCGCATCGCTGCTTTCGAGCAGCTCGCGCAGGCCCATCGGCCGCACGCGCCAGCGCTCCCACACGGTGTCGCTGGCGTGCAGCGACGGGTCGTAGCCGACCACCTTGGAGCCGAAGGCGCCGAGCAGCTGCGACATCGAGCGCGCCGCCGGCGGCATGCCGACCAGGCCGACCGTCGCAGCGCCCAGCTCGCGGCCGACCAGCAGCCCGTCGCTGCCGACCACCGGCACACGGCGCAGCATCGAGAGCATCGCGCCGATCATGAACTCGGCCTCGGCCTGCGCGCTGGCCGTGAGGCTGCGCACCACCTCGACGCCCGAGCGCGCGCAGGCATCAAGATCGATGTTCTCGGCGCCCGAGCTGACGCGGCCCACCGCGCGCAGCACCGGCGCGTAATGCAGCGCCTGCGCGTCGATGGCGCAGCTCGGCGGCACGATGATGGCGCGCACGTTGTACAGCGCCTGGCGCAAGGCGCGCGGCTCGGAGGCCAGCTCCGGCGCGAAACGCACCTCGTGGCGCGATTCGAGCCACTCCATAACCCCCGTCTCGAGGGGTTCAACGACCAGCAGGTCCATGCGTTCGAGGGAGGTTGGAGTCCGGGGCGGCCGACGGTGCGCATGCAAGAATCGACCGACTCAACGCCCATTGTAAGTAGATGAAAGTCACCAAGGCGATCTTTCCCGTGGCCGGCCTCGGCACCCGTTTCCTTCCCGCCACCAAGGCGCAGCCCAAGGAGATGCTGCCGGTGGTCGACAAGCCGCTGATCCAGTACGCCGTCGAGGAGGCCTACGCCGCCGGCGTGCGCGAGATGATCTTCGTGACCGGCCGCCACAAGCGCCCGATCGAAGACCACTTTGACATGACCTTCGAGCTGGAAGTAGCCCTCGAACAGGCGGGCAAGCAGGAGCTGCTCGACGTGGTGCGCAGCGTCAAGCCCGACGACATGGAGTGCATCTACGTGCGCCAGGCGCAGGCGCTCGGCCTCGGCCACGCGGTGCTGTGCGGCCAGCGCCTGGTGGGCAACGAGCCCTTCGCGGTGCTGCTGGCCGACGACCTGATGGTCGGCGAGACGCCCATCCTCGCGCAGATGACCGAGCAGTTCGCCGAGTGGCGCGCCTCCATCCTCGCGGTGCAGGAGGTGCCGGCCGAGCACACGCGGCGCTACGGCATCGTCGCCGGCACGCCGGTCAACGAGCGCATGATGGACGTGCAGCGCATCGTCGAGAAGCCGGCGCCGGAAGCCGCGCCCTCGCGCCTGGGCGTGGCCGGGCGCTACATCCTCACGCCGGGCGTGTTCCACGAGATCGCCAACCAGCCGCGCGGCGTGGGCGGCGAGATCCAGCTCACCGACGGCATCGCCGGGCTGCTGCGCCGCGAGAAGGTGTTCGCCTACCGCTACGACGGCAAGCGCTACGACTGCGGCAGCAAGGAAGGCTTCCTGCAGGCCAACGTCGAGCTGGCGCTGGCGCACCCGCAGCTCGGGCCGGGCTTCCGCGAGTACCTGAAGTCGCTGGATCTCTGAACGAACGGGGGTTCAGCGCCTTCTGAGGAAGTGCGTGAACTCGTCGTTGGCGGCCGACTGCTCGACCAGCTCGTTGCCGGTCTGCCGCGCGAAGGCCTGGAAGTCGCGCACCGACCCGGGGTCGGTGGCCACCACCTTGAGGATCTCGCCGCTTTGCATGTCCGCCAGCGCCTTCTTGGCCTTGAGGATGGGCAGCGGGCAGTTCAGGCCGCGGGTGTCGATCTCTTTCTGGGCTTCCATTTTTTTGGTGGGCTGGCGGGCGTGGCGCGATTCTACGAGGCCGGCGGCCACTCGAAGAACTGGGGTTCGTGCCCCCTGCCACGCAGCCAGTCGGCCAGCGCGTAGCCGGTGCCGGCCGGCCAGCAGCGCAGATCCTGCGGCGCGAACAGCCGGTACTCGGCCAGTTCGGGCGAGAGCCGGATCTCGCCGCGCGCCAGCACGTGGTAGGCGATGATCACCTGGTTCATGCGCTGGAAGTCGTAGACGCCGATCAGGTCCACGGCCTCGACCTGCACCGAGGTCTCTTCCGCCACCTCGCGCGCGATGCCCTCGCGCGGGCTCTCGCCGGCCTCCATGAAGCCGGTGATCAGCGCGAACATGCGCCCGCTCCAGGCGGCGTTGCGCGCCAGCAGGATCTGCCCGCCGCGGTCGGCCATCTCGACCACGGCCGCGAGCACCGGCGTCGGGTTGTTCCAGTGCGTCCATTCGCAGGCCGGGCAGCGCAGCCGCTCCTTCGGCCCGCCGTCTTCCTCGCGCGAAAGCCATTGCAGCGGCGTCGCGCACTGCGGGCAGAACCTGAAATCCGCGCTCACGCCGGGAACACCCCGGTGGAGAGATAACGGTCGCCGCGGTCGCAGACGATGAAGACGATGGTCGCGTTCTCCACCTGCTGCGCGATCTGCAGCGCCACCCAGCAGGCGCCGGCCGCCGAGATGCCGGCGAACAGGCCCTCCTCGCGCGCGAGGCGGCGCGCCATCTCCTCGGCATCGGCCTGGCTCACCGACACCGTCTCGTCGACCCAGGCCGGGTCGTAGATCTTCGGCAGGTATTCCTCGGGCCACTTGCGGATGCCGGGGATGCGCGAGCCTTCGCTCGGCTGCGCGCCGATCACGCGCACCACCGGGTTCTTCTCCTTCAGGAAGCGCGAGGTGCCGGTGATGCTGCCGGTGGTGCCCATCGCGCTGACGAAGTGGGTGATGCGCCCGTGCGTGTCGCGCCAGATCTCCGGGCCGGTGGTCTCGTAGTGGATGCGCGGGTTGTCGGCGTTGGCGAACTGGTCGAGCACACGCCCCTTGCCCTCGCGCTGCATCTGCTCGGCGAGGTCGCGCGCGTACTCCATGCCGCCGCTGCGCGGCGTCAGGATCAGCTCGGCGCCGAAGGCCTTCATGCTCTGCGCGCGCTCGACCGACAAGTCCTCCGGCATGATCAGCAGCATGCGGTAGCCGCGCATCGCCGCGGCCATCGCCAGCGCGATGCCGGTGTTGCCCGAGGTCGCCTCGATCAGCGTGTCGCCCGGCTTGATCTCGCCGCGCGCCTCGGCGCCGCGGATCATGCCGATGGCCGGCCGGTCCTTCACCGAGCCGGCCGGGTTGTTGCCTTCGAGCTTGCCGAGGATCACGTTGCCGCGGCGCTCGTTGTCGGCGCCGGGCAGGCGCACCAGGCGCACCAGCGGCGTGTTGCCGATCACGTCTTCCAGCGTCGGATAGCGGGGGGCGGCTTGCTTGGGGTCGCTCACGGGTCTCTCCTCGCGGCGCATTGTCGCAGCGAGGCGCGGCCCGCGCAGGCTGCATGACATAATCCGCCGCCCTTGCCGCTCGGCAAGGCGCACCTGCCCCGGTGGTGAAACTGGTAGACACGCGGGACTCAAAATCCCGTTCCGCAAGGAGTGTCGGTTCGATTCCGACCCGGGGCACCACCCACTCCCAGGCTGCGTTCATGCCCCCTCTGCCTCCGATCACCCAGGCCCTGCTGCTCGTCAACGTGGCGATGTTCTGCCTGCAGCTCTTCCTCGGCGGCTGGCTCGAGCGCACGCTGGCGCTGTGGCCGCTGGGCAGCGGCGCGTTCCTGCCGTGGCAGGTGATCAGCTACGCCTTCCTGCACGGCAGCGTCGGCCACCTGTTCTTCAACATGCTCGGGCTGTGGATGTTCGGCTCCGAGCTGGAGCGGCTGTGGGGCGGCCGGCGCTACCTGCAGTTCTTCTTCGCCAGCGTGCTGACCGCCGCGCTGTCGCAGCTGCTGGTCGGCCTGTTCACCGGCGGCGCCCCGACGGTGGGCGCCTCGGGCGGCCTGTTCGGCCTGCTGCTGGCCTTCGGCATGATGTTCCCGAACCGCACGATCATGCCGCTGTTCCCGCCCATCCCGATGAAGGCCAAGACCTTCGTGATGGTGTTCGGCGGCCTCGAGCTGCTGTTCGGCGTGACCGGCACCGCCTCGGGCATCGCGCACTTCGCGCACCTCGGCGGCATGCTCGGCGGCTTCCTGATGATCCGCTACTGGCGCGGCCAGCCGCCGTTCGGGCGCCGCTGACGTCTTTCGCCGCGCGCAAAGCCCACGCGCGTTGCGTGGGCAGCGCATCGGTTCATGCTGCGGCCCATGTCCGCCCGCCTGCCGCGCCGCCTGTTCCTGCTGGCCCTGCTCGGCCTGAGCCAGGCCGCCTGCGCCGCGCCGGCGCGCAGCGAGCGCGAGGCGCGCACCGAGCTGCTCGAACGCGCGCAAGCCGCGACGGTGGGCGTGATCGCCGAGGCGGTCGACGGCGCCGGCTCGGTCGCCACGCTGGGCGCGCTGCGGGTCGGCTCGGGCGTGGTGATCGCCGACGACGGCCTGGTGCTGACGATCGGCTACCTGATCCTCGAAGCCGAGCGCGTCGACCTGCTGGTCGACGGCGAACGCCGCGTGCCGGCGCGCGTGGTGGCCTACGACCTCGCCACCGGCTTCGGGCTGCTGCTGCCGCTCGCGCCGCTGAACATCGCGCCGGTGCCGCTGGGCCGCACCGCGGGGCTGGGCACCGACGACCCGCTGCTGATCGCCAGCGGCCTGCCCGGCGGAACGCTGAGCCTGGCGCGGCTGGTGTCGCGGCGCGCCTTCTCGGGCTACTGGGAGTACCACATCGAGCAGGCGCTGTTCACCGTGCCGCCGCGCGGCGACCACAGCGGCGCCAGGCTGTTCAGCCTGGACGGCGAACTGCTGGGCATCGGCTCGCTGGTGGTCAGCGATGCGACGGGCCCGGGCGGCGGGCGCCTGCCGGGCAACATGTTCGTGCCGGTTGACCTGCTGGTGCCGGTGCTCGCCGAGATGCGCGCGCGCGGCGCCTCGCGCGACAGCACGCGCGCCTGGCTGGGGCTGAACTGCGAGGAACAAGACGGCGAGGTGCGCGTGCTGCGCGTCACCCGCGAAGGCCCGGCCGAACGCGCCGGCGTGCAGCCCGGCGACCGCATCCTGCGCATCGACGGCAGCGAGGTCGGCAAGCTCGAAACCCTGTGGAAGTCGCTGTGGCGCACCGGCGCCGAACCGGCCGAGCGCGACGTGCAGCTGACCATCCGGCGCGGCGGGCAGGAGCATGCGATCACGGTGCACGCCCTCGACCGCATGGCCACGCTGCGGCGGCCGCAGGGCATCTGACGGCGTCAGCCCGCCAGGCCCGATTCGACCGTCGGGTAGCGCAGCACCAGCCGCAGCTCGCGCTTGAGCCTCAGGTTGTCGAGCCGGCGCGATTCGCCGAGGAAGCTCAGCTGCAGCGGCGAGAGCTGCTGCCCGGCTTCCGCGCGCGTGATGCGCGGCGCGCGCGGCAGGCCGCACAACTCGGCCGCGAGGTCGAAGTAGTCGCCCATCTTCAGCTCGCTGTCGTCGCTCGCGTGCACGATGCGCTGCGGCCGCCCGCGGTGCAGCGCCGCGACGCAGGCGCGCGCCAGGTCGTCGGCATGGATGTGGTTGGTGTAGACGTCGTCCTCGGCCGCCAGCACCGGCGTGCCGCGCGCGAGGCGCTCGCGCGGATGGCCGCCGGGGCGGTCGGCGGCGTAGATGCCGGGGATGCGCAGGATCGTCACCGGCGTGCCGGTGCGCCGCCCGAAGACGCGCAGGCGCTGCTCGGCGGCGACGCGCCGCCGCGCGCGCTCGGTGGCCGGCGCCACGGGCCGGGTTTCGTCGAAACGCGCGCCGCCGCAGTCGCCGTAGACGCCCGTGGTGCTGGCATAGACGATGCGCCGCACGCCGCCGCGCCGCGCCAGCGCGGCGAGCAGGTTCGCGGTGCGCGGGTCGTCGCGGCCCTGCGAGGGCGGCGGCGCGAGGTGCAGCAGCGCATCGGCCAGGCCGGCGAGGCGCCGCAACGACGCGGGATCGTCGAGGTCGGCGAGCAGCGGCACGATGCCGGCGGCGCGCAGCTCGGCGATGCGATCGGCGCTGGTGGTGATCGCCAGCAGCCGCCAGCGGCCGCGCAGCAGCCGCGCGACGCGCAAGCCGATGTCGCCGCAGCCGGCGATCAGCAGCGTCGGGCGCTTGCGCGGTGCGAGGGGCGGGCAGGCCAGGGTCATGGGGGGCCGGGGCACAATCCCGGATTGCTCGTGTTCCCGTCAGTCTAAGACCCGCCATGTCCTTCACCGTGACCGTGCAGCCCAGCGCCCGCAGCTTCAGCGTCGAACGCGACGAACCCATCCTCCACGCGGCGATCGCCGCCGGCATCGGCCTGCCCTACGGCTGCAAGGACGGCGCCTGCAGCTCGTGCAAGTGCAAGCTGCTCGAAGGCCGCGTGGTCCACGGCGCGCACCAGGCCAAGGCCTTGTCGCACGAGGAGGAAGCCGCCGGCTTCGTGCTGACCTGCTGCGCCGCGGCGCAGACCGACGTGGTGATCGAAGCGCGCACCGTGCCCGGCGCGGGCGAGTTCCCGGTGCGCAAGATGCCGGCGCGCGTGATGGCGATCGCCAGGCCCGCGCCCGACGTCGCGCTGCTCACGCTGCAGCTGCCCGCCAACGAGGTGCTGCGCTACCACGCCGGCCAGTACGTCGAGATCCTGCTGCGCGACGGCGCGCGGCGCAGCTACTCGATGGCCGGCGCGCCGCACGCGCAGACCGACAAGCCGGCGATCGAGCTGCACATCCGCCACATGCCCGGCGGCCTGTTCACCGACCACGTCTTCGGCGCGATGAAGGAGAAGGAGATCCTGCGCCTCGAAGGCCCGTTCGGCAGCTTCTTCCTGCGCGAGGACAGCGACAAGCCCATCGTGCTGCTCGCCTCGGGCACCGGCTTCGCGCCGATCAAGGCGATCGTCGAGCACATCGAGCACAAGGGCATCGCGCGGCCGGTGGTTCTCTACTGGGGCTGCCGCAGCCGCGCCGATCTGTACCTGCACGAGTGGGCGCAGGCCGCCGCGGCGCGGCTGCCGAACCTGCGCTACGTGCCGGTGCTCTCCGAGCCAAAAGCAGACGATGGCTGGAGCGGCCGCACAGGCTTCGTGCACCAGGCGGTGATGGCCGACCTGCCCGATCTTTCCGGCCACCAGGTCTATGCCTGCGGCGCGC
The DNA here is from genome assembly GCA_029779845.1 of Pseudomonadota bacterium. Classification (GTDB taxonomy): domain Bacteria; phylum Pseudomonadota; class Gammaproteobacteria; order Burkholderiales; family Burkholderiaceae_C; genus Piscinibacter. Next base: position 147,374 of record JAKOZT010000032.1, on the reverse strand, counting down.
CGGCGATGGTCGACGCGGCACAGCGCGATTTCGTGGCGCGCTGCGGCCTGCCGGCCGAGGAGTTCTACGCGGACAGTTTCACTTCGGAAGCAGACAAGCATGGCCCGACGGCGTGACCTTCTTTCCCTCGCACTCGCGGCGCTCGCCGCGCCCGCACTGGCTCAATCGCCCAGGCCGATCCGCCTGATCGTGCCCTACCCGCCCGGCGGGCCGCTGGACATCGTCGCGCGCGCGCTGGCCGACAAGGTCAAGGACAGCCTCGGCGTGGTGATCGTCGAGAACAAGCCCGGCGCGGGCGGCAACCTCGGCGCCGACTTCGTCGCCAAGGCCGCGCCCGACGGAACGACGATCGTGATGGGCGCGGTCGCCACGCACGCGATCAACCCCTGGCTGTACGCGCGCATCCCCTACGACCCCATCCGCGACTTCACGCCGATCACCGGCGTGGCGCAGGTGCCCAACGTGCTGGTGATGAACCCGCAGGCGGCGGATCGCTACGGCGTGAAGACCGTGTCCGACCTCGTCGCTTTCGCGAAGAAGAACCCCGGCACGCTGAACTACGGCTCGGGCGGCAACGGCAGCGCCGGGCACCTGGCCGGCGAGATGTTCAAGGCCCAGGCCGGCGTGTTCATGGTGCACATCCCCTACGCCGGCGGCAACCCGGCGCAGCTGGCGCTGCTGTCCGGCCAGGTCGACCTGAACTTCGACAACCTCGCCTCGGCCTCGGCCAACGTGAAGGCCGGCAAGCTGCGCGCCATCGCCGTCACCACCGCGAAGCGCGCCGCCGCCGTGCCCGAGCTGCCCACCATCGCCGAAAGCGGCGGCGCGCTGGCCAGCTTCGACATCCACACCTGGTTCGGGCTGTTCGGGCCGGCGAAGCTGCCGGCGGACGTCACGCAGCGCCTGAACAAGGCCTTCGTCGACGCGCTCGGCTCGCCGGAGCTGAAGGCGCGCCTGGCCACGCTGATGGCCGAGCCGATGCCGACCACGCCCGAGCAGTTCGGCGCCTTCGTGAAGGCGGAACTGGCGAAATACGAAGGCGTGGTGAAGCGCAGCGGGGCGAAGGTCGACTGAACTGCGTCGCGGCGGCGCAGCATTGGTATTGGGGGTGATCGCGGCGTGGCGCCGGCGCCATAATCGCGCGCACGTTTTCACGCGCGGCACGCCACGTCATGATCAAGCACCCTGCGGTTTTCCTGTTGTGCGCCTGGCTCCTGACGGCTTGCGCCCAGGCGCCCACCCAGCAGCCTTCGGCGACCGTGCGCATCTGCGACGCCCAGGGCTGCTCCGACCGACCGCGCAACACCGAGACCTTCGATGCGACCAAGGACGACAACCCGGAAGCCACCCGGCGTCTGGCCGCGCTGAAGGAGAAGGCGGCGCAGGATCCGCGCGCCGCGTTCGACCTCGGCATGCGCCTGCTGCGCGGCGACGGCGTGCGGCAGGACGGCTACCAGGCCCTCAAGTGGCTGCGCGAGGCCGGCGAGCACGGCGACCTGCGCGCCCAGGCGGCGCTCGGGCGCATCTACCTGACCGGCCTGCAGGAGATGGGCTCCGATCCGGCCGAGGCCGAGCGCTGGCTGTCGATGGCCGCGCAGCGCGGCGACAAGGAATCCGCCAAGCTGTTGCCGGAGGCGACGCAGGCGAAGAAAGACGAGCAGGCGCGCTACCGCTGGCGCGAATACCACCGCAAGAACGGCTGGGGCTGGTGGTGGGGCGCCTATCCGTACTACTGGGTCTGGCGCGCGGGGTACTGGACCCTTTACTGATCGGGGCCGGCGCTCGCGCCACAAGCCCTTCCACAACGTCAACCGAGGCACCGCAGATCATGAACAAGAAGGCTCTCTCCTCCCGCTGGATCGCACTGGCCGGCACGCTGGCCCTCGCCGGCTGCGTCACGCCCGGCGGCGGCCTGGTCTCCACCGGCACCAGCGCCACCGAGGCCAAGGGCGGCGCCGCGGGCGGCACCAGCACGAACGCCAACAGCAGCCTCGAACGCTGCAGCGCCCCGATGGGCACGCTGGCGGTCGACGACGGCCGCGGCAAGGAGTGGTACGCCAGCTTCGGCCAGGCCACGCAGGTGACCTCGATCGAGCCGCTGCTGCGCCTGGCGGTGCAGCAATCCAACTGCTTCGTGATCACCTCGATCGGCAACAACCGCATGGAAGGCAAGATCTCCGCGATCACCGACAAGCAGCGCAACTCCGGCGAGTTCCGCGCCGGCTCGCGCCAGGAGAAGGGCCAGCGCGTCGCGGCCGACTACTACCTGGAGCCGCAGATCATCATCAACAACGATTCCACCGGCAAGATGGCCGCCGGGCTGGGCGGACTGATCGGGCGCGGCTTCGGCACCATCGCCGGCTCGCTGGAGAGCAAGGCCTCGGTGGTCACGCTGACGCTGATGGACATCCGCTCAGGCGTGCAGATCGGCATCTCCGAGGGCAACTCCACGGCCACCAACTTCGGCGCCGCGCTGGGCGCCTTCGGCGGCGGCGCGGCGGGCGGCCTGAGCGGCTTCTCGCGCACGCCGGAAGGCAAGGCCACGGTGGCCGCCTTCATGGACGCCTACAACAACATGGTCGTCTCGCTGCGCAACTACAAGGCGCAGGAAGTCAAGGGCGGCCTGGGCAAGGGCGGCGTGCTGAAGGTCGGCAACTGAAGCGCCTCCCGAACCGCCGATGAACGAAGGCCCCGCGAGGGGCCTTCTTCATTCCGGCGCCAAGGGCTCACTCGCCCAGGTACGCCGCCCGCACCTTCGGATCGGCCAGCAGCGCCTTGGCATCGCCGCTCATCGTGACCTCGCCGGAGTCCATCACGTAGCCGCGGTTGGCCAGCGCGAGCGCGCGGCTGGCGTTCTGCTCGACCAGCAGCACGGTGGTGCCGCGGCCGTGGATGTCGGCCACCACCTCGAAGATCTTGTCGACCATGATCGGGCTCAGGCCCATCGAGGGCTCGTCGAGCAGCAGCACCTTCGGCCGCGCCATCAGCGCGCGGCCCATCGCCAGCATCTGCTGCTCGCCGCCGCTCATCGTGCCGGCCAGCTGGTTGCGGCGCTCCTTCAGGCGCGGGAAGATGCCAAACACCTTGTCGATGTCGGCGTCGATCTCCTTGTCGTTACGCACGAAGGCGCCCATCTGCAGGTTCTCGGTGATGGTCATGCGCGTGAAGGTGCCGCGCCCCTCGGGCACCATCACGAGGCCCTGCTTGACCAGGTCCCAGGCGCCCTGGCCCTTGATGCTGCGTCCCATGAACTTGATCTCGCCGGCGGCCACCGGCTGCAGCCCGGTGACGGCCTTCAGCGTGGTGGTCTTGCCGGCGCCGTTGGCGCCGATCAGGCTGACCAGTTCGCCCTCCTTCACCTCGAACGAGACGCCCTTGACGGCCTGGATGCCGCCGTAGGCCACCTTCAGGCCGCTGACTTCGAGCAACGTGTTCGCCATGTCGTGTCCTCAGTGCGCCTTGTGGCCGGCGCCGAGGTAGGCCTCGATCACCTTCTCGTTCTTCTGCACGTCCGCGGGCGTGCCCTCCGCGATCTGCTTGCCGTAGTCGAGCACGGTGACGCGGTCGCACAGGCCCATCACCAGCTTCACGTCGTGCTCGATCAGCAGGATGGTCCGGCCGTCGTTGCGGATGCGGTCGATCAGCTCGCGCAGCACCACCTTCTCGGTCGCGTTCATGCCGGCGGCCGGCTCGTCGAGCGCGATCAGCTTCGGGTCGGTGGCCAGCGCGCGTGCGATCTCCAGGCGGCGCTGGTCGCCGTAGCTCAGCGTGCGCGCCTTGAACTCGGCGTACTTGCCGATGCCGACGTAGTCGAGCAGTTCCTGCGCGCGCTGCGCGATCGCCTTTTCCTCGGCCTTGAAGCCGGCGGTGCGCAGCACCGCGCCGACAAGGCCCGACTGGCTGCGCACGTGGCGGCCGACCATCACGTTCTCCAGTGCCGTCATCTCGGCGAACAGGCGGATGTTCTGGAAGGTGCGCGCGATGCCCGCTTTCGCGACCTCGTGCACCGCGCTGGGCTTGTAGGGCGCGCCGCCCAGTTCGAAGGTGCCCGAGTCGGGCGTGTACAGCCCGGTGATGACGTTGAAGAAGGTGGTCTTGCCGGCGCCGTTCGGGCCGATCAGTCCGTAGACCTGGCCCTTCGTGATGGTGATGCCGACATCGGAGAGCGCCTGCAAGCCGCCGAAGCGCTTGGAGACCCCGGCAACCTTGAGGACGGTTTCGCTCATCTCGTGCTCCTCACTTGGCCACCGGGGTGGCCGGCGTCGGTGCGGCCTTGCCGTGCTCGGGTTGCGGCCACAGCCCGCGCGGGCGCAGCAGCATGATCACGATCATCGCGGTGGCGATCAGCAGCTGGCGCAGGATGGAGGCGTCGAGCCGCCCGTCGGTGGCCGCCTGCAGCGGGCCGGCGACGTAGCGCAGCACCTCGGGCAAGGCCGCCAGCAGCAGCGCGCCGACGATCACGCCGGGGATGTGGCCGATGCCGCCGAGCACCACCATCGCGACGATCATGATCGACTCCTGCAGGCTGAAGGCCTCGGGCGTGATGAACGACTGGTAGCCCGCGAACATCACGCCGGCCACGCCGCCGAAGGTGGCGCCCATGCCGAAGGCGAGCAGCTTCATATTGCGCGTGTTGATGCCCATCGCCTTGGCGGCGATCTCGTCCTCGCGCACCGCCATCCAGGCGCGGCCGATGCGGCTGCGCTCCAGGCGGTAGCAGATCAGCACGCTGATCAGCACCAGCGAGAGGAACAGGAAGTAGTAGTTCACCACCGGCGGGATGTCGTAGCCGAACAGCTCGTGGCGCTTGGCCATCTGGAAGCCGAAGATGTGCATCGAGTCGATCGGACCGATGCCCTTCGGGCCGTTGGTGATGTTGACCGGGTGGTCGAGGTTGTTCAGGAAGACGCGGATGATCTCGCCGAAGCCGAGCGTGACGATCGCGAGGTAGTCGCCGCGCAGGCGCAGCGTCGGCGCGCCCAGCAGCACGCCGGCCACGCCGGCGATGAAGGCGGCGGCGGGGATCACGATCCACAGCGGCGCGTGCAGCCCTTCCGGGAACATCGCCGCGACGGCGGGGAACTGCTCCCACAGCTGCGAGCTGGCCAAGAGACCGAACATGTAGGCGCCGACCGCGTAGAACGCGACGTAGCCGAGGTCGAGCAGCCCGGCGTAGCCGACCACGATGTTCAGGCCGAGCGCGAGCAGCACGTACAGCAGCGCGATGTCGATGATGCGCACCCAGGCGTTGCCGAACTGCTGCGCGATGAAGGGAATGACCAGCAGTGCCAGGCCGGCCAGCACGATGACGACGAGCTTGTTCTTCATGAGGGTGGCTCCCGGGTCAGGCGCGGTCCGCCACGCGCTCGCCGAGCAGGCCCGAGGGCCGCAGCGTCAGCACGAGGATCAGCACGATGAAGGCGAAGATGTCCTGGTAGTGGCTGCCCAGCACCCCGCCGGTCAGCGCGCCGATGTAGCCGGCGCCGAGCGCCTCGATGATGCCCAGCGCCACGCCGCCGACCATCGCGCCGGCGAGGTTGCCGATGCCGCCGAACACCGCGGCGGTGAAGGCCTTCAGGCCCGGCAGGAAGCCCATCGTGTGCGAGGCCGAGCCGTAGTTGGCCGCCCACATCACGCCGGCGATCGCCGCCAGCGAGGCGCCGATGATGAAGGTGGCCGAGATCACCATGTCGGGGCGCACGCCCATCAGCCCGGCCACGCGCGGGTTCTCGGCGGTGGCGCGCATCGCGCGTCCCAGCTTGGTGTAGTTGACGAGGTACATCAGCCCGGCCAGCACCACGGCGGTGGTGACGAGGATGATGATCTGCACCGTGTTGATCACCGCGCCGAAGATGAAGATCGGCTCGGTGGGCAGCAGGATCGGGTAGCTCTTGATCGTGGGCTTCCAGATGATCATCGCCAGCGTCTGCAGCAGGAGGCTCATGCCCATCGCGGTGATCAGCGGCGCCAGGCGCGGCGCGTTGCGCAGCGGCCGGTAGGCGACCTTCTCGATCGTGAAGTTCAGCGCCGCGCACACCACGATGGACGCCACCAGCGAGATCAGCAGCAGCAGCCAGCCCGGCAGGCCCGAATCCGCCATCGAGGTGACGATCGTCCAGCTGACGAGGGCCCCGACCATCAACACCTCGCCGTGCGCGAAGTTGATCAGGTTGATGATGCCGTAGACCATCGTGTAGCCCAGTGCCACCAGCGCGTACATGCTGCCGAGCACCAGACCATTGATGATCTGCTGGATGAAGGTATCCATCGAGGAAATCTCCTGCCTTGGTCGATCGGGCCGCCTTGTAGAGGCGGCGGCCTCGGCGGGCGGTGCGTGTGGCACCACCCGGGCGCTTTCACTCTATTAGCAAAAAGCCCGCCGCATGCTCTGCGTCGGGCCGTGACTTTCACCTACGGGTGCTGGCGTCGGGGGCGCATTCTAGGGCCCCGTTACCAGATGAATCCTACGGAGTTTCCACAAATCGACACTCCGAACCGAACATGATGGAGAGCATCTACCGACGATTCTTCGCCTCGTCGTTCAAACGGCGCAATTCCTCCAGCTTCTCGGCGATGCGGATCTCGAGCCCCCGATCCACGGGCTGGTAGAAGGCCGGCGGCGTCATGCCCTCGGGCCAGTAGCTCTCGCCGGCGGCGAAGCCGCCCTCCTCGTCGTGGGCGTAGCGGTAGCCGCGGCCATAGTCGAGGCTCTTCATCAGCTTCGTCGGCGCATTGCGCAGGTGCAGCGGCACCGGCCGCGTGCCGTCGGCCGCGATGAAGGCGCGCGCGGCGTTGTAGGCGCGGTAGACGGCGTTGCTCTTGGGCGCGACGGCGAGGTACACCACCGCCTGCGCCAGCGTCAGCTCGCCTTCGGGCGAACCGAGGCGCTCGTAGGTCTCGGCGGCGTCGAGCGCCAGGCGCAGCGCGCGCGGATCGGCCAGGCCGACGTCCTCGCTGGCCATGCGCACGATGCGGCGCGCCGCGTAGCGCGGATCGACGCCGCCGTCGAGCATGCGCACGAACCAGTACAGCGCCGCGTCGGGGTCGCTGCCGCGCACCGCCTTGTGCAGCGCCGAGATAGTGTCGTAGAACTGCTCGCCGCCCTTGTCGTAGCGGCGCAGCTGTTCGCCGAGCGACTTCTCCAGCATCGCCTCGTCGATCTCGCCGGCCGCCTCGTTCATCTCGACGAGGTTCTCGTAGGCGTTGAGCAGGCGCCGCGCGTCGCCGTCGGCATAGCCGATCAGGCGCAGCGTGGCGGCTTCGGCCAGCGGCGGCGCATTAAGCAGCGCGCGGGCGCGTTCGATCAAGGCACGCAGGTCGTCGTCCGACAGGCTCTTGAGCACGTGCACCGTGGCGCGCGACAGCAGCGCCGAGTTCACCTCGAACGACGGGTTCTCGGTGGTCGCGCCGATGAAGGTGAACAGCCCCGACTCCACGTGCGGCAGGAAGGCGTCCTGCTGGCTCTTGTTGAAGCGATGCACTTCGTCGACGAACACCACGGTGCGCCGCCCTTGCGCGCGCACGGCCTGGGCGCGCTCGACCGCCTCGCGGATGTCCTTCACGCCGCCGAGCACCGCCGAGATGGCGATGAACTGCGCGTCGAAGGCGCCCGCCACCAGCCGCGCCAGCGTAGTCTTGCCGACGCCCGGCGGGCCCCACAGGATCATCGAGTGCAGCCGGCCGGTCTCGAAGGCCACGCGCAGCGGCTTGCCCGGCCCGAGCAGGTGCTGCTGGCCGATCACCTCGGCGAGCGTGCGCGGGCGCAGCCGCTCGGCCAGCGGCGCATCGGCGGGCGCGGCCGGCGGCGCGGGCGGATCGAGCGGCAGATCGAGCGTGGACATCGGGCGTGATTGTCGCAGCCGGCCGCCGGCCTCAAGTTCTGGGGCGAAGTGACGAAGAGGCCGGCGTATGCCCCGAACCTTGCGATGAACAAACCCCGCCCCCAGCCCACCCGCGATGCGATCGCCGCGCTCGAAGCGCTGGCCTCGGCCCTGGCCGGGCTCGAGCCGGCGCTGGAACGCTGGCTGATCTCCACCACCGACGCGCCGGCCGAGCGCGAACGCGCGCGCCGCGCGGCGATGCAGCTGCGCCTGCAGGCCTCGCGCATCGTCGCGGTGCTGGATGCGACGCCGGGCGCAGCGGAATCGGCCGCCTGGCACGGCCAGGAACGCCGCAGCCCGAACCGCGCGCGCAACATCGCGCGCTTGCCGGAGCGGCCATCGGGCGCTGTCGACGACCCGGCGACGCTGCCGCAGGACTGGGAGCCGTTCTAGGCCGCTCTACTGCTCGACCACGTCGGCGCCCTTGGGCACGACGAACCGGAAGGCATCGGCGGCCGTGGCCGCGTTGGCCTTGAACTGGCTGAACTGCAGCAGCGAGCGCTGGCCGAAGCTGTCGACGATCTCCAGCGCCGCCAGATCCTTGCCGCGAAAGCCGATCTTCAGCGACTCGAAGCTGCCTTCCTTGGCCCTCGGCCTGGCGGCGGCCCATTCGAGCCCGTCGGCCGCCGGCAGCGCCGACAGCTCGAAGTCCTTCTCCAGGTTGCCGCCGGCCAGCAGCGCCGCCGGCGTCGCGCCGATCGCGGCCGACAGCTTGCGCGAGCTGACCTGGTTCAGGTCGGCGTCGTAGATCCAGACCTTCTGCCCGTCGGCCACGATCACCTGCTCGAAGGGCTTGGCGTAGGCGAAGCGGAAGCGGTTCGGCCGCGCGAACTCGAAGCTGCCGCTGCTGGTCTTCTTCTTCGCGCCGTCGGGCGAAGTGACGGTCTGCGTGAACTGCGACTTGCCGCTCTTCACCTCGCGCACGAACTCGCGCAGCGTGTCGACCGCGTCGGCGCGCGCCGCGAAGGCCGCGCCGCAAAGCAGCAGCATCAGTGGGATACGAAACTTCATGCGTCGCGCTGCGGAACGATGATGTCCCGGTTGCCGTTGCTGGACATGGCGCTTACGAGCCCGGATTTCTCCATTTGTTCCAGCAGCCGCGCGGCGCGGTTGTAGCCGATGCGCAGATGGCGCTGCACCAGCGAGATCGAGGCGCGCTTGTGCTGCAGCACGATGGCCACCGCCTGGTCGTACATCGGGTCGCTCTCGCCGTTGCCGTTGCCGCCCTCGCCGGCGAGGAGGTCTCCGCCTTCGCCGTCGAGCGTGCCGCCTTCGAGGATGCCCTCGATGTAGTTCGGCTCGCCCTGGCTCTTGAGATACTCGACGACGCGGTGCACTTCCTCGTCCGAGACGAAGGCGCCGTGCACGCGCACCGGGATGCCGCCGCCGGGCGTGAGGTACAGCATGTCGCCCTGGCCGAGCAGCGCCTCGGCGCCCATCTGGTCGAGGATGGTGCGGCTGTCGATCTTGCTCGACACCTGGAAGCTCAATCGCGTCGGGATGTTGGCCTTGATCAGTCCGGTGATCACGTCGACGCTGGGGCGCTGCGTCGCGAGGATCAGGTGGATGCCCGAGGCGCGCGCCTTCTGCGCCAGGCGCGCGATCAGCTCCTCGATCTTCTTGCCGACCACCATCATCAGGTCGGCCAGTTCGTCGATCACGACGACGATGTGCGGCAGCCGCTCCAGCGGCTCGGGCTGCTCCGGCGTCAGGCTGAAGGGGTTGGGGATCTTCTCGCCCTTCTCCGCCGCTTCCTCGATCTTCTTGTTGTAGCCGGCCAGGTTGCGCACGCGCATCGTCGAGAGCAGCTTGTAGCGCCGCTCCATCTCGCCGACGCACCAGTTCAGCGCGTTGCCGGCCTGCTTCATGTCCGTCACCACCGGCGCCAGCAGGTGCGGGATGCCTTCGTAGACGCTCAGCTCCAGCATCTTCGGATCGATCAGGATCAGGCGCACGTCGCGCGCCTCGGCCTTGTAGAGCAGGCTCAGGATCATCGCGTTGATGCCCACCGACTTGCCCGAGCCGGTGGTGCCGGCCACCAGGCAGTGCGGCATCTTGCCGAGGTCGGCCACCACCGCGTTGCCGACGATGTCCTTGCCCAGGCCCATCGTCAGCATCGAGGCGGCGTCGTTGTAGACCTGCGAGCCGAGGATCTCGGACAGGCGGATCATCTGCCGCTTGGCGTTGGGCAGCTCCAGCGCCATCGTCGTCTTGCCGGGAATCGTCTCGACGACGCGGATGCTCACCAGCGAGAGCGAACGCGCCAGGTCCTTCGCGAGGTTGACGATCTGCGCGCCCTTCACGCCGGTGGCCGGCTCGATCTCGTAGCGCGTGATCACCGGGCCGGGCGAGGCCGCCACCACGCGCACCTCAACGCCGAAGTCCTTGAGCTTCTTCTCGATCAGGCGCGAGGTCATCTCCAGCGTCTCGGGCGCGACGCTTTCCTGCCGGCCCGGCGCGGCATCGAGCAGGTCGACCTGCGGCAGCCTGGTGTCGGCCAGTTCGGTGAAGAGCGGCTTCTGGCGCTCCTTGGCGACGCGCTTGGATTTCTCCAGCTGCGGCAGCGGCGCCTCGATGACGATGGGCAGGTGCTCTTCCTGCAAATGGTGCTCGACTTCCACCACCTCCTCGCGCTCGCGCAAGGCGCGCTCGCCGAGGCGGATGTCTTCGGCGCGCTCGATGCGCTCGGCGCGCTTCTCGCGGAACGATTCGAGCCAGGCGCCGATCGCCTCGGCGACGCGCAGCCACGAGAAGCGCAGCGACATCGCGAGGCCCGCCACCAGTGCGGCGATCCACAGCACGCCCGAACCGGCGAAGCCAAGCAGCTTCTGGCTGGCCGGCCCGAGCAGCACGCCGAGCACGCCGCCGGCGTGGCCGCCCGCGACGCGCGCCTCGAACTGGTACAGCCGCGTGTTCTCCAGCGCGCAGCTCGCCGCCAGCAGCACCACGAGGCCGACCCAGAACAGCCAGGCCGGCGGCTCGTGCGGATCGGCGGGCAGCGACGGCGCCTGCTCGCTGCGCAGCACCCGCGCGAGCGAGCCCAGCCAGGCACGCAGGCTCACCAGCATCAGCCACCAGGCCGAGAAGCCGAACAGGAAGTACAGGCCGTCGGAGAACAGCGCGCCCAGCGTGCCGGCGGCGTTGCGCGCCTGCTCGGCGCTGCCCGAGGTGGTGAAGGCCGGGTCGGCCGCGTCGTGCGTGGCCAGCGCGAGCAGCGCCAGCAGCCACAGCACCGCGCCGATGCCCAGCGCGAGACGCGCGCGCCAGCGCGGCACGACGCGGGTTGCCGAAGAAGATGAAGCCGCCGCCGCGCCGCCTTCGGCGCGCAGCGATCCGAGAGGAAACGTCATGGGCGGGGATTGTCGCGCATGCCCTGTTGCGGCTTGTATCCGGCGGCTAGCATCGCCGCATGCGATTCGTGCCCCTCCTGCTGCTGGCCGCCGCGCTGCCGGCCCACGCGATCCAGACCTGCGAGCTGAACGGCGCGCACGTCGACCCGGCCAACGGCCACACCACCGCCGGCAAGAGCGGCCTGATGCGCTGCAAGGACGCCGACAGCGGCGTGCTGCAGCGCGAGCAGGAGCTGCGCGACGGCCGCTTCGTCGGCGCGGTGCGCTTCTACAAGAAGGGCGTGCTGGAGCGCGAGCACGCCGTCAACGAACGCGGCAACCGCGACGGCATCGCGCGCGAATACGCCGCGACGCCGGGTGCGGCCAACCCGCTGCTGCGCGAGGAGACGCTGCGCAACGGCACGACCGTGGGCCTGGCGCGCAGCTGGCATGCCAACGGCGCGCTGCGACGCGTGAGCTTCCACGGCGACGACGGGCGCGAGCAGGCGATCGCCGAGTTCAACGACAAGGGCCAGTTGAGCTCGCTGCAATGCGCGCGCGCGCCGCTGCTCGCGCCGGCCGCCGACGACGCGGCGTGGTGCGGGCACCGCGGCACGCCCGTCCCCGTGTCGCTCTACAACGACCGCGGCGAGCTGAGCGGCAAGCGCCTGTTCGAGCGCGGCGAAGCGCGCCGGCGCGAGTCGTTCTGGGACGACGGCAGGCTGCGCGACAGCGCCGAGACAGCCGCTTCGGGCGGCGTCGAGCGCAGCTTCGCGCGCGACGGCGTCAAGCGCCGCGAGACGCAGTGGGTGTGGCAGGGCGCGCCGGGCGAGAGCACACGGCGGCGCGTCACCACGCTGGAACAGGAATTCCACGACAGCGGCACGCTGGTGCGCGAGCGCCGCTGGACGCCCAGCGAGCGCGGCGCCGAGCTGGCCAGCGAGAAGCGCTGGTACCTGAACGGCCAGCCGCGCGAGGCGAGCGAGTACGTGGTCGAAGGCGGCAGGACGCTGCGCCGCGAGATGCACTTCCACGACAACGGCCAGCCCAGCCACGACGGCCGCTGGCTGCTCGCGGGCCGCTACGAGCAGCAGCCGGTCGGCATCCACCGCAGCTTCGACGACGCCGGCCGCGTGCGCAGCGAGCGCCACCACGACGAGCGCGGCCGCATCACGCGCGAGCGCGAACTCGACGAGAGCGGCGCGGTCGTGCGCGACGACGCCGTCTTCGAGGACGGCTCGCGCAAGGCGTTCAGCCGCTGATCGCGCCGCTGCGCGCGATCACCTCGTAGCGCAGCGGCGGCCCGGCGTGCGAGCGCACCAGCGCATAGCCGCGCAGCGGCCACTCGACGGGCTCGAACGAGGCGGGAGGCAGCGCGCCTTCGGCATGCCGCGCCAGCGTGACGTGCGGGCGCCAGCGGCGCGTTTCGATGCGCAGTCCGAGGCCGCGCAGTCCGGCGGCCAGCGCGGCATGCAGTTCCAGCAGCGCGGACGGCGGCTCGCCGGCTTCCAGCACCGCGATGCCCTGCGGCCACAGCGCGCTGCGGTCCAGCGTCAGGCGCAGCGGCGGGCACGCCGGCAGGCGCACGGCGAGCGCACGCGCCGCTGCGTCGTTCACCTCGCCGAGGAAGTGCAGCGTCACGTGCAGCCGCTCGGGCGGCGTGAGCGCCACGCGCGCCGGCCACGTCCAGCCACGCTGCGCGGCGACGAGCCGCGCACGCACATCGTCGTCCGGCCAGAGCGCAAGGAACAGGCGCATGGCGCGATGCTAGTCTCGCGCCATGCTGGCCCTGCCGTTGCGACTGAACCCCGGCGACGACCTGCGCGCCGCGCTGCTGGCCGCCTTGCGCGCACACGGCCACGAGGCCGCCTTCGTGCTCTCGGGCATCGGCAGCCTCGCGCCAGCCTGTTTGCGCCTGGCCGGCGCGAACGAAGCGCTGCGCATCGAGGCCGACACCGAGATCCTCACCCTCGCCGGCACGCTGGGCGCGGGCGGCGCGCACCTGCATGCGAGCCTGTCCGATGCGAGCGGGCGCGTGGTCGGCGGCCATGTGCTCGACGGCTGCCGCGTGCGCACCACCGCCGAGGTGCTGCTGGCGCTGCTGCCCGGCCGGCGCTTCGAGCGCATGCACGACCCGGCCACCGGCTACGCCGAACTGATCATCCGTTCTTCCGAAGCACCTCCATGAAGATCCACTTCCTCGGCGCCGCCGGCACCGTCACCGGCTCGCGCCATCTGGTCGAACTCGACGGCCAGACCATCCTGCTCGACTGCGGGCTGTTCCAGGGCTTCAAGACGCTGCGCGAGCGCAACTGGGCGCCGCTGCCGGTGCCGGCGCGCGAGATCGACGCGGTGATCCTCAGCCACGCCCACCTCGACCACAGCGGCTACCTGCCCGCGCTGGTCAAGCAGGGCTTCAAGGGCGCGATCCACTGCACGCAGGCCACGCGCGATCTCGCCGAAGTGATGCTGCTCGACAGCGCGCACCTGCAGGAGGAAGACGCGCGGCGCGCCAACCGCTTCGGCTTCTCGCGCCACGCGCCGGCGCTGCCGCTGTACACCGTGGCCGACGCCAGGCGCGCGATCGCGCGGCTCGCGCCGCTGCCGGCCGGCAAGACGGTGCGCTTCGGCAACGTGCTGGCCGAGCTGACGCCGGTGGGCCACCTGCTCGGCGCCTGCGCGATCACGCTGCGCCATCGCGAGGCGACGCTGGTGTTCTCCGGCGACCTCGGGCGCGAGAACGACCTGCTGATGCCCGCGCCGCAGCGCATCGCGCAGGCCGACGTGCTGCTGGTCGAGTCGACCTACGGCAACCGCGTGCACCCGCCGGAGGATCCGCAGCACGCGCTCGGCGCGGTCATCCGCGCCACGCTGCGGCGCGGCGGCTCGGTGCTGCTGCCCTCCTTCGCGGTGGGCCGCGCGCAGGCGCTGCTGCTGGTGCTGCAGCGCCTGAAGGCGGCCGGCGAGATCCCGGCCGACACGCCGGTGTTCCTCGACAGCCCGATGGCCACCGCCGCCACCAAGCTCTACCAGAAGCACCGCCGGCTGCTGCGCCTGACGGCGCGCGAAGCCAACACGCTGTGCGACGGCGTGACGGTGGTCGAGACGCCGCAGCAGTCGCAGAAGGTGTCGCGCGCGCGCTGGCCGAGCGTGATCATCTCGGCCAGCGGCATGGCCACCGGCGGGCGCGTGCTGCACCACCTGAAGGCGATGGCGCCGAATCCGCGCCACGCGATCGTGTTCCCCGGCTTCCAGGTGGCGGGCACGCGCGGTGCCAAGCTGGTGGAGGGCGCCCGCGAGGTCAAGATCTTCGGCGAGTACGTGGCGGTGAAGGCGCAGGTGAGCCACCTCGAAGGTTTCTCCGGCCACGCGGACGCCAACGAGCTGATGGGCTGGCTCAGCGGCTTCGAGCGCGCGCCGGCGCACACCTGGGTGGTGCACGGCGAGGCCGCCGCGGCCGATGCGCTGCGCACGCGCATAGCCGACGAGCTGGGCTGGCGCGTCGCGGTGCCGGAGCACCTGTCGCAGGTATCGGTCTGATTCGACTCGACACAGTGTGACAGCGGCGCGCCGCTATGGTGGTGCTCCAAGAATCGTTGGAGGACGCAGCCATGAGAACCAGCTGGCGCACCGCCTGGCAGGGCCAGGAGATCGTGATCTACCGCGATGACGCGGCGGTCGACCGCGTGAACGCGCAGGATATCCAGCGCGTGGTGTTCGTGCACCAGGGCGCGGGCGATTCGCCCGGCGAACTGCTCTACGCGATCGTCGAGACCGCCGACGACGTGCTGGTGCTGCCCGACTACACCGGCTTCGCCGGGCGCGTGAACTTCGAGCGCCACGCCTTCTGGGCCGAGCGCGCCTGCGTCTACTGGGTGCCGCAGCGCCACGCCGCGCTGCCGGCACGGCTGCGGCGCGGACGCTGGCTGCTGCGCAGCGCCGAGCCGGCTTATGCGCGCGTACCGCGCGCCGAGCTGGGCGGCTGGCTCGACGGCTGGCCGCTCGACGGCCCGCAGACCTGGGAGCAGCGCAAGTGGCGGCGCATCGAAAACAGCCGGCCGTTTTCGAACTCGGCGCCGGGGCAACTTCGAGCCTGAAACGGCGAACCCGGCCGAGGCCGGGTTCGTCTTGCTTGCGGTCGGAAGCGCTGGCTGTCAGGCGGCCGGCTTGGCGGCCTTGGCCTTCTTCTTCGCGTGCTTCTTGGCGGCCGCCTTCTTGGGCGCCGGCTTGGCGGCTTCCTTGGCGGCCGGAGCGGCGGCAACGGCGGCGGGCGCGGCCGGGGCGGCCGGCGCGGCAGGGGCCGCAGCCTGGGCGAAGACGCCGGCGCTGAAACCGGCGGCGATCAGCAGGGCAACGAGTTTGTTCATGTGGTGATTCCTCGAGGGGGATGCCAGAGCGGAATGCTCGGCTCGCTCAACGTGGCGCCGCTGCGATCGGTTGACTGGTTGCGTGCACCGGGTGCGCCTGCAGCTCGTCGAGGCGCAGCACCGGGGTGACGCAGGCATCCACCGCCTCGAACAACACGGCCCACTGCGCCATCGTGCGCGTCGCGAACAGCGCGGCGACTTCGGCGCGCAGCGCCATCGCCTCGGGGCTGCCGGGCACGAGGCCGCGTGTCCAATGCCGTTCGATCCACTGGGCGCGATCCACCGCCTCGCACAGCGCGCGCCAGAACTTCATCTCCAGCGCGCCCACCGCCATCCAGCGCCCGTCCGCGCAGCGGTAGACGCCATAGCAGGGCGCGCCGCCCGAGAGCAGGTCGCGCCCCGGCGCCGGCGTGCGGCCGGTGGCAGCCAACGCGATGCGCGCCAGCGCGTGGTGGCGATAGACCTCGTGCGTCATCGAGATGTCGACCAAGCGCCCTGCGCCGCCGCGCTGCGCCGCCAGCAGCGCGGCCAGCATGCCGGCCACGGCGGCCTGCGCGCCGCCCATCAGGTCGCCGATCTGGAAGTTGGGCACGGCGAGCTCGCCGTCCACCGTGGCGTTCTGCTCCAGCACGCCGGCCATCGCGATGTAGTTGATGTCGTGGCCGGCGCGGTGCGACCAGGCATTGCGCTGGCCGTAGCCGCTGATAGCGCACATCACCAGCTTCGGGTTCAGCGCATGCAGCGTTTCCCAGCCGAGGCCGAGCTTGTCCATCACGCCGGGGCGGAAGCCTTCCACCAGCAGGTCGGCGCCGCGCGCGAGTTCGAGCAACGCGGCGCGACCGGCGTCGCTGCGCAAGTCGATCTCGCGCAGCTGCTTGCCTTCGTTGAGCGCGCGGAACGCCAGGCTGGGCCGGCCCGCCTCGCGGTCGGCGCGGGTGACGAACATGTGGCGCGTGCCGTCGTCCTGCCCGTCGGCGGCCGGGCCTTCGATCTTCAGCACCGTCGCGCCCATCCGGGCGAGGTGCTCCGTGGCCAGCGGGCCGGGCAGCAGCCGGGTGAGATCGAGCACCGTGATGCCGGCGAGCAGGCCGGCATCCGCGGCCGCACTCAACGGAACACCCCCTCGCGCAGCCACTTGGTGGCGACCCATTTCTCGCCGGCCACCACCGGCGCGCCGCCGTGCAGCGTCTTGCTCACCGGGTGCGCGCGGTCGTAGCTGAAGAACACCGCGTTGCCCTTCACCGGCGCGACTTCGAGCTTGACGTCGGGGAAGGTGGTGCCGCCGCCGACCTCGGGGTCGTTCAGGTACATCACCACCGTCGCGACGCGCTGGCCGCCGCGCTTGAGGATGCTCGGCGTGCCGGCCTGCGCCGGGTCGAAGTAGTCGTAGTGCGGCTTGTATTCGGCGCCGGGGCGGTAGCGCAGCACCTGGATGCCTTCGCCGTTGTCGACGGGCCAGCCGATCAGCGCGGCGATGCGCGCCTCGATGCGTGCGCACAGCTCGTTCTCGCCGCGCTCGAAGAACATGCCCTGGCTGGTGCGCGCGGCGTTGACTTCGCTCGCGCCGGTGTCGGTCTGCACGGTCTCGGAGCGCGTCAGGCGCTTCTCGGCCAGCGCCATCAACTCGTCGCACTCCTCGTGCGAGAGCAGGCCGCCGAGCACCACGACGCGCGGTTCGTTCATCGCCAGCAGCACGCGCACCTCGCGATCCGGCAGCGCCAGCATGGTCGGCAGGCCGCCTTCACGGGGCAGCGGGTCGGGCACGGCCACCGGCGGCGGCAGTTGCGACACCTTGGCGCGCTCGTCGAGGAAGTCGCGCAGCACGTCTTCGAGCGCGACCAGCGCCACTTCTTCGTGCCAGCCGCTGGCCGTCATCGACGCGACCACCGCCTCCGGCTGCGCGCCGGCGCGTGCCTGCTCGAGGATCCACGCACGCAGCTCGGGCGTGACCTGTTGGGTGTGTTGCACGGCACTCATGGGGAAATTCTGCCCCAGGCCGGCGCGCGGCTGTTACGGTTCGTCAGGCCGGCCGCAGCGCGTGCGTGGCGCGCGCCAGCGCGGTGATGCGCGCCCAGTCCTTCGCCGCCAGCGCATCGGCCGGCGTCAGCCAGGAGCCGCCGCACACCGTCACGTTCGGCAGCGCGAGGAACTGCGGCGCCGTCTCGGGCGTGATGCCGCCGGTGGGGCAGAACACCACGTCGGGGAACGGCCCGTGCAGCGCCTTCAGCAAGGGGATGCCGCCGGCCGCCGTGGCGGGGAAGAACTTGAGGAAGCCGTAACCGTCGGCATTCGCCGTCATCACCTCGCTGGCCGTGGCGACGCCGGGCAGCAGCGGCAGGCCGAGCTCGCGGCAGGCGCGGCCGATCTCGCTCGTGTAGCCGGGGCTGACGCCGAAGCGGCAGCCGGCGTCGCGCGCCGCCTGCGCATCGGCGACGCTGCGGATCGTGCCGGCGCCGACGATGGCCTCGGGCAGCTCCGCCGCGATCGCTTCCATGCAGCGCAAGGCCACCGGCGTGCGCAGCGTCACCTCCAGCACCTTGACGCCGCCGGCCAGCAGCGCGCGCGCCAGCGGCACGGCGTCGGCCGCGTCGTGCAGAACGATCACCGGGATCACCGGGCCGTGCGAAGCGAGTGCGAGGGTGTCGGTCATCACGTGCGCTTCCTTCACAGCCAGGTGCAGGCGCCCTGCTCGGCGCCGAGCACGTTGCGGCGCATGCCGCCGAAAAGTTCGCGGCCGAGGCCGTGCTCGTTGGTGTCGACGGCCGCGTCGCCGATCGTCGCCGGCACGCGCGATGCCCACTCGGCGGCGTCGACCAGCGCATCGAGCGTGCCGGCCACCGCGTCGAGGCGGATCAGGTCGCCGTCGCGCAAGCGCGCCAGCGGGCCCTGGTCGAGTGCTTCCGGGCTCGCATGGATGGCCGCCGGCACCTTGCCCGAGGCGCCGCTCATGCGCCCGTCGGTCACCAGCGCCACCTTGAAGCCCTTGCCCTGCAGCACCGCCAGCGGCGGCGTCAGCTTGTGCAGCTCGGGCATGCCGTTGGCGCGCGGGCCCTGGAAGCGCACCACGGCGACGACGTCGCGCTCCAGCTCGCCGGCCTTGAAGGCGGCCTGCAGGGCTTCCTGCGACTCGAACACCCGCGCCGGCGCTTCGATCACGTGGCGGTCTTCGGGCACCGCCGAGACCTTGATCACCGAGCGTCCCAGGTTGCCGGTCAGCAGCTTCAGGCCGCCTTCGGCGCTGAACGGCTGCGCCGCCGTGCGCACCACGCCGTCGTCGCCGCTCGCGGCCGGCGCCTGGCCGTAGGCGCGCAGGCCGCCTTCGGCGACCGTGGCCACGTCGGCGTGCAGCAGCCCGGCGTCGAGCAGCTCGCGGATCACGAAGCCCGGCCCGCCGGCAGACTGGAACTGGTTCACGTCGGCGCTGCCGTTCGGGTAGACGCGCGCCAGCAGCGGCGTGGCCTTGGACAGATCGCCGAAATCGGTCCAGTCGATCAGGATGCCGGCGGCGCGCGCCACCGCGACCCAATGGATCAGGTGGTTGGTCGAGCCGCCGGTGGCCAGCAGCGCGACCATCGCGTTGACGATCACGCGCTCGTCGACCAGTTGCCCGATCGGCGTGAAGCGCGCGCCGCCCTTGCGGATCGAAAGCGCGGTGCGCACCGCCTCGCGCGTCAGCGCCTCGCGTTCGGGACTGTGCGGGTGCACGAAAGCCGCACCCGGCACGTGCAGGCCCATCGCCTCCATCAGCATCTGGTTGCTGTTGGCGGTGCCGTAAAAAGTGCAGGTTCCCGGGCCGTGGTAGGCGGCCGATTCGGCTTCGAGCAGCTTGTCGCGCCCGACCAGGCCGAGCGCGAACTGCTCGCGCACCCTGGCCTTGTCGTTGTTCGACAGGCCGCTCGTCATCGGCCCGGCCGGCACGAACACGCACGGCAGGTGACCGAAGTGCAGCGCGCCGACCAGCAGGCCCGGCACGATCTTGTCGCAGATGCCCAGCAGCAGCGCGGCGTCGAACACGTCGTGCGTCAGCGCGATCGCGGTGCCCATCGCGATGGTGTCGCGCGAGAACAGGCTCAGCTCCATGCCGGCGAAGCCCTGCGTGACGCCGTCGCACATCGCCGGCACGCCGCCGGCCACCTGGGCGGTGGCACCCTGCTTGTGCGCCTCGTCGCGGATCACGGCCGGGAAGCCCTCGTAGGGCTGGTGCGCCGAGAGCATGTCGTTGTAGGCCGTGACGACGCCGAGGTTCGGCGCGCGCTCGGCGACGATCTTCAGCTTGTCGCCGGCCGGCAGCGCCGCGAAGGCGTGCGCGACGTTGGCGCAGCCCAGGCGGTCGGGGCCGCGCGGGCGGTCGATGGCGGCCTGCACGCGCGCCAGGTAGGCGCGGCGCAGCGCGGCGCTGCGCTCGCGGATGCGCTGCGTGACCTCGACGAGAGCGGGTTTCATGGCGATGCTCCGGCGTGATTGTAACCCATCGCCGGATTGTCGCGTAACCTGGTTACATCGTCAAAACAGCCGGGGCAAGGGCCTGTTCACACTGCGGATGCCAGTGCGAACAGGCCCTGGGCCCTGCCCCGGCGTCGGCTTACTGCAGGCGCAGCTCGACGCGGCGCGCCTCGCGCGCATCGCCGCCGCCGAGCGTCTGCTGCGGCTTGTCGAGCACCAGCTGGGCCGGCGCCACGCCGTTCGCTTCGAGCGCATGGCGCACGGCCTGGGCGCGGCGCTTGGCCAGATCGGCGTTGTGCTCGGCGTTGCCGCTGGCGTCGTGGAAGCCGGAGATCAGCACCGCGGCGCCCTTGGCGCGCGCCTCTTCGGCGACCTTGGCCAGCACCTCGGCGGCGTCGGCCGGCAGGGCATCCGAATCGACCTCGAAGTAGACGCGCGGTGCGTCTGCGGCAGCGGCCGGCGCCGCGGCGGTCTGCGTCGCGGCCGGCCCGGCCGCCTTGGGCGGCCCGGAGCGCCAGATCGACAGTGCCAGCACGCCGGCGATCACCAGCGCGACCACCGCCGCGATCGTTCCGAGTGCGTAGTTCTGCGTGTCATCGTTGGCATCGCTCATGCGTTCCTCCCGTTGTGGTTGCTGCGCAGATTCTAAAGTTCGCCCATGAATGCCCCTGACGAGCCGCTGACGCTGCGCGATCCGCAGGCCCTGCTCGAACGGGCGCTGCGCGAGCGGCCGGGCGGCGACCTGTGGGTGTTCGGCTACGCCTCGCTGATCTGGCGCCCCGAGTTCGACTCCGACGAGCAGCGCGCCGCCGCGGTGCACGGCTGGCACCGCGCGCTACGCATGCGCTCGCGCATCAACCGCGGCACGCCCGAGCGCCCCGGGCTGGTGTTCGCGCTGGTGTCGGGCGGCTCGTGCCGCGGCGTGGTGTACCGCATCGAGGGCGCGCGCGCCGAGCGCGAGCTGGAGCGGCTGTGGCTGCGCGAGATGCCCACCGGCGTCTACGACCCGCGCTGGCTGCCCTGCCGCACCGCCGAAGGCAGCGTGAGCGCGCTGGCCTTCACGCTGGCGCGCAGCAGCCCGGCGCACACCGGCCGCATCGGCGACGCCGAGATGCTGGAGATCCTGCGCCACGCCAG
This sequence comes from Pseudomonadota bacterium, assembly GCA_029779845.1. GTDB lineage: Bacteria > Pseudomonadota > Gammaproteobacteria > Burkholderiales > Burkholderiaceae_C > Piscinibacter. Next base: position 126,218 of record JAKOZT010000032.1, on the reverse strand, counting down.
CGGGCGCTACGGCAGCACGCTGGAATACCTGCTGGAAACCGCCGCCTCGCTGCGCGCGCACGGCATCCGCGACCGCGAGATCGAGCGCCTGGCGCGCCTGGCGGGCACGCTGCCCGCCGGGCGCTGAAGCGCGCTCTACAGCCGCTGCATCGGCGGCGCGCCGCCCTGCTGCGCGAGGCGCGCGCTTTCCAGGTCGGCCTCGGTGTCGACGTCGAGCAGCACGCCGGGATCGTCGACCTCCACGCCGATCGCCGGGTAGCGCGCCACCAGCCGGCGCGCGCCTTCGTCGCCGCGCAGCGCGGTGAGTTCGGAGTACAGCTCGGAGGCGAAACCCACCGGGTGCCCGCGCACACCCTTGTGCTGCGCGTACACCACCGCGTGGTGCGCGAGCTTGCGCGCCACTTCGAGCATCGTGTCGCTGCGCACCATCGGCATGTCGCCGGGCAGGATCAGCCAGCCCAGCGCATCGGGCATCGCGCTGATGCCGGCCGAGATCGAGTAGCCCATGCCGAGCGCCGGCACGCCCGGCGTGCCGACCTCGGGCAGCACGATCACGTCGCGCGCCGCGACGTGGCGGCGCGCGGTCTCGGCGAAGGCCTCGGTGGTGACCACCACCACCGGCAGGTGCGTCGCCACCGCGTGGCGCAGCGTGGCTCCGAGCACGGTCGCGCTGCCCAGGCGCTGGGCCAGCTTGTGGTCCGCGCCGAGGAAACGGCTGCCACGGCCCGCCGCCAAAACGATCACCGCCGGCTGCGCAGCCATTGCGCCACCTCCTGTTGTTCTTGAGTATGCGGCCCAAGAATGGTTGGGCGGCGCTTCCGCAGGTAGTGGGACCATCACTTAAGGCCTTCCCCGTAAGCAGAATTGCCCAACCAGAACTGTCAGGCGGGTTAGCCCTAGCATCCATGCCATGAATGACAAATCTCTCTCCATCGCCGATCTGCGCAAGAGTTATGAGCGCGACGAACTCGACGAGAGCGCCAGCGCCGCGCAGCCGCTGCAGCAGTTCGAGCGCTGGTTCCAGCAGGCGCTGACCGCCGAAGTGCCCGAGCCGAACGCGATGACGCTGGCCACCGTCGGCGCCGACGGCCGGCCGTCGACGCGCATCGTGCTGATCAAGGAGTTCGATTCGCGCGGCATCGTCTGGTACACCAACTACGACAGCCGCAAGGGCCGCGAGCTGGCCGGCAATCCGCATGCCGCGCTGCAGTTCCACTGGGTCGAGCTGGAGCGGGTGGTGCGCATCGAGGGGCGCGTGGAGAAGGTCGGCGCCGAGGAGTCCGACGCCTACTTCGCCTCGCGCCCGCTCGATTCGCGCATCGGCGCCTGGGCTTCGCCGCAGAGCCAGGTGATCGCCTCGCGCGCCGTGCTGGTCAGCAACGCGGCGCGCTACGGCGCGCAGTTCCTGCTGCAGCCGCCGCGCCCGCCGCACTGGGGCGGCTACCGGCTGGTGCCGGACCGCTGGGAGTTCTGGCAGGGCCGCAAGTCGCGCCTGCACGACCGGCTGCGCTACCGGCTCGACGAGGCCGGCCAGTGGGTGCGCGAGCGGCTGGCGCCCTGACACGCTTCAGAAGTCCACGCGCAGGCCAGCCGAGAGCGCGCGCCCGGGCAGCGGCGAGAGGTCGCGCACCGTCGCGATGCTCGCCGCGTTGCGCGCCAGCACGTTGCCCGCGTTGCCGAGCTTGACGAAAGCCAGCCCCCAGTCGAAACGGCGCGCGGCCGAGAGGTCGAGCAGCGCATAGCCCGGCGTGGCGGTGTCGGTGGCCGGCACGCGGCTCTGGCGCTGCACGCCGGTCAGCGCCGCCGCCAGTGTCCACGGACCGTGCAGCGCCTGCACGCCCAGGCGCAGCCGCGCCGGCGCGATGCGCGCCAGCGGTTCGTTGCGGGCCAGGTCGTCGCCGCGCACGAGGTCGAGTTGGGCGTTGAGATCGAAAGCCCATTCGGCCGCCGCGATGCGGTGTTTCGCCTGCGCCTCGACGCCGCGCAGCCGCGCGCGCGTGGCGCGGAACACGTACTCGGGCAGATCCTCGACCAGCGCGCCGGTGGCCGCCAGCGTGACGTAGCGCGAGAAGCGCGCGTCGAACACGCCGAGGCGCACTTCGCTGTCGCCTTCGCTCCAGCGCAGCGCGGCGTCGAGGTTGCGGCCGCGCTCGGTGCGCAGTGCCGGGTCGCCGCGCTCGTAGGCCGCGGTGGCCACGTGCACGCCGTCGGCGTACAGCTCGAAGGAGGTCGGTGCGCGTTCGCTGTGCGCGAGCGAGGCCGTGAGGCTCCAGTTCGGCGCGAGCTTCCACAGGTTGGCGACGGAGCCGCTGGCGAGCGTGAAGCGGCGCGCCGGCGCGCCGTCGTCGGCCAGCGCCACCTGCACCCGCTCGGCGCGCGCACCGAAGCTCAGCGTGCCCAGCGGCCAGGGCGTTTCTTCGAGCACGAAGAGGCCGGTGCGGCGTGTGGTCGTCGAAGGCACGAAGGCTTCTTCGCCGAGCGCCGCGAAGTCGCTGCGCTCCCACTGCGCGCCGAGCACGCCGCGCAGCGGGCCCAGCGGCGCGTGCGTGGCCTCGAGGCGCGCCTCGCTGCCGCGCGTCGAGAAGGTGGTGCCGACCTCGCCGTCGCCTTCGATTTCCTGGTGTTCGTAGACCGTGCGGCCGAAGCGCGCACGCACGCTTTCCAGCACGCCCGGCAGCTCGCGCCATTCGCCCTCGAGCGCGAGGTGGTCGCGCCGCATGTGGACCGTCACGTCGGGTTCGACGACGATGCCGTAGCGGTTCTGATAGCGATCCAGCGCCAGGCCGACGTGGCCCGTGCCGAACACGTAGGAGGCGCCGAGCGCGCCGCCGCGGGCGCGCGAGGCGGAGTTGTCCACGCGGCCGCCGGGCACGCGCAGGTCGTCGGTCTCGCGCGCGAAGGCGTCGGCGTGCAGCGTCCAGCGGCCGTCGCCGGTTTCGACCAAGGCCGCACCGCCGCGCTCGCGCGCCGCGCCGCCCAGGCGGACTTCGGCCGCACCGCCGGGCTGCGTCAGCGCGGTCTTCGGGATGCGGTTGTCGATCGCGTTGACCACGCCGCCGATCGCGCTGCCGCCGTACAGCAGCGCCGCCGGGCCGCGCAGCACCTCGATGCGCTCGACCGCCAGCGGGTCGATGGGCACGGCGTGGTCGTTGCTCAAGGTGGAAGCGTCGAACGATGCGCCGGCGTTGCTCAGCACGCGCACACGATCGCCGTCCAGGCCGCGCAGCACCGGCCGGTTCGCGTTCGGGCCGAACCAACTGGTCGAGACACCCGGCAGTTCGGCCAGCGTCTCGGCCAGCGAGCTGCCGCGATGCAGCACCAGGCCGTCGCCGGCCAGCACCGAGGCCGGCTGCACGGGTTCGTCGGAGCGCAGCGGGTTGCCGGTGACGATCACCGTGTCGAGCTGCGGGGCGTTCTGCGCCTGTGCGGCGGACGCGAGCGTGGCAAGGCACAAGGCGGCACGCAGCCGCCAGGAGGAAAAGGAGGACATGGAAAGGCTTTCATCGCGATGAAGTCGAACGACGCCGCGCCGCGGGCACGCAGCCGGCAGCGCGATCGGTGGCGTGGGGGGGACTTCAGGCCCGGGGCGGGCCGCGTGCGAGAAAACCGGCGGCCTGCGGCGCGAAGCGGCCGGCGGGCAGCGGTGCGTCCAGGAAGTCGGCAAGGACCGGGCCGTCGACCGCGGCCGGCGCACCGAAGGCGATGTCGGCATGCGCCAGCTGATCGAACAGCCGGCACTGCACGTCGCCCTCGTCGTGGCCGACGAAGGCGGTGGACGCCGCACCCGCGTGTCCGCGCGCATGCACGACGCCGTGCTGGATGCCGTGAATCAGGCCGAGCGCCTGCAGCATCAGCATCGCCGCCGCGATCAGCGGCAGCGCGATGCGGCGAACGCGCTGCGTGTTCATCCTTCGCGCACCCGGCTCGCGAAGGTCTTGCGGAACTTCTCCACCTTGGGCGCGACGACGAACGCGCAATAGCCCTGCCCCGGGTGGTTGGCGAAGTAGTGCTGGTGGTAGTCCTCGGCGCGCCAGTAGTGGCGCTCGAGTTCGACTTCGGTCACCACGCGCCCGCCGGTGGCCGCATCCACCTCGGCCACCACCTCGCGCACGACGCGCTCCTGCTCGGGGCTGTGGAAGTAGATGCCCGAGCGGTACTGCGTGCCGACGTCGTTGCCCTGCCGGTTCGGCGTGGTCGGGTCGTGCACCGCGAAGAAGATCTCCAGCACCTCGCGCAAAGTGATCTGCGCCGGGTCGAAGCGAACCCGCACCACCTCCACGCAGCCGGTGTCGCCGCTGCACACCTGCTCGTAGCTGGGCTGCCGGGCCTGCCCGTTGGCGTAGCCCGACTCGACGCCCAGCACGCCGCGCACGCGCTCGAACACCGCCTCGACGCACCAGAAGCAGCCGCCGCCGAGGGTGATGGTTTCCGAAGTCGAGGGCGGGATCGGGCTCATGGCCCGACACCTTAGCGGAATTCGTATTTGGCCGTGAACGAGGCCATCCAATTCCGCGGCAGCGCGGGTTCGAAGAAGCGGCCGTTGCCGTCGTTGACGATCACCGAGCCGGCGTAGCGCTTGTCGGCGGCGTTCTCCAGGCGCAGCAGCTGGGTGAAGCTCCAGTCGCCCATCTTCTGCGCGAAGCCGGCGCGCAGGTTCAGCACCGTGGCGGCGGGCGCGGCGTCGGCGTTGGCGTCGTTGACGAAGAGCTTGCCGGTATGCACCGCCTCCAGCGCGGCGTTGAAGCCGCCCCAGGCCTGCTGCGGCGCCCAGGCGAGTTCGGCGAAGGCGCTGCGCTCGGGCGTGCCGGGCAGGCGGTTGCCGGCCGGAATCGTCACCGCGCTGGCGCCGCTGCCGCTGACGAAGGGCTCGTCGAAGCGCGCGCGCAGCGCGGTCAGGCTCAGCGTGGCGCGCAGGCTGTCGGCGAGCTGGCCGGTGTACATGAACTCGGCGCCGCGCCGGCTGGTGCGCCCGGCGTTCTTGAAGGTGGTGCGGCCGCCGAGGTTGGTGTCGGTAACGATCTCGTCGCGCGTGTCTATGTCGAACAGCGCCATGTCGATGCGGTGCCCCGGCGCGGGCTTCCACTTCGCGCCGATCTCCGCGTGGCGGCTGCGCGAGGCCTTCAGGTCGGTGTTCATGCCGCTCAGCCCGCCGCTGCGGTACGACAGCTCGGTGAAGGTCGGCGTCTCGAAGCCGCGCCCGCCGTTGACGTACAGGTGCAGGTCGGAACTGGCGCGCCAGGTCAGGCCGATCACCGGGTTGTTGGCGCGGTAGTCGACGCCGCCGCTGTCGTCGCCGTTGGCGGTGTTGGGCACGATGAAGCGGTCGTCGCTGGCGAACTTCACCTCGCTGCGGCGCACGCCGGCGGTGGCGGTCAGCGAGGCCAGCAGGTCGTAGGCAGCCTGCGCGTAGACGTCGGTGCTGCGCACGGTGTTCAGCTCGTCGCGCTTGAGCGCGCCCTGCACGCCGGCGTTGTTGATGTAGCCCTGGCGGTCTTCCTCGCTGCGGTCGTGCTCCAGGCCGCCGGTCAGGCGCAGCACGCGGCCCGCGTCGAGCTTGATCTCGTGCGCGAGCTGCACGCCCAGGCCCATGAAGGTGCGCACGAAGTCCACCGTGCCGCCCGAGCCGGTGACGGCCGTCTGCGCCGGCGCGGTGGGCGGCACCGAGAGCTTGTTGTAGAGGTTGCGCGTGCCGGCGTACAGGCGCGTGTTCAGCGTGGTCGCCTCCGTCAGGCGGCGCTCGTAGACGGCGCCGATCTGCTGCTGGTTCACCACCTTGCTGGCATCCTGCGACTTCACGATCGCCGCCGTCTGGCGCGGGTTCGCTTCCCAGTCGGCGCGCGTCAGGCCGGCCGGATCCTGCGACAGGGGCTGGTCGAAGGAATTGGCCACCAGGCTGATCGTCGAATCGGCGTCGACGTTGCGCTGCCACTTGGCGTTGAACTGCGTGCGCTCGGCGGCGGCGTGCTCGCGCCAGCCGCTGGTGGCGTAGCGCATCGCGTCGATCACCACGCTGTCGCGCTCGCCGTTGTGGCCGAACTTGATCGATTCGCGGTTCTGCTCCCACGGCCCGAACGCGAGGCCGGCGCTGACGGTGGGCACCGTCGCATCGGTGCCGCTGAACACCTGCACCACGCCGCCGGCGGCGTTGCCGTACAGCTGCGCCAGCGGGCCGCGCAGCACCTCGATGCGCTGCGCCGAGCCGAGCGCGATGGCCGAGGCCTGGCCCTGCCCGTCGGGCATCGTCGCGGGGATGCCGTCGACGATCAGCCGCACGCCGCGGATGCCGAAGGTCGAGCGCGAGCCGAAGCCGCGGATCGAGAGCTGCAAGTCCTGCGCGTAGTTCTGCCGGTTCAGCACGCTGATGCCGGGCACGCGGTTGAGCGCTTCGGAGAGGTTGACCTGCATGCCGCCGCTGTCGATCACGTCGCGGCCGATCGCGGTGATGGCCGCCGGCGCGTCGAAGCTGCTCTGGCGCGTGCGCTCGGCGGTGACGACCACCGGGTCCAGTTCGGTGACGGCTTGTGCGGCAGCGGTGGAGGGGAAGGCGGCGGCGAGCGCCAGGCTGAGAGTGGAGAACGCAAAGGGCTGCTTCATGGAGCCGCGAGGCTACGTGAAGGCCGCATGCGCCGCGACGGGGTTTGTGGTTAGAGATTTTCTGGAGGCAGCGAGCTGGTCGCGCAAGGCCACCATGCTCTGCGGCTCGGCGAGCAGGCGCAGCCGGTCGGCGCGGCTCAGGCGCGCGGTGTCACGCTCCACCAGAGCCGCCACCAGCCGCCGCCGCGCGCGGCCGCGGCTGCCCCAGGCGGTGTGGCGCTCGCCCGGCGCCTGGCGCACCACCTCGAACAGCCACGGGTCGGTGAGCGCATCGAGCCAGCCCGGCGCGGGCGCGGCGTGCCGCGCGAAGTGCCAGGCCTGGCGCAGCACCCGCGGCGCGCAATGCTCCTCGGGCGTCATCAGCAGGCGTTGCGCCAGCGCGCGGCAGCCCAGCGAGGCACGGCTGGTGAACACGCTCACCGGCACGACCAGCGCGAGCGGCAGCGCCATCGGCGCGAGCCACAGCGCGGCGCGCGGCTCGAGCATCGCCAGCGCCGCCAGCAGCGCGAGCGCGAACGCCGCCAGCGGACCGAAGCGGCGCAGCGCCTCGCCCCAGCCGATGTCATGGGCCTCGCGCGGCGGCGACTTCCACTCCAGCTTCAGGCCGGTCAGCGCACCCAGCACGAACAGCGTGTGCGCGACCATGCGGACCGGCGCCGTCAGCACCGACAGCGCCGCCTCCAGCAAGGCGCCGCGCAGCAGCGCCGCGCGGCCGCCGTAGGCGCGCTGCGCGCCGCTGAGCAGCAGCGCGGCCACGCCGGCCACGCGCGGCAGCACCAGCATCGCCAGCGTGGCCAGCCACAGCGCGGCGGCGCCGCCCCGCGCGCCGCCCGCCAGGCTCGTCAGCGGCGTGCCGCCGGCCAGCCACAGCGCCGAACCGAACAGCACGAAGCCCAGCCACAGCGGCGCCGAGAGGTAGGCCATCGCGCCGGTGAAGAGCATCGCGCGGTGCACGCCGTGCAGGCCCGGCTCGGCCAGCAGCCGCGCGTTCTGCAGGTTGCCCTGGCACCAGCGGCGGTCGCGCCGCAGTTCGTCGAGCAGGTTGGCGGGCTGCTGCTCGTAGCTGCCTTCGATGTCGTCGACCAGCCAGACCTGCCAGCCGGCGCGGCGCATCAGCGCGGCCTCGACGAAATCGTGCGAGAGGATCTCGCCGCCGAGTCCGCCGCGCCCCGGCAGCGGCGCGAGCGCGCAGTGCTGCATGAAGGGCGCGACGCGGATGATCGCGTTGTGCCCCCAGTAGTGCGATTCGCCGAGCTGCCACCAGCTCATGCCGGCGCTGAACAGCCGCCCGGTGACGCGCCCGGCGAACTGCTGCGCGCGCGCGTGCAAGGTGGCGACGCCGCAGGCGCGCGGCGCGCTCTGCACGATGCCGGCATCGGGGTGGGCTTCCATCAGCCGCACCATCGCCACCAGCGCATCGCCGCTCATCACGCTGTCGGCGTCGAGCACCACCATGTAGCGGTAGTTGCGGCCCCAGCGGCGGCAGAAGTCGGCCACGTTGCCCGACTTGCGGCGCGTGCGCCGCGTGCGCCAGCGGTAGTGCACGCGCGCGCCCTCGCCGAGCGCATCGCGCAGCGCGGCCCAGGCGGCCAGCTCGGCGGCGCGCAGCCCGGGGTCGTTGGTGTCGGACAGCACGTAGACGTCGAACAGGCTCGCCACGCCGGTGGCGGCGAGCGACTCGCAGGTGGCGCGCAGACCGCCGAACACCGAGGCGACGTTCTCGTTGCAGATCGGCATCACGATCGCGGTGCGTGCGTCGACGCTCAGCGGCGCGCGGCCCACGGCGCGCGCCGACAGCGCGTGCGGGTCGCCGCGCCACAGCACCCAGGCGCCCATCATCGCGGTGGCGAAACCGGCCGCCACCCAGGCGAACAGCAGCGTGAACAGGCCCACCTGCGCGACGCGCAGCGGCGCCGGGCCGCCGCCCTCGGGCAGCGTGTGCAGCAGCAGCGCGGTGGCGCCCAAGGCGCTGCCCGCCACGATCGCCAGCAGCACCGCGCGGCGGCGCGTGGCGGCGCGCTGCCAGGGCTGGGGCGCGCCGCGCGCGGCGGGCGGCTCGGCGCGGCCGGCGAGCAGGTCGAACAGACCGGCGAGGAAGCCGCGCCAGGGGCGCGCCACCATCGCGCCGCGCTTGACCGGCGGCATGCTGCAGCCGCAGTCGGCGTTCATTCGGGGGGAAGAAGGCTGGTCCATGTCTCGGTCAGCGCGTCGGCGCCGTGGCGGAGGAAGGCGCGCAGCTCGAGCGGCTGCGCGGGCGATGGCCGGTCGACGCGCAGCGTCATGCGCCAGCGGCCGTTGACTGGGTTGCGATAGGCATGGGCCTCGACCAGGCGCGCGCCGGCGCCGACCTCGGCCACCGCCTCGACGGCGGCCGACTCGGGCAGCGCGCGCAACGCCGGGCCGTCGAAATCGACGATGAACTGCAGCTCGCTCGGTGGCGGCGTCGGCGCGCGGTAGCCCTGCCCGCGGCGCGACTGCACGGCCCAGCCCGAGGGCGGCCGCGCCTGGCGCTCGCCCTGCCACGCGAGGCGGTAGGCGAACTCCAGCGGCCGGCCCGGCGGCGGCAGGCGCGCGGGGACCCAGTAGGCGACGATGTTGTCCTCGGTCTCGTCGGGCGTGGGCAGCTGCAGCAGCTCGACGCGCCCCGGCCCCCAGTCGCCGCGCGGCTCGATCCAGGCGCTCGGGCGGCGCTCGTACTGCGCCTCGGCGTCTTCGTAGCTGGCGTAGGCGCGGTCGCGCTGCATCAGGCCGAAGCCGCCGAGAGACTCCAGCGCGAACGAACTCGCCAGCGGCCGCTTCGGGTTGACCAGCGGGCGCCACAGCCATTCGCCGCGGCCCGTGAGCACCGAAAGGCCGTCGGAGTCGTGCACCTCGGGGCGGAAGTCGCGCTCGCGCGGCTGGTTCTCGCCGTGCTGGAACATGCTGGTCAGCGGCGCCAGCCCGAGCGTGGCGACGCCGGCGCGCAGGAAGAGCCGCGCGCGCACCTCCATCTCGGTGTTCTCGCCGGGGCGCAGCTCGAAGCGGTAGGCCCCGGCGGCGCGCGGCGATTCGAGCAGCGCGTGGATCACCAGCGTGCGCGCGTCGCGCGCCGGGCGCTCGATCCAGAACTCGCTGAAGCGCGGGAACTCCTCGCCCTGGCCAGGGGCTGCGCCCACCGTGTCGATCGCCAGGCCGCGCGCCGAGAGCCCGTAGTGCTGGCCGCGCCCGAGCGCGCGCAGGTAGCTCGCGCCGAGGAACACCACCAGCTCGTCCTTGTAGCCCGAGGCGCTGGCGTTGAGGTCGGCGTGCACGCGAAAGCCCGCGAAGCCGAGGTCGCCCCAGCGCTGCGGCGCGAGGCGGTTGCGGCCGTAGTCGAAATCGGCGCGGTCGAAGGCGATGTGGCGCACGCCCTCGGGCGTGATTTCGTTGATCGCCACCGGCTGCGTCTGGAACTTGCCGAGGTGGAAGAACTGCAGCTCGAAGGGCAGGCCCTGGTCGCGCCACAGCGCGCGCTCGGGGCGGAAGCGGATGTCGCGGTAGCCGTCGTAGTCGAGCGCCTTCAGCTCGGCCGGCAGCACGAAGGCCGGCGCGCGGTACGGCTCGCGCGCGAGCTGCTCGGCGCGCCGAGCGACGTCGTCGAAGCCGAAGGCGAAGGCGAACGCGGGCGCGACGGCCAGCACGAGGCATGTCGCAACGAGGCGACGCAGGAAGCGATGCGCGACGGGATCAGCAGCGATGCGGATGGCAAGGTGCACGGGGCGGCAGCAGGTTCGCGCGGCACGACGGTGCCGCTGGCTGCGCGCTGCTTGGCAATCCCCGTGCCGCAAGCGCCGAAGCCTTGTGCATCAAGCACTTGCGCCGCCATGCCGGGCCGGGCCGCGGCACGGGCCGCCGCAAAACGCCAAAAGCGTCGCCGCACGGCGACAGCCGCGCACCGCATCGCGGCGCAAATGCCCGCCCCGCCGGGCTTCAGCCCTGTCGCTCGTCGGCGACAGGCCCTTCGCCGCGGAATGCGCCGGGCGTCAGGCCGTGCTTCTGCAGCAGCCGGTAGAACTCGGTGCGGTTGCGCTCGGCCAGGCGCGCCGCGTCGGCCACGTTGCCGTCGGTGAGCTTGAGCAGGCCGACGAGATAGTCGCGCTCGAAGCGCTCGCGCGCCGCCGCCAGGCTCAGCACCTCCATGCCGGGCACGCGCAGCGCGCGCTGCACCAGCGACAGCGGCACCAGCGGCGTGGCGGCCAGCGCGCACACCTGCTCGACCACGTTGTGCAGCTGGCGCACGTTGCCCGGCCAGGGCGCGCCGGCCAGCGCCTTCATCGCGTCGGGCGCGAAGCCGTTCAGGCGCTTGCCGTACTTGCGCGCCAGCGCGGCCATGAAGTGGTTGGCCAGCAGCGGGATGTCCTCGCGCCGCTCGGCCAGCGTCGGCAGGCGCAGCGAGACGACGTTGAGCCGGTAGTACAGGTCTTCGCGGAACTGGCCCTGCGCCATCGCGGCGTCGAGGTCGCGGTGCGTGGCCGAGAGGATGCGCAGGTCCACCGGCACCGTCTGCGTCGCGCCCACCGGCCGCACGCTGCGCTCCTGCAGCACGCGCAGCAGCTTGGCCTGCAGGGCCGGCGGCATGTCGCCGATCTCGTCGAGGAACAGCGTGCCGCCGTCGGCCGCCACGCACAGCCCGTCGTGCTGCGCCAGCGCGCCGGTGAAGGCGCCCCTGACGTGGCCGAACAGCTCGGACTCGAGCAGCGCCTCGGGAATCGCCGCGCAGTTCACCGCCACGAAGGGCCGGTTGCGGCGCGGGCTGGCGCGGTGGATCGCGGCGGCCAGCAGCTCCTTGCCGGTGCCGCTGTCGCCGCTGATCAGCACGCTCGCGTCGGAGCGCGCCACCAGCCGCGCCTCGGCCAGCAGCTCGGCCATGCGGTTGGAGTGGCTGACGATGTCGCGCCGCCAGGCGTCGTCGGGCTCGTCGCTCGCGCCGGCCGGCGCTGCCACGGCCAGCGCCTGCGCGATCTTGTCGAGCAGCTCCTTGCCGTCGAAGGGCTTGGTCAGGTAGCCGAACACGCCGCGCGCGGTGGCCTCCACCGCGTCGGGAATCGTGCCGTGCGCCGTCAGCAGGATCACCGGCAGCGCCGGGTGGCGGGCGTGGATCTCGTCGAACAGCGCCAGCCCGTCGCGCCCGGGCAGGCGCACGTCGCTGACCACCAGCTGCGGCCGCGCCTGCGCGAGCTGCGCCAGCGCCGCCTCGGCCGACTCCACCGCGGTGACGCGGTAGCCCGCCGCCGTCAGCCGCATCGACAGCAGCTTGAGCAGGTCGCGGTCGTCGTCGACGAGCAGCAGGCTGGCGGGCATGGCGGCGGCTTCTCAGGGCCGCGCCGCCGAGGCGGGCGGCACACTCGGCGCCGGCGCGGAGGCGGCCGGCGCGGCGCGGTTGTTCAGGCTGCGCTCGATGGCCTTGAGCGCTTCGAGCTTCTCGTTGAGCTGCTGCACGCTGCGCTGGCTCTCGCGCAGCTGCGCGCCCTGACGTTCGAGCTGGTCCTCCAGGCGGCGCTGCTCGGCGATGCGCGCGTGCAGCAGCCGCGCCAGCGCCTGCCAGGGCTGCTGCTCGGGCGTCGGGTTGCGCGCGATCGGCTCGACGAGGCCGAGCGCCCGCGCCGTGTCGGCGCTGTTGCGCGTCTGCGCCAGCACCAGCGCCAGCTCCAGCGCCGCGCCCGGCGCGTTGCCCGAGGCGGCGTAGGCGGCGTTCTGGCGCGCCAGCTCGGCGGCCAGCTCGGCGTTGGCCAGCGGGCGCAGTTGCTCGTGGTAGGACAGCAGCCGGCGCGCCGCGGCGTCGGCCGGCGTGGGCTCGCAAGGCGCGGCCGCCGGGCAGGCCGGCGCCGCCGATGCGGGCAGCGGCGGCTGCACGCAGCCCGCCGCCAGCAGCAGCGCGGCGATCAGGGCCAGTGGCAAAGCCGGTCGTCTAACGATCATGGGGAAGTTCGATGTGGAAATGCGCTCCCGGCCCTTCGGCCAGCAGCTCGATGCGGCCGCCGTGCGCGGTGACGACCTCGTGCACGATCGACAGTCCGAGACCGCTGCCGCGCGGCGCGTCGGCCGGCTGCAGCTCGCCGCGGTAGAACGGCTCGAAGATGCGCGCCCGGTCCGCCGCCGCCACGCCGGGGCCTTCGTCGGCGATGTCGATGACGGCGCGGCCGCCGTGGCGCGCGATGCGCCAGCGGATCGTAGCGCGCGGCGGGCTGAAGCGGATCGCGTTGGACAAGAGGTTACCGAGCGCGATGCCGAGCTTGTCGGGGTCGACCTCGGCCGTCAGCGCCTCGCCCTCGATGCGCACCTCGATCTGGCGCGCGCGCCATTGCAGGCGCTGGCGCTGCACGCAGTCGGCCACCAGCGCCTTCAGGTCGGCGCGGCGGCGCGCCAGCCGGCGCGCTTCGAAGGCGGCGGCGTTGAAGCGCAGCAGGCCCTCGATCTGCGCCTGCAGCACCGCGGTGTTGTCCCGCAGGATACGCGCCACCTCGCGCTGGCCCTCGCTGAGCGCGCCGGCCACGCCCTCGTCGAGCAGCGCCACGCCCTCGCGCAGCGCGGCCAGCGGCGTCTTCAGCTCGTGCGAGACGTGGCGCAGGAAGCGCGACTTGTCGGCGTCCAGCTCGAGCAGGCGCAGGCGCAGCCATTCGAGGCGGCGCCCGAGCGCGCGCACGTCCACCGGCCCGGCGATGCCGATCGGCTCGTCGAGGCGGTTCTCGCCGAGCCGCTCGACCGCCGCCTCCAGGCGCCGCAGCGGGCGCGCCAGCCAGAGGCCGAAGCCGAGCGCGAGCAGCACCGCCACTGCGATCGCGGCGAGCATCTGCCGGCCCAGCTGCGCGCGGCCGGCGTCCAGCTCGGCCAGCAGCGTGCGGTTGCGCGCGTCGGCGGCGCGGCGCGTCTGCTCGGCCATGCGCCGGCCCAGCTCGTCGAGGCCGCGAAAGGCCTGCGCCAGCGCGGCCTCGCGCGCCGGCAGCGTGGCCGCCTCGCCGCGCAGCTGCGCGCGCACCTCGGCCAGCAGTTCGCCCCAGCGCGCGCGCTCGGCGGCGATCGCGGCGATGCCTTCGAGCTGCTGCAGCGCCGCCTCGGCCTCGCGCGCGGCCTCGTCGAAGCGCTGGCGCAGCCCCGGGTCGTCGAGCACGAGGTACTGGCGCGCGGCGCGCTCCATCGCCACGGTGCGCTCGCCGAGCTGCTGCACCGCCGCCGTCTCGGCCACCGCGGCGCGCGCGCCCGCGCCGCTGCGCAGCAGCAGGTCTTCGAGCGTGAACAGCCCGCGCAGCGCCGCGCCGCCGAGCAGCGCGGCGATCAGCAGGAAGGCCACCAGCAGCAGGTGGCGGAACGAGAAGCGGTCGAGCACGGGCATCGCGGGCGATTCTGCCCGCCGTGCCCGTGCCGGCGCTTCAAGGCACCGTCGCCGTCAGCTTGATCGAGTTGAACCACGCCGCGAGGTTGTCGATCTCCTCGTCGCTCAGGCCCTTGGCGATCACCGCCATCACCTCGTGCTGGCGCTTGCCGCTGCGAAAGGCGCGCAGCTGGCGGGCGATGTAGCCCTCGGGCTCGCCGGCCAGGTTGGGCGTCTCCGGCGCCACGGCCAGGCCGTTGGCGCCGTGGCAGACGGCGCACACCTGCGCCGCCTTCTGCCGCCCCGCCGCGGCGTCGCCGGCCTGCGCCGCGCTGCTCATCGTCAGCGCGGCGCCGGCCAGCAACACCAGCGGCATCGACCGCAGCCCGCCCCTCACGGAGCCGCGTAGGTGATGCGGTAGATCGCGCCGGCGTAGTCGTCCGACACCAGCAGCGAGCCGTCCTTCATCACCGCCACGTCGACCGGGCGGCCGCGGTAGGTGCCGGTCTCGCTGTCGAGCCAGCCTTCGGCGAACACCGTGCTCTTGTCGGCCGTGCCGTCGGCCTTCAGCGAGACGAAGTTGACCAGCCCGCCGCTGGCCTTGGTGCGGTTCCACGAGCCGTGCGCGGCGACGAAGATGCCGCCCTGGTACGCCGCCGGGAACATCCTGCCGTTGTAGAAGGTCATGCCGAGCTGCGCCTGGTGCGCCGGGAACTCCACCTGCGGCTTGGTCCACTGCGCGGGCGGCTTCATGTCCTTCAGGTCGGGCGCGGCCGCGGTGCCGGCGATCTGCACGCTGTTGCCGTGGATGTACGGATAGCCGAAGTGCTCGCCGCCCGCCTTGGTGACGCGGTTCAGCTCGCCGGGCGGCGTGTCGTCGCCCATGCCGTCGGTCTGGTTGTCGGTGAACCAGACGGTCTTGTCCTTCGGGTTGATGTCCATGCCCACCGAGTTGCGCACGCCGCGCGCCACCACCTCGCGCTTGGAGCCGTCGAACGGGTCCATGCGCACCATGCCGCCGATGCCGAGCTGCTCGTACAGCGCCACCTTGTCCCTGGGCTGCACGTTGTAGGGCTGGCCGAGCGTGACGTAGAGCTTGCCGTCGTCGCTGACGCGGCAGGTGCGCGCGCCGTGGTTGTACGACTCCTCTTCCGGCGGCACCAGCTTGCCCTGGCCCACCACCTCGATCACCGCGACGTCGGGGCCTTCGTAGAAGAACTCGGCGGCCGGGAAGTTCAGCACGCGGTTGTGCTCGGCGACGACCAGGAAGCCGTCCTTGGTCCAGCACACGCCGTTCGGGTTGGTGAACTTCAGGCTCGGCGCGAAGGACTTCACCTCGTCGGCGATGCCGTCGGAGTTGCGGTCGGTGACGGCCCACACCGTCGTCTTGCGCGTGCCGACGAACAGCATGTTGGTGGAGGGCGCGACGGCCATGTGGCGCGCGTCGGGCACCACCGCGAACAGGTCGATCCTGAAGCCGGGCGGCAGCTTGATGCGCTTGAGGTTCTCGCGGATCGCCGCGGCGTTGCGGCCCTCCTGCGGCACCAGCGGGATGTTCAGGTCGGTGGTCGCGACCTTCATCTGCTTGAGCTTCTCGATGTTGGGCTGGGCCTGCGCCGGCGCGGCGAGGCACGCGGCGGCGGCCAGCGACACGAGGGCGGGACCGAACTTCGAACGGGGCATGTTTGTCTCCTGCGTCTTGTGGTCTTCATCAATGGGCCGTCGCACGGCGTGCGCGGCGGCAGGTGGACTGCAACGGCCATGCCACTGCGGGCAGACCCTCATGCGGCTTGCCGGTCTCCCTGCGCCCGCCCGGGCGGGCGGGCACGCGATCTGTGCAGCAGCACGCCAGCTGCGCCGCGCCGCTGTGCAGGAACTGGTCACTTGCAGCACCCGGGGCGGTTTGTTAACTTGCGCGACCTCAAGCCATCAACGACGGCCGCCGGCATGCACCGCGGCCGCACAGGAGACGAATCATGGGTTCGAACGAGGAACGTGCGCTGGCGCACGCGATGGCCGTGCGCTCGCGCGGCGCCGCGCTGCCGCCCGGCGGCCTGCCGCCGCCGGAGATCCTCGACAGCTGGGTGCGCTGCAGCCGCGCCGGGCTCGACCTGGCGTCGAGCCGGCCGATCCACGTGGTCGAGTCGGCCGACCTGACACGCCGGCGCGAAGAGGCCGAGGTGGTGCGCCGCCTCGCGCTGGCCGAGCTGGAGACGCTCACCCACCAGATCGCCGGCTCGAACTTCATGCTCGCCTTCGCCGACCCCGAGGGCGTGCTGCTCGACCTCTACGCCGACAACCGCTTCCTCACCAGCGGTTCGGCCAGCGACCTGATCACCGGCAGCCTGTGGGCCGAATCGCGGGCCGGCACCAACGGCCTGGGCACGGCGCTGGCCACCGGGCGCTCGGTGGCGGTCAACGGGCTGGAGCACTTCCTCTTCAAGTACGGCGACATCTCCTGCACCGCCGCGCCGATCCGCGACGCGTACGGGCAGGTGGTGGGCGCGCTCGACGCCTCGTCGTACTTCGAATCGCGCCAGCGCCACACGCAGGCGCTGGTGCAGATGTCGTGCACTTACATCGAGAAGCAGCTGCTGCTCTACCAGATGCGCGAGCGGCTGGTGCTGGCGCTGCATCCGCGCGCCGAGTTCCTCGGCACGCTCAGCGCCGGGCTGCTCGCCTTCGACGCCGACGGCGCGCTGCGGGCCTTCAACGCACGCGCGCGCGACCTGCTCAGCGGGCTCGACGTGAGCCCCGGCACGCCCTTCGAGCAGCTGTTCGACGCGCCTTACGAACTCTTCGTCGCCGGGCTGCACAGCGGCGGCGAGCGGCGCGTGCGCGACGCGCTGGGCAGCGAACTGGTGGCCAGCTGCGTGCAGGCGCCGGCGCGCAGCGTGCCGCGCCCGGCGCTGCCGCGTGCGGCGCGCGCCGTTGCGCCCAGTGCCCCGACGGCACCCGTGGCGGAACCCGCGCCCGCGCCCGCCCCGGCCGCGCGCTCCTCGCGCCTGGTGGCCGACTTCGTCGCCGACGACGCGGCGGTGCGCGCCGCGCTCGACACCGTGGCCGCCGCGCTGCGCCTGAACGCGCCGCTCTTGATCCTCGGCGAGACCGGCACCGGCAAGGAACTGCTGGCGCGCCACGCGCACCGCGCCAGCGGGCGCGCCGGCTCCTTCGTCGCGGTGAACTGCGGCGCGCTGCCGGCCGAGCTGTTCGAGGCCGAGCTGTTCGGCTACGTCGGCGGCGCCTTCACCGGCGCGCGCCGCGAAGGCAGCGCCGGCCTGATCGCGAGCGCCGACGGCGGCACGCTGCTGCTCGACGAGATCGGCGAGCTGCCGCTGACGATGCAGGCCGCGCTGCTGCGCCTGCTCGACGACTGGCGCGTGCGTCCGATCGGCGGCACGGCGGCGCGGCGCGTCGACGTGCAGCTGCTCGCCGCCACGCACGTCGACCTGGAACAGGCGGTGCGCGAGCGGCGTTTCCGCGCCGACCTGCTGCACCGCCTCGCCACCGTGCGCGTCGAGCTGCCGCCGCTGCGCGCGCGCAGCGACTTCGCCGCGGTGGCGCGCTGCGTGCTCGAAGAGGTGCGGCGCGACGCCACGCTGAGCGACGCCGCGATCGCCTGGCTGGCGCGCCACGACTGGAGCGGCAACATGCGCGAGCTGCGCGCGGTGCTGACACGCGCGCTGCTCGCCTGCCCGTCCGGCGCGCTCGACGCCGCCGAGGTGCAGCGCGTGCTGCCCTTGGCCGCCGGGGCCTTGCCCGAGACACGCTCCGCGCTGGCGCGCGGCGCCTTCGAGCGCGTGGTCGACGAGTTCGAGCGCTGCGGCCGCAGCGTCAGCCGCACCTCGCGCAGCCTGGGCATCTCGCGCACCACGGTGTACCGCTACCTGCGCCAGCGCTGAACTTCATTTCGTCGACAGCGACAGCAGCGCGCGCGCCGCGCCGCCTTCCTCGCCGAGCCTGGGCGCGGCGAGGAACACGCGCTCGCCGGGCAGTCCCTTGGCGAGCAGCGCGTCGCGCACCGCCAGGCCGCGCTGCAAGGCCAGCTCGCGCATTGCGTCGGGGCCGACGGCGATGCGCCGCTGCAGCAGCGCCGCCATCTCGGCCGGCGGGATGTCGCGCGCGAAGCCGAGCGCGTTGCGCGGTTTGTCGGGCAAGTCGGTGCTGCGGTAGACCTCCTTCAGCACCCGCGTGCGCGTCGCTTCGTCGAGCGTGGCGAGCGCGTCGGCATCGGCGGCCGGCGCACCGCCCCGCAGCAGCTCGCGGCGGCGCTCGGCCAGCAGCCGCGCCTCCAGCGTCGCGCGCTGCCAGGCCTCGCGCTCGGCGGCGGCGTCGGCGCTGCCGGTGACGGTCATCTTCAGCGCGTCGCGCTCGGCCAGCGCCTTGGCCACCTTGTCGAGCGTGGCCGCGCCGGCCTCGCCGATCAGCGCCGTGCCGGGCCTGAACTCGACCACGCTCAGGTCTTCGCCGCCGCCGCCGGCGAGCAGCGCGAACGGCGCGGTCAGCGCCTTGGCGAGCAGGTTGCCGATCACCTTCAGCACGATGCCGAAGACGCTGAACTGCGGGTCGTTGATCGAGCCGCTGATCGGCAGGTCGATGTCGATCACGCCGTTGCGGTCCTTCAGCAGCGCGACGGCCAGCAGCACCGGCAGCTTGGTGGCGTCGGGCGAATCGACCTTGTCGCCGAAGGTGAGCTGGTTGAGGATCACCTGGTTGCGCGCTTCGAGCTTGCCGTCGGGCGCGATCTTGTAGGCCACCTGCATGCTCAGCTTGCCGCGCTCGATCGCGTAGCCGGCGTACTTGCCCGCGTAGGGCGAGAGCGGCGCGAGTTCGAGGTCGGTGGCCTTGGCCTGGATGTCCAGCGCCAGCGGGTCGGCGGTCGGATTCAGCGCGCCGCGAATGTCCAGCAGCGCGGTGCCGGCGGCGCGCCCGCGCAGTTCCAGCGCGGCCATCTCGTGCGAGCCGGAGCGGAACGCGCCCAGTGAGCCGTTCAGCTCGGTGAGCTGCGCGCTGTAGTTGGGGCGGATGAAGTGGTCGGCGAAATCGACGCGGCCGTTGGCGAGCTTGACGCCGCCGACCGAGAGCGCGATCGGCGGTTCCTGACTCGTTGCCGGAGCGGAGGCTGCGGGTGCCGGCGCGCTGGCTGCCGATGCCGCCGACGCCGCCGGCTCGGCCGCCGCCGCGCTGCGCAGATTCAACCGGCCCTGCTCGGTGACCACCAGCCGCGCGAAGAAGTCGTTCAGCGCCGCCTCGCGGATGTCGAGCTGCGGCGTCGCCTGCGGCGCCATCACGAAGCGCACGCCGTCGAGCGTGAAGCGCTGCCAGCTCAGCAGTTCGTCGCCGGCCGCACCGCCTTCGTTGCGCGTGTGCAGGCGCAGGTCGGCCAGGCGTGCGTCGCCATTCGCCTTGACCGTCCAGCCCGCGGCGGACTGGCGCACGTCGATCTCGCCGTTCCAGCCCGCTTCGGCGCGCAGCAGCGCGAGCGGCGTCTGGTCGGCGAAGTAAGCCTCGAAGGCATGGACCGGAAAACGTTCGATGCGCAGCCGGCCCGCGGCCAGCAGCGGCTCGGGCGCGACGCGGCCGTTCCAGTCGATGGAACCACTGTCGACGCGGCCGGCGAGCTGCACACGTGCCGGCGCGACGCCTTGGCCCGAGGGCCAGGCGAAATCGTTGACGCGCGCGCGCAGCGCGGTGGCCTCGATGCGCAGCGGCGTCTCGGCGGCGCGGCCGCTGGCGTAGCGGTCGGCCAGGCGCACGCGGCCGCCGTCGAGCTGCAGTTCCGAGAGGCGCAGCTTCCACGGCGGCGCGGCGTTCGTTTCGCGCGATGGCGGCGGCGCATCGCCCGCCACCAGCAGCGCGGCGAGGTTCCAGCGGCCTTGCTCGTCGCGCGCCAGTTCGACGGCGGGGCGATCCAGCGTCAGCTTGCCCAGCTCGACCTGGCGCGCCAGCAGGTCGAGCTTCGCCGGCGCGAGCGCGAGGCGTTGCAGCGTCAGCGCACCCGGGAGCTTCAACTCGTCGAGCGCCAGTTCGTCGAGCAGCAGAGTGGTCTTGGGCGCCGAGGCATCCGCGCTCCACTCGAAGCGGCCCTTCAGGCTGGCGCGCCCATCGAGGCGCGGCTTCAGCACGCCGGCCAGGTACGGCGCCAGTTCGCCGAGCGCGAGATCGTCGAGCGTGACGCTGCCTTCGGCCGCTGTCTCGGCGACGCCCGCCTGAACGGCCAGGCGCCCGGCCGGCTTGGCCGCATCGGCCTGCCCGCGCAGCGTGGCTTCGAGCGACACCGGCATCGCTGCGCGCGCCGGCCAGGCGAGCTTCTCGCCGCGCACTTGCACGCCTTCGAGCTGCAAGGCGGCGGCGGGGCGCACCGCGGCATCGTTCCAGCGCACGCGCGCATCGCTGACGTCCAGCTTGTCGATGCTCGCTTGCCAGGCCGGGCCGGCCGGCGCGGAGGCCGTCGCGGCTGGCGCAGAGGCAGATGCAGCCGCTGGCGGCAGATTGAGCCGCCCGCTCGCATCACGCGCCAGATGCACTTGCGCGCCGGAGAGCCTCACCGCCGCGAGCGCGACGCGCTGCGCCAGCGGCTGCACGTCGCGCGCGTCCACCTGCAGTTGCTCCCAGGCCAGCAGCGGCGCGCCGGCGGGGTCGGCCAGCGCGATGTCCTTCAGCGCGCTGCTGCCGCTGAGCGACACGCTCGGCGCACCGCCGGGAGGCTGCTCGAAGCGCAGCGCCAGGTCGGTCGACAACCGGCCGCGTTGCAGGCGCAGCGGCACGGCGGCGGGCAGGTAGACGGCATAGCGCGCGAGGTCGAGATCGGCAATCTTCAAGTGCAGTTCACCGCTGCGCCGCTCGGCGAACGGCAAGGCCGATGCCCCGCTGTCGAAGGCCGCCCCATCGAGCCGGAACGCCAGGTGCGGCTGCACCGTCACCGCCACGTCGGCCGGCAGGTTGGAGACGAAGGGCAGCGCCAGCTGCAAGGCCTCGACGCTGTGCACACGCGCGGCGGGGCGGTCGTCGAAGCGCAGCGTGGCGTCGGCGAGGCGCAGGTTGTGCAGCGCGAAGCGCGCCGGCTCGGAGGGCGGCGCGGCGGGATCGGGGGCGAAGCGCGCCAGCAGGTCGTCGATGTCGTAACGGCCCGGCTCGAGGTGCGTCACGTTGACCTGCAGCCCATCGACTTCGAGCGCCGCCAGCACCGGCGCGCGCCGCCACAGCGAGGCCATGTCGGCGTCGACGTGGGCGCGCGCGGCGCGCAGCAGCGGGCGCTCGGCGCCGGGCGGGCCGCCGATGCTGAGCTCGCGCAGCGTCAGCTCCAGGCTCCAGGGCCGGAAGTCGACCTCGCCGATGCTCACCGGCCGCCCCAGCAGGTCGCCCAGACGCTGCTGCGCCTGCGATTTGAGGATGGGCGGCACCGCCAGCCAGAGCAGCAGCCACAGCGCCAGCAGCGCGAGCACGGCGACGGCGGCGCCGCGCAGGAAACGGATTCGGGAGGGCAAGGCGATCGGCATGGGCGTGAAGTCTGCACCAGGGCGGCGGCGGCCCGTCCTGCACAATCGCCGGTCGTCCTCGTCCACCCACCCCGTCCGAACCGTGAACGACCTGCTCACCCTGCTCGGCGGCGCCGCCTGGAAGCCCCAGATCGACGCGCTGCTGCTGCCGCCCGTGCCCTTCATCGTGCTGATGCTGATCGGCACGCGCGTCGCGTTCGCGCGCCGCGGCTGGGGCTGGCTGCTGGTGATCAGCGGCGCGCTGCTGCTCGGGCTGTGCTCCACGATGGGCTTCGCGCGGCTGCTGTCGGACTACGCGCTGCGCCCGCCGGCGGCGTTGTCGCACGAGCGCGTCGAGGCCTGGCGTGCGGCCGTCAAGGCGCGCGAGCCGGTCGCGATCCTGGTGCTGGGCGGCGGCAGCCGGCCGTTCTCGCCCGAGTACGGCGTCAGCAACCTCAACGCCAATTCGCTCGAGCGGCTGCGCTACGGCGTCTGGCTCGCCCGCGAGACCGGCGCGCCGCTGGGCTACAGCGGCGGCGTCGGCTGGGCGCTGGGCGGCGCGGTGGTCACGCCGGAGGCGCAGATCGCCGCGCGCATCGCGCAGCAGGAATTCGGCCGGCCGCTCAAGTGGGCCGAGGAACGCTCGCGCGACACGCGCGAGAACGCCATCTACAGCGTCGCCTTGTTCAAGGAGCAGGGCATCCGGCGCGTGCTGCTGGTGAGCCACCAGCGCCACCTGCCGCGTGCGCTGCGCGCCTTCCAGGAAGCCGCCGCCGGCAGCGGCATCGTCTTCGAGGCCGCGCCGGTGGACGTGATGAACACGATGCTCAACGCGCCGATGGCCTGGCTGCCGAGCACGCAGGGCGCATTGACCGTGCGCGAGATCGCGCACGAACTGATGGGGCGCTGGTTCGGGGCTTGAACCCCACTTGCATGGATTCCGTTCGGGCTCAGGGCGAACGGGTTCTGTCAGCCGCTCGCCAGCGGCAGCCCTTCGGCGCTGAGCGCGGCCTGCAGCGGCAGGCCGGGCGAGGCCCACAGGCTGCCGTCGCGCCGCGCGATCAGCGCCTTCACGCCCGGCATCAGCTCGAACAGCGTGCGCGCGGCGTTGTCGTTCATCACCATCGCGGCAGCGCCGAAGCCGTTGACGTCCTCGACGCGCTCGGCCAGCAGCGTGACGCCGTGCGCGCCCTGCGTGGGCGCGCCGCTGCGCGGGTCGATGATGTGGTGCAGGCGCTGCCCGCCCTGCTCGAAGCAGCGCAGGTAGTCGCCCGAGGAGGCGAGCACGCCGCGTTTGAGCGCCAGCACGCCCAGCACCTGCGCGGGCCGGTTCGGGTCGCGCACGCCGACGCGCCAGGCGGGCTGGTCGTCGCGCGCGATCGCCAGCACGTCGCCGCCGCCGTTGACCAGCGCGCGTTCGATGCCGGCCTCGCGCAGCGCCTGCAATCCGGCGTCGAGGATGGGCAGCTTGGCGATGCCGCCCAGGTCCAGCCGCATGCCGCGCCGGCGCAGCATCGCGGTGCCGGCGCGTTGATCGAGCAGCAGGTCGCGCCAGTTCACCAGCGGCAGGCCTTGCGCCACTTCGTCCGCCGAGGGCCGGCGCGGCTGCGCGGGGTCGAAATGCCAGCGCCCGGCGCTGCCGATGGTGGCGTCGAAGGCGCCGCCGCTGCGCTGCGACACGGCCTGCGCCTGGCGCAGCACCGCCATCAGCTCGGGCGCGCTCTTCACCGGCTGCAGGCCCGCGGCCAGGCCGATCGCGGCGGTGCCGCTGGCGCCGCTGTAGTGGCTCATCAGCGCGGCTTGGCGCTGCATCACGCCGAAGGCATGCGCGATCGCTTCGGAGAGCATCGCGCCGTCGCGGCCTTCGGCGATCAGGTCGACGCGCGTGCCCATCAGCTCGCGCGCGCCCTGGATGCGCACCACGCCGTTGGCCGCGCGCAGCACGCGCGGCCAGGCCGCGGCGCACAGCGTCAGGCCGGCGAGCGCGGCGAAGCGGCGGCGCGCCGCATCGGGAAGCAAGGCGGCTCTCATCGCGACGCTCAACGCGAGGCGTCGACCATGTAGTTCACGGCCGCCTTGATGTCGTCGTCGCCGAGCTGGCTGCCGCCGCGCGCCGGCATCTGGCCCTTGGCGCCGGTGAAGCCTTCGAGCGCGTGCTTGTAGAGCACGTCCTGGCCCTGCGCGATGCGCGGCCCCCAGTCGGCCTTGTCGCCCGGCTTGGGCGCGCCGGCCACGCCGGCGCCGTGGCACAGCGAGCAGACCTTGTTGTAGACCGACTTGCCGGCGGCGTTGTCGGCCGCCGGCGCGGCCGGAGCCTGCGCGACCGCCGCGCTGGGCGCGGGCGCGGCGGCCGGCGCGGGCGTGGCCGCAGCAGCGGGCGCTGCCGCCGGCTCCTGCTTGCCGCAGGCGGCGAGTGCGATCGCCGCGGCGACCAGCGAAAGGGCAAGGGAGGACTTCAGGTACTTCATGCGCCGCGAGTGTGGACGAGCCGCGCGGCGCGCGCGAGGGCCGGATGCGCCCGATTGGCGGCAGATCAAGCGGATGCGCGAGATCAATTCCGATTCCGCGTTTCTTGAACCACTTCAAGGCCGCACCGCCTTCGCATGGGAACGATGCGCAGCGTTCGACAGCGCCACCACCATGCCCATCGCCTTGCTACTGCACCGCCTGCGCGCCGCCCCGTTGCGGCGCTGGGTGCTGGCCTGCGTGCTGATGGCCTGGGGCGCGGCCTGGGCCACGCCGCTGCTGCAGCCGGCCGGGCTGCAGGTGGTGTGCAGCGCCGGCGGGCACCTGAAGGTGGTGGCCGCCAAGGCGCACGGCCAATCGCACGCGAGCCACGTCAGCGACTGCACGCAGTGCGCGCCGTCCAGCTTGATGAGCGCGCCGCCGCCGGCGCAGCCGCCGGCGCTGCTCGCCGTCGCCGACGCGGCGGCCGTCCCCGCCCCATCCCCCGAATCCGCGCGCAGCGGCGGCTTGCCGCCGGCGCGCGGGCCACCGATTTTTCACTGAGCCCATCGCTAGAGGAGTGACCATGTCCGACGACAAGAACGGTAGCAACCAAACCCCCGACGGCCTGGGCCGTCGCCGCTTCATCAACAGCGCCGCGCTGGCCGGCCTGACGCTGGGCGTCGCCGCCTGCACCGAGAAGAAGGGCGAGGCCGCGCCGGCCGCCGCCTCGGGCGCCGCGCCCGCCGCCGCCGCCGATCACGACGTGCCCGCCGGCGTGCACCTGAAGCCGGGCGAACTCGACACCTACTACGGCCTGTGGAGCGGCGGCCACACCGGCGACGTGCGCGTGATGGGCATCCCCTCCGGCCGCGAGCTGCTGCGCATCCCGTGCTTCGTGCCCGACGCGCTGGTCGGCTGGGGCATCACCAACGAGTCGAAGAAGGTCATGGGCACCAAGCCCGACGGCTCGCTGCGCTACACCGTCGGCGACACGCACCACCTGCACGCCTCCTACAAGGACGGCGACTACGACGGCCGCTACGCCTGGGTGAACGACAAGATCAACGGCCGCATGGCGCGCATCCGGCTCGACTACTTCGTCTGCGACAAGATCACCGAGATCCCCAACATCCAGGGCTTCCACGGCATCTTCCCCGACAAGCGCGACCCGGTCGACGAGAAGATCAACTACACCACGCGCGTGTTCGCGGGCGCCGAGTTCCACATCCCGCTGCCCAACCAGGGCAAGGACCTGGAGAACCCGAGCGCCTACCGCGCCCTGTTCACCTGCGTCGACGCCGAGACGATGGACGTGCGCTGGCAGGTGCTGATCGACGGCAACTGCGACCTGGTGGCCACCTCGTTCGACGGCAAGCTCGCCGCCAGCAACCAGTACAACACCGAGGGCGGGACGAAGTACGTCGACATGATGTCGGCCGAGCGCGACGCCTGCATCTTCTTCAACATCGCGCGCATCGAGGAAGCCGTCAAGGCCGGCAAGTTCAAGACCTACGGCGACAGCAAGGTGCCGGTGGTCGACGGCACGCGCAAGAGCAACGCCGATCCGAAGACCGCGCTGGTGGCCTACGTCAGCGTGCCCAAGAACCCGCACGGCGTGAACGCCTCGCCGGACGGCAAGTACTTCGTCTGCGCCGGCAAGCTCTCGCCGACCGCGACGGTGATCGAACTCGCCAAGGTGCTCGAGTGGTTCGACGGCAAGCTCGAGAAGCTCGACAGCGCGATCGCCGCCGAGGTCGAGATCGGCCTGGGCCCGCTGCACACCGCCTTCGACGGCCGCGGCAACGCCTACACCACGCTGTTCCTGGACAGCCAGGTGGTGAAGTGGAACATCGACTCCGCGATCAAGTTCACCGCCGGCGACAAGAACGCCAAGTACGTGGTCGACCGCATCGACGTGCACTACCAGCCCGGCCACATCAACGCCTCGCAGAGCGAGACGAAGAACGCCGACGGCAAGTGGCTGGCGGTGGGCTGCAAGTTCTCGAAGGACCGCTTCCTGCCGGTGGGCCCGCTGCACGCCGAGAACGAGCAGATCATCGACATCTCGGGCGAGAAGATGAAGCTGATCGCCGACCACCCGGTGCGCGGCGAGCCGCACGACTTCATCTTCTTCAAGCGCGATCTGCTGCGTCCGAAGCAGGTCTACAGCCTGGACGACTTCCCGCTGGCCACCAAGGACCCGAAGGACGGCGGCATCACGCGCAACGGCAAGAAGGTGACGGTGCGCCTGACCAGCCAGGCGCCGGCCTTCAGCATGACGGAGGTGAAGCTCAAGAAGGGCGACGAGGTCACGATCATCCTCACCAACCTCGACAAGGTGGAGGACCTGACGCACGGCTTCGCGATCCCGAAATACAACATCAACTTCATCGTCAATCCGCAGGAGACGGCGTCGGTGACCTTCATCGCCGACAAGCCGGGCGTGTTCTGGGCCTACTGCACGCACTTCTGCCACGCGCTGCACCTGGAGATGCGCAGCCGCATCATCGTCGAAGCCTGACGAGGCATGCCGGGCGGCCCCGCGAGGGGTTGCCCGGCCACTGCCCACCAACTCACCCGCCATGCAGTACCTGATCCGCGCGCTGTGCGCGGTGCTCTTCCTCACGCTCGCCGCAGCCGCACGCGCCGAGACCGCCTACGAGGCGCCGCTGCCGGCCGAGCTGAACACCTCGCCCGAGCTGTGCGCCTTCGTGCCCTGCAAGGAGGTGATGCCGCTGGCCGACAGCTTCTCGCCCCGCAAGGGCAAGCCGGCCTACGTGGAGGCGTACCGCAGCGAGGGCGACAAGAAGACGCTCGTCGGCTACGTGTTCCTGTCCACCGACATCGTCGACATCCCGGCCTACTCCGGCAAGCCGGTGATCACGCTGATCGGCATGGATGCGAAAGGCCTGATCACCGGCACGCGCATCCTGCGCCACAGCGAGCCGATCCTGCTGCTGGGCATTCCCGAGAGCGTGCTGACGAAGTTCATCCACCAGTACCTCGGCAAGTTCGTCGGCGACAAGATCGAGATCGGCAAGTCGCGCGAGGGCGAGGGCTACATCGGGCTGGACGCGATCACCGGCGCCACCGTGACGGTGATCGCGCAGAACCAGGTGATCATGCGCTCCGGCGTGGCGATCGCGCGCCAGGTCGGCATCCTGAAGGTCGAGCCCAAGCCGCCGGTGCGCTTCTCGGCCGTCGACGAGAAGCTGAGCTGGGACCAGCTGGTGGCCGAAGGCAGCGTGCGGCGCCTGACGGTGCAGCCCGAGCAGCTCGGCATGGCGCGCGCGGCCGAGCCCTACATCGACATGCACTACGGCTACCTGAACACCCCCACGGTGGGCAGGAGCCTGCTCGGCGACGCGAGCTACGAATCGCTGATGGCGCGCCTGAAGCCGGGCGAGCACGCGATCTTCATCGTTGCCAACGGCAGCGATTCGTTCAAGGGCTCGGGCTTCGTGCGCGGCGGCATCTACGACCGCGTGCAGGTGGCCCAGGAGATGGACGCCTATACGTTCCGCGACCTCGATTACCTGAACCTCTACGGCCTCGCCGCCGCGGGCGCGCCGGCCTACAAGGAATCGGCGATCTTCATCGTGCGCGACCCGAGCTTCGGCGCGGCCTACCCGTGGAGCCTGGTGTTCCTGGCCAACAAGCTCGACCGCGTCAGCGGGCATCGCGACTTCGTCAGCTTCTCCGACGAATACTGGGTGCAGCCGCGCTACCTGGAAGGCGGCCGGCCGCTGGTGGTCAAGCCCGACCCGACCTGGCTGAAGGTGTGGAAAGCGCGCGCGCCGCAGATCGGCCTGTTCGCCGCGCTGCTCGTCGCCGTCGGCGTGGTCTACGCGCTGCGCGAGCGGCTGACGCGGCTGTCGACGCGCAAGAACAAGTGGCCGGTGAACGCCTTCAAGTACTCGGCCTGGCTGCTGAGCATCGCCTTCGTCGGCTTCGGCGTGCTGGCGCAGCCCTCGATCACGCAGGTGCTGACCTGGTTCCACTCGCTGCTGTTCAAGTGGACCTGGGAGCTGTTCCTCAGCGACCCGTTCATCTTCCTGTTCTGGATCTTCATCATCGTCACCACCTTCGTGTGGGGGCGAGGCCTGTTCTGCGGCTGGCTGTGCCCGTTCGGCTCGCTGAGTGAACTGCTCTACAAGATCGGCGGCGTGGTCGGCCTGAAGCGCTTCCAGTTCCTCGTGCCGCGGCGCTGGCACGACCGGCTCAAGTGGGTGAAGTACGCGGTGTTCTTCGGCCTCTTGACGGTGTCGATGTTCTCGATGGGGCTGGCCGAGATGCTCGCCGAGGTGGAGCCGTTCAAGACCACCTTCCTGGTCGGCTGGGGCCAGCGCGCCTGGCCGTACACGGCCTTCGCGGCCGGGCTGCTGGGCCTGTCGATCTTCACCGAGCGGCCGTTCTGCAAGTACCTGTGCCCGCTGGGCGCGTCGCTGGCGATGCCCTCGACCTTCCGCTGGTTCGGCCTGCGCCGCAAGCAGGAGTGCAGCACCTGCCACGCCTGCCAGAAGGGCTGCGGCTCGCAGGCCATCGACGACGACGGCCGCATCGACCACCGCGAGTGCCTGCACTGCCTGGACTGCATGATCCTGTACACCGACGAGCACGCCTGCCCGCCGCTGGCCAAGGAACGCAAGCGCCGCGAGCGCGAGGGACTTCCCTTGACGCCCATCAATCGCGAGGGCTACTACATCCCCATCATTCCGATCCGCGCGGATGAGCCGCGCGCCTGATCCGCCCGAGCCGTCAACATGGTCGATCCCCGCCTTCCCACCGACGCCGCGCTGCCCTCCTACGGGCAGCGCCCCGGCCTGGCCGCCTGGCTGGCCGCCGAGGCCTGGGACCACGTCTGGCCGTGGAGCCGCGATGGCTTGCGGCAGCAGCGCCTGTGGCAATCGGCCGGCTTCGCGATCGCGGCGGCGGCCACCGTGGTGTGGGTGCTGGCCGCGCTGGGCAAGCTGCAATCGGGCGCGGTGATCGGCTGGTGGTTCGGCTGGAGCGTCTACGAGGTGCTGGTGCGCCTGGGCGGCAAGCGCTACGTGAAGGACGGCCCGTGGTGGGGCCGCACCTACCGCGTCGCCAAGCCGATGGACATGATCTGCTACGTCGGCTTCAAGAACCTGCTGATCGGCGCCGCGCTGTTCCTGGCGCTCAAGGCGCTCGGCCTGCTGCAGGTGTGAGGCGGCGCATGGCCCGGCCCCTGCGGTATGGCGTGGCCGCGCTGCTGCTTGCAGCGGCCGGAAGCGGCAGCGCGGCGACGTGGACGGTGCGCCCCGGCGACGACGTGCAGGCCGCGATCGACCGCGCCGCGCGCGGCGACACCGTGCTGGTGCAGCGCGCGCTGTACCGCGCCAACCTGCTGATCGCCAAGCCGCTGACGCTGCGCGGCATCGACCGCCCCACCCTCAGCGGCGGCAACGAAGGCGACACCATCCGCGTCGAGGCGCCCGACGTGACGATCGAGGGCCTGATCGTGCGCGACTCGGGCGCGGACCTGGGCGCGCAGAACGCCGCCATCTACATCCGCCCCGGCGCGCACCGCGCGGTGGTGCGCGACTGCGACATCGCCCACGCGCTGTTCGGCCTGTGGATCGAGAAGGCCGACGACGTGCAGGTGCTGCGCAACAACATCACCGGCAAGCGCGAGCTGAACTCGGCGCAGCGCGGCAACGGCATCCAGCTCTACAACACCAGCGGCGCGCGCATCGAGGGCAACCGCATCGGCTTCGTGCGCGACGCGCTGTACGTGGACGTGTCGCACAAGGCGGTGTTCCGGGGCAACCGGCTGCACCACAGCCGCTACGGCACGCACTACATGAACTCCTACCACAACCTGTGGGAGGACAACGATACCTACTACAACCGCGGCGGCCTGGCGCTGATGGAAGTGCGCGACCAGGTGGTGCGCAACAACCGCGCCTGGGGCAACAGCGACCACGGCATCATGCTGCGCACCATGCAGGACTCGGTGATCGAGAACAACGTGGTGGCCGGCAACAACCGCGGCTTCTTCATCTACGACGTCGAGTACATCAAGCTCACCGGCAACCTGGTGGTCGACAACCGCGTCGGCGTGCACCTGGCGGCCGGCTCGACGCGCAACCAGGTCGAGCGCAACGACTTCATCGGCAACCGCGAGCAGGTGCGCTACGTCGGCTCGCGCGACGAGACCTGGGGCCGCGAAGGCGGCAACCACTGGAGCAACTACGCCGGCTGGGACCGCGACGGCGACGGCCGCGGCGACGTGCCCTACGAGGCCAACGACCTGGTCGACCGCCTGGTGTGGCGGCATCCGGCCGTCAAGCTGCTGCTGGCCAGCCCGGCGGTGCAGGCGCTGCGCCTGGTGAGCCGCCAGTTCCCGCTGCTGCGCGTGCCCAGCGTGGTCGACCCCAACCCGCGCATGCGACCGGCGCGACCCGACTGGAGCGAGTGGAGTGGCAGGCATTTCCCCGGCGAGCGCTGAGCCCGGCACCGCGGTGACGCTGCGCGGCGTCGCCAAGCACTACGGCGCGGTGCGCGCGGTCGACGGCGTCGACCTCGACGTGCAGCGCGGCGAGGTGTTCGGCCTGATCGGCCACAACGGCGCGGGCAAGAGCACCCTCTTCAAGATGATGCTCGGCCTCGTCGCGCCGAGCGCCGGCGAGATCCGCATCCAGGGCGCGCCGGTTTCGGGGCGCGGCTTTCGCGCGGTGCGCCGCGGCATCGGCTACCTGCCCGAGAACGTAGTGCTGTACGACAACCTCGACGGCCTGGAGACGCTGCGCTTCTTCGCGAAACTGAAGGGCGCGCCGCGCGCCGAGTGCGAAGCGGCCTTGCAGCGCGTCGGGCTGAACGGCGCCGGCAAGCGGCCGGTGCGCGAGTACAGCAAGGGCATGCGCCAGCGCCTGGGCTTCGCGCAGGCGCTGCTCGGGCGGCCGCAGGTGCTGTTCCTCGACGAGCCGACCAACGGCCTGGACCCGGAAGCGATCCGCGACTTCTACGCCACGCTGCGCCAGCTGCGCGACGAGGGCACCACCATCGTCATCACCTCGCACATCCTCGCCGAGCTGCAGGAGCGCGTCGACCGCCTGGCGATCCTCGCCGCCGGCCGCGTGCGCGCGCTCGGCAGCGTGCAGGCGCTGCGCGAGCGCGTCTCGCTGCCCCTGCGGCTGCGCGTGCAGGCGGCCGAGAGCGACCTGGGCGCGGTGCGCTCGGCGCTCGCCGGCCTGCCGCTGGCCGATCTGCAGGCGCAGGGCAACGAACTGCACGCCGACTGTCCGCGCGAAGCCAAGATGGCCGCGCTGGCGGCGCTCGCCGCACTCGGCGCGCAGGTGCAGGACATCCAGGTGATCGAGCCTTCGCTCGAAGACCTGTTCTTCGGCATGGGCGCATGAGCGGCATGAACGGCATGATGGAAGCACGCCAGATCCTCGCCATCGCCGCCAAGGAGCTGCGCGACCGGCTGCGCAACCGCTGGGTGCTGGCGGTGGCGGTGGTGTTCACCGCGCTGGCGCTGGTCATCGCCTATTTCGGCGGAGCGCAGCAGGGCGCGGTGGGGCTGCGCTCGATCGAGTTCACGATCGCCAGCCTGGTCAGCCTGGTGATCTACCTGATCCCGCTGATCGCGCTGCTGCTGGGCTTCGACGCCATCGTCGGCGAGCGCGAGCGCGGCTCGCTCGACCTGCTGCTGGCGTTGCCGATCACGCGGCTCGAGCTGCTGCTGGGCAAGTACCTCGGCCTCGCCGCGGCGTTCTGTTTGTCGACGCTGCTCGGTTTCGGCCTCGTCGCGCTGCTGCTGGCCGCGCAGCTGGGCGGCGGTGGCCTGTACCACTACCTCGGCTTCATGCTCAGCTCGGCGCTGCTCGGGCTGGCCTTCCTGAGCCTCGCGGTGATGCTCTCGGTGCTGGCCAGCGACCGCACGCGCGCCTCGGGCCTGGCGATCGCGCTGTGGTTCTTCTTCGTGCTGGTGTTCGACCTGCTGCTGCTCGGCGCGCTGGTGCTCGGCGGCGGGCAGCTCGGCGGCGCGGCGCTGCCCTACCTGCTGCTGCTGAACCCGGCCGACATCTTCCGCATCCTCAACGTGTTCTCGCTCGACGACGTGCGCAGCATGTACGGCCTGACCAGCATCGTGCCCGGCGCGCTCGCCGACCCCTGGCTGATGGGCGCCGCGATGCTGGCCTGGATCGTCGCGCCGCTGGCCGTGGCCTCCTGGAGATTCCGCCGATGACGACACTTCTCACCCGCCGACGTTTCGGCTGCGCGCTGTGCGGCGCCGCCGCGCTGCTGGCCCTGCCTGCCTGCGACAAGCAGCAGGGCAGCGCCGCCGCCGGCCCGATCGACTTCGAGCCCGGGACCGCCTGCGATCTCGACGGCATGCTGCTGGCCGACTACCCCGGCCCGAAGGGCCAGATCCTCTACGGCGACGCCAAGGCGCCGGTGTACTTCTGCGACACCGTCGAGCTGGTGTCCACGCTGCTGCGGCCCGAGCAGGTGCGCCCCGTCAAGGGCGCCTGGGTGCAGGACATGGGCAAGGCCGACTGGGCGCAGCCGCGCGGCCAGTGGATAGCCGCGCAGGCGGCGCTGTATGTGCGCGGCAGCAAGAAGCACGGCTCGATGGGCCCGACGCTGGCCACCTTCGCCGCCGAAGCCGACGCGAGCAAGTTCGCCGCCGAGAACGGCGGCAAGCTGCTGCGCTTCAGCGAGATCACGCCCGAGATGGTGGACCTCAGCGGCGGCGCGCTGCACGACTCGAAGATGTAGCCATGAGCGCCCGCGCCGCCCTGCCCCCGCGCCATGCGCTCGCGCTGCTCGCGACGGCGCTGCTCGCGCTGGCGGCGCTGGGCTGGCTGGCGGCGACGCAGTGGCTCGCGCATCCCACCGTGCCGGCGACGGTGGCCGCGCCGAGCGACGAGGTCTGCCTGGTGGCCCCCAGCCTCGCCTACGACCCGGCCAGCGGCCTCGATCGCCTCGCTGCGCGCCCCGTGCCGGCGGAAGCACGCTGCCCGGTGTGCGGCATGTTCCCGGCGCGCGCGCCGCGCTGGGCCGCGCAGGTGATCTACCGCGACGGCGACGTGCACTTCTTCGATTCGCCGCTCAGCCTGCACCTGTTCCTGCAGGACGTGCCGCGTTATGCCAAAGGCCGCAGCCGCGACGACGTGGCGGCGATGTACGTGACGGATCGCGACGGCGGCGGCTGGATCGGCGCGCAGGGCGCGTACTACGTGTCGGGCTCGTCCGAACCCGGCCCGATGCGCGCCGGCAACCTGCCGGCCTTCGCGACGCTCGCCGGCGCGGACGCCTTCGTTGCGCAGCGCGGTGGGCGTGTCGTCACGGTCGGGCAGATCGACGCGGCGATGCTGCGGGCGCTCGATACGCGCAGCGCGCATCGGCATTGAGCGACTGCCGGCGCATCGCTCGCTGGAGCATGCGGCGGCTCGTCAGCCAGGGTGCCCCGCCCGCCTGACCTCGGACCCAAGGCATCCGTCGGCGAGCGCACGGACTGCACTCAGGCCAGGCGCCTGTCGGAATCGGAGAACACGGCTCCGAGCGCGCCGGCCCGGACCGCGGCCGCGAGCAGATCGGGCGTCGCGCGAACGTGCAGTTCGAGCGCCAGGCACGCCCTCGCCTCCTGGCCGTTGATGGCCGATTCGAAGATCTGGCGGTGCTCTTCGTGAACGTCGCGCGTCGAGTTCGGCAGCCGGATGGCCAGGTGCCGGTAGCGCTCGATCTGTCGCGACAGCAAGCGCAACATGCGCAGCGTCCACGGCTGCGCTCTGGACTCCGCTCGCCTTGTGGTACGACATGAAGGAGGGCTTGATTGCGTTCCTTGGCTTCCTCGCCGCATCACTTGTGCAGGTCATGCCCATGACTGCCAACTTTTTGCAGTCGGATCGACTCAGCCCGTCCGAAGCAGAACGTCTTACGGCGTCGCTAACCAAGCAGCAGCACTACTGGGTAGGCCTGCTGAGTGCCACCATCGCGGCGATGGTGATCGTCATCGTTGGCGCAGCACTCAAGGAGCGCATTGGGGCCGTTCCACCGCTTTTCCGGCACCCGTTGTTTCTGGAGATCAGCTGGGCCGCAGTGGTCTGCTTCATTGCAGCTAGTGTGAGCTTTGTGCTTGTGAAGATGCTCGGCTTGTTCGAGGGCATGCTGACGCTACATCGTCTCCGCGGAGAGCTGGTCATCAACAGCGCGAAGCGCGAGGCTGCCGAGAAGATCGCTGTCCTTCAAAAGGAAGCGGAACTCACAACGCCTCTCGTGCCAGCTGACTATGGCCGCGTCGTGCAGCCGCACTGAGTGCCCCTCAGCACACGACCGAAGGCGAGTTCGTTGGGCCGCATCGTCAGCTGTCTCTCGGCCGCGCTTCCATGTGGATGACCGGGGCACGACAGAACCAGCCCAATCAGTTTGTTGGTCAAGACGACTATGGCCAGAGCCTTCTGCGGGATGGGTTCTTCGGATGTGACTGTGGCTTCCTCGATGCGCCAATGACGATGCCTGCCGGTTCCATTGGTCGCGGTTATGACTGCGGCAACTATGTCTATCGGTCCGACGCCTGCTACCGGGAGGACTGAGTGATGTGCACGGTTAACGACCTCCTCTATCGCCAGCCCGTCGCCTGCTCGGTTTTCGACCTGGCGAGGTGCACCCAGTTCGAGCTGCAGCGTGCCCTTGTGCTGAATCGCGTCAAGCCGGTCTCCCGCAAGCGTCACGGCTGCTCTAACCGCGACGTCGACCTTCGCCAGCTGCCGGCTGCTCAGCGTCGGCACGCGAGGCGTCTCGAATCCCTCCTCCTGGCCGGCTGTTCGGGATCCAGGCTCTGACCATCTTTAGGCGGGGTGTTGGTTCAACCAACACCCCCCCGATACGGCTTCGGCCGGGGGTCTATCCCCATCACGTCAATCCGTGTTGCTTGAAGCAACTCATCCAGTACATAGGTGCAATCAACCATGAACCAGCAGACATTCATTTGCGACCTGGACTTGTCGTCCCTTACTGCTACGCAGCGTGGCTTCCTGATCGACAAGGGTGTTACCTGGCTTGCCAGTGTTCTCGACTCTGCGATTGTTCAAGAGCATGCACAGTCTCGTGAGGCATGGCAGCGTTCTGAGTGGCTTGCTCGTCGTGTCGAGGATCTTCCTTTGACGGCGTATCAGGTCCGTATCCTCATTGCCGAAGGGTGTGAGTCGGTTGCCCAGTTGTGCGATCGCACTCGTCTCGAGCTTCTCAAGCTTCCGAACCTTGGCACGAAGTCGGTGAACCAGATCGAGCGTGTTTTGCTCGATTGCAATCTCAAGCTCAGGGGCCGTTGATGCCTGCGAGGCTCTTGCTTCTTGGTGCCATGCCTTCGAGTTCTCGATGGGGGTGTACGTGCATCCAGTATGACGCTTCTACGGCTCATCGTGCATTCGTGGCAACGCGACCCTGCGTGGACACTTCGTGGACAGTCTTTCGATCGAAAGCAAAAACGGCCTACGCGGTTGTTCGCGTAAGCCGTTGATGCTAAAAGGAAAATTTGGTGGGCCCTGAAGGATTCGAACCTTCGACCAACGGATTAAGAGTCCGCTGCTCTACCAACTGAGCTAAGAGCCCGAATGCGTGCCACCTTCGGTGGTGGGTCGTGCAGGATTCGAACCTGCGACCAACGGATTAAAAGTCCGCTGCTCTACCAACTGAGCTAACGACCCGCTAGCGTCTGGAAAAGCCCGCCATTATAGCGGCGCCTCGCGGGGCATCGGCTCAGTGCCGACAGCCGCGCATTCTAGCGCAACTTGCGCGGCCACCATGCCGAACGTGGCGGTCACGCTCACCGTCGAGCCGTAGCCGTGGCAATTCAAGTTGCCTTCGACGTCGCAGGCGTCGGCGTTCGCAGGCATCGTCACCGGCTCGCGCGAGAACACGCAGCGCAGGCCGATCGCGCCCTTGCGCGGCGCGCCGTACTGCTGGCGCAGGCGCTGGCGCAGCGCGGCGAGCAGCGGGTCGTGCGTCGCCTCGGCGAGGTCGGCCACTTCCACCGCCTGCGGGCGGCGCTTGCCGCCGGCCGCACCCACCAGCACCAGTGGCGATCGCGTCTCGATCGCCCACGCCGCCAGCGCCTGCTTGGCGCGCAGCTGGTCGCAGGCGTCGATCACCACGTCCACCGGGCGCGGCAGCAGCGCCGGCCAGTTGTCCGCGGCGGCGAACTCCTCCACCTCGTGCACGCGGCAGCCGGGGTGGATGTCGGCGAAGCGTTCGGCAAGCGCGCGCACCTTGGCCATGCCCAGCGTCGCGCCGAGCGCCTGCACCTGGCGGTTGACGTTCGATTCGGCGACGTGGTCGAGGTCGACCAGCGTCAGCTCGGCCACGCCGCTGCGCGCCAGCGCCTCGGCCGCCCACGAGCCGACGCCGCCGACGCCGACCACCGCGATGCGCGCCGCGCGGATGCGCGCGTAGCCCGCATCGCCGTAGAGCCGCCGCAGGCCGCCGAAACGCCGCTCCAGATCGGCGTTATCAACCGCGGCAGCCGTCATGCCGAGCGCTCGACCAGCCAGAACTGGTACTTCAGCCCGGCCACCGCGCCGGCGAGGATGGCGGCGATCGCGACGAAGCTGGTCAGGCTCAGTGTCGACAGGCCCGAGAGGCCTTGCCCCACCGTGCAGCCCATCGCGGTGACGCCGCCCACGCCCATCAGCGCCGCGCCGACCAGGTGGTTGGCGGTGTCGCGCGCGTCGCGGAAACCCTCCCAGCGGAAGCTGCGCGTGGCCAGCGCCACCAGCGCCGAGCCGACCACCACGCCGGCCGTCGTGACGATGGCGATCGTCAGCACCTTGCTCTTGTCGCTGAAGAAGATCAGCCAGTCGAGCGTGTAGGCGACCGGCGCGACGAAGGTCAGCGACTCCACGCGCTGCGAGTTGGTGGCGAGGAAGACGCGCTCCAGCGTCTGCGGATGCTCGGCCACGTAGCCGAGCCGGCCCGACACCCACCACAGCGCGGCGATGATCGCGCCGATGCCCAGCCCGCCGAGCAGGTTGTCGGCGCTGCGCCCCTCGCGGCGCGCCAGCGCCCAGGCGAGCAGCGCGCCGCCCAGGACGATGCCCAGCAGCGCCGCCAGCGTGCCCTTGGCGACGCCGGTGGACGCGGCCAGCAGCGAGGGCAGGTCCTGCCCGGCGGCGAACTCGACGGCGACCTTGTCCACGGTGTCGACGCGCAGCACCGCGGTGAGCCCGCGCATCGTCGCGAAGGCGGCCAGGCCGAGCACGAAGAACACCACCAGCGACTTGAGGTTGCCGCCGCCGATGCGCACCAGCGTCTTGCTGCCGCAGCCCGAGGCCAGCACCATGCCGAAGCCGAACAGCGCGCCGCCCACCAGCGCGGAGAGCCAGATGAAGCGCGGCCCGGCGTAGATGGTGTCGGCGGCGTTCAGCCAGCCGAGCGCCACCATCGTGTTGAAGCCGATCATCGCGACGCCCATCGCGGCAACCCACATGCGCATGCGCGCCCAGTCGCCCATCGTCATGATGTCGGAGACCGCACCCATCGTGCAGAAGTGGGTGCGCTGCGCGATCGCGCCGAAGATGACGGCCAGGGCGAACGCGGCCCACAGCACGGTGCGGCTGAGCGCCGCGATGTCGATGTCCTGCATGCCGCGATTTTAAGCAGCGCCTCGCGCGCTGCCCCGGCTCGCGGCGGCGCGGCTACTTCAGCGAGGCGAGGCGCTCTCGGCCGGCCTGCGCGGCTTCCGATTTCGGGTAGGCCTGCACCAGCTCGCCGATGGTCTTGCGCGCGGCGCGGCTGTCCTTCAGCTCGATCTGGCAGTTGGCGATGGCGAGCATCGCCTCGGGCGCCTTGGGGTGCGCCGGGTCGCGCGCGAGCAGCGAGCGGAACGAGGCGATCGCCTCCTTGTACTGGCGCTGGCCGTACTGCGCGTTGCCGAGCCAGAAGGTGGCCGAATCCACGTAGCCGCTGAGCGGGTAGCGCTTGAGGAAGCCCGACAGCCCTGCGCTCGCGGCGGCGAAGTCGCCCTTGCGGATCAGCGCGAAGGCCTCGTCGTACTGGCGCTTCTCCTCCGGGTCGGCGAGGAACTGCTTGTCGTCGAGCGTCACGCCGATCGGCTCGAGCTTGCGGATGCGCTCGTCGATGCCGGTCTGCGCGTCCTTCGAGCGGCGCTGCAGCTCGGCGACGTCGCGCGCGAGCTGCTCGTCCTGGCCGCGCATGCGCGCCAGCTCGGCGCGCATGCCCTCGAGCTGGTTGTTCAGGTCGAGCAGGCTGCGCTTGAGCTGCGAGAGCTGGTCGGCCATCTGCGCGTTCAGCTCGGCCTGCTTGGCGCGGTTCGCCTCGTTGCTCGCCTCGAGCTTCTGGCGCAGGTCGAGGATGGCGCGGCGCGCCTCGTCGTCGTCGAAGATGCCGGCTTGCGCCGGCAGCGCGGCAAGGCCCATCCAGCCGGCCAAACCGAGCATCGTGAGGGTTCGCGTGAAGGCCCGCATCATCGCCGCCGCTCCGCTCTCAACGGTAGACCAGCTCGGCGCGGCGGTTCTTGGCCCACGCCGCCTCGTCGCTGCCCTGCACGGCCGGGCGCTCCTTGCCGAAGCTCACGGCTTCGATCTGGTCGCTACCGGCGCCGAGCAGCGCGAGCGACTTCTGCACCGCCTCGGCGCGCTTCTGGCCGAGCGCGAGGTTGTATTCGCGCCCGCCGCGCTCGTCGGTGTGGCCTTCGATCGTGACCTTCTTCTTGCGGTCGGCGGCCAGCAGCTTGGCGTTGCTCTCGATGGCGGGACGGAACTCGTCCTTGACCACGTAGCTGTCGAAGTCGAAGTACACGACGCGCGCCAGGTTGCCCATCGCGGCGTTGTCGGTCTTCGAGAGGTCCACCGGCGTCACGCGGCTCTGCGCCGTGCCGCTGCTGGCGCCGCCCGCGCCGGCGCCCGGCGTGCGCGATTCGACCGGCGCGCCCTTGTTCTCCTCCAGCGGCACGCTCGACGAGCAGCCGGCCAGCACGGCGGCGGCCAGCGCGGCCAGGGCGATCTTGGGGAAGTGCTTCATCGACGTCGTGTTCATGAGGTTCTCTCCTTGTCGGTTGCGGGTGTTCAGCGCCCGTACGGGCCCCAGGTGGGCTCGCGCACGTCGGCGGTGGTGGAGACCAGGCGCGCCTTGATGCGGCCGTCCAGCGTGGTGGTCATCAGCACGTCGCGCCCACCCGCGCGCGTCGCGTAGATGATCAGCTTGCCGTTGGGCGCGAAGCTCGGGCTCTCGTCGTCGCCGGTGTCGGTCAGCGTGGCGGGCTGCGCGCCCGGCGTGGACAGGTCGAGCGTCTGCAGCTTGAAGGCGTTGCCCTGGCGCGTGACGTAGGCGAGCGTGCGCCCGTCGGGGCTGACCGCCGGGCTGATGTTGTAGCTGCCGGCGAAGGTGACGCGCTCGACCGCGGCGCCGCCGCCGGACGCCACGCGGTAGACCTGCGGGCCGCCGCCGCGGTCGCTGACGAAGTAGATGCGGCCGTCGACCGAGAAGCACGGCTCGGTGTCGATCGCCGAGCTGCTGGTCAGGCGGCGCACGTTGCCGCCGTTGCCGTCCATCAGGAAGAGCTGCGAGCCGCCCTCGCGCGAGAGCGTGGCGGCGAGCGTGCGGCCGTCGGTCGACCAGGCCGGCGCGCTGTTCGAGCCGCGGAAGTTGGCGATCGCCCGGCGCTTGCCGCTCATCACCTCCTGCGTGTAGATCACCGCCTTCTGGCTCTCGAACGACACGTAGGCCAGCTCGCGGCCGTCGGGGCTCCAGGCCGGCGAGATGATCGGCTCGGGGCTGTTCAGCGCCACCTGGCCGCCCTCGCCGTCGGCATCGGCCACGCGCAGCGTGTAGCGGCCGCCGCCGCGCGTCACGTAGGCGATGCGGGTGGAGAACACGCCCTTGTCGCCGGTGAGCTTCTCGTAGATGTAGTCGGCGATGCGGTGCGCCGCCAGGCGCAGGTCGGCCGGGTCGACGGCGCTGGCCTGCCCGCCCAGGTCGCTGCCCTTGACCACGTCCCACAGCTTGAAGCGCACGTCGACGCGGCCGTCGGCGAGGCGCTGCACCGAACCGGCGGCGAGCGCATCGACATTGCGCGCGCGCCACTCGCTCATCGCCGGGCGCGCGGTCTCGTCGAGCGCGGCGCCGTTGGCGTCGATGGGGCGGAAGAAGCCGCTGCGCTCGAGGTCGGCGCGCACGATCGCCGAGACCTGCTGCGAGAGCTTGTCCTCGTCGCGGAAGCGCGGGATGGCGATCGGCACCTGCGTCGCGCCGACGCCGGAGATCTCGACGCGGAACTGCGCGAGGGCATTCAGCCCGGTGCCGGCAAGGCCGGCGGCGGCGATCAGGTTTCGTCTGGTCAGCATGGGAGGAACAGAGTCGGCGCGGGCGCGGGAGTTCAACCGGGCATTGTAGAAGTGCGTCGCATAATCGCCGGCGCGACCCGCCACCGCTTCGGAAACTCATCGTTTCAGGATGCTTCGCATGAACCACCCCCAGCCCCTCTCGCGCTACCCCGTGCCCGCCATCGAGTCGCTGCCCGCCGACGTGAAGCAGCGCATCCTCGAGGTGCAGGAAAAGTCCGGCTTCGTGCCCAACGTGTTTCTCGCGCTGGCGCACCGGCCCGACGAGTTCCGCGCCTTCTTCGCCTACCACGACGCGCTGATGCTGCGCGAATCGGGCCTGACGAAGGGCGAGAAGGAGATGATCGTCGTCGCCACCAGCGGCGCGAACGGGTGCCTGTATTGCGTGGTGGCACACGGCGCGATCCT
The DNA here is from genome assembly GCA_029779845.1 of Pseudomonadota bacterium. Classification (GTDB taxonomy): domain Bacteria; phylum Pseudomonadota; class Gammaproteobacteria; order Burkholderiales; family Burkholderiaceae_C; genus Piscinibacter. The sequence goes on along the minus strand of JAKOZT010000032.1, from coordinate 85,632 downwards.
GCGCATCTACGAGAAGAACCCGCTGCTGGCCGACCAGGTGGCGGTGAACTACCGCAAGGCCGCCATCACGCCGCGCCAGCGCGCGATGCTCGACTTCGCGATGAAGGTCTGCCTGCGCTCGGCCGAGGTCGGCGAAGCCGACTTCGAAGCCCTGAAAGCGCACGGCTTCTCGGAGGAAGACATCTGGGACATCGGCGCGATCACCGCGCTGTTCGGGCTGTCCAACCGCATGGCCAATCTCGTCTCGATGCAGCCGAATGCGGAGTTCTTCCTGCTCGGGCGGGTGCCGAAAGCGAAGGGCTGATTCACTCCAGATGCGGTTCGAGCAGCGCCTCGAGCCACTTCACGAAGGCCTGCAAACGCCGCGACAGATGGCGCCGGTGCGGGTACACCAGGTGCACCGGCATGGCTGCGCTCACGTACGCGGGTAGCACCACCACCAGCTCGCCGCGTTCGAGGTGCTCGCGCACGTCGTAGGCCGGCACCTGGATCAGCCCGAGGCCGGCCAGCGCCAGCGCGATGTAGGTCTCCACGTTGTTGGCGCTCGCGCGGCTCGCCATCGCGAGGCTGCGCTCCTCGCCGCCTTCCTGCCACGTCCAGTTCGCGCCGCCGCGCGCGCCGCCAGCCTGGTAGTGCACACACAAGTGCCGGCGCAGATCGTCGACGGATGAGGGCGTGCCGTGGCGCGCCAGGTAGGCCGGGCTGGCGCAGTTGACCAGCGCGAAGCGGCCCAGCGGCCGCGCCACCAGGCTGCCCGCGCCGAGCTGGCCGACGCGCAGCGCGCAGTCGACGCCCTCGGGCACCAGATCGACCAGGCGGTCGCTGGAGCCGAGGTCGATGGCGAGCGACGGATGGCGCTCCAGCAGCGCCGGCAGCGCGGGCGCGATCAGGCGGCGCGCGATGCGGCTCGGCACGTCCACGCGCAACCGGCCGGCGACGTGCTCGGCAGCCGGGCGGAACTGCTGCTCGATCTCCTCCACGTCGGCCACCAGCGCCTGCATGCGTTCGAGCAGCGCTTCGCCGTCCTGCGTCAGCCGCACGTGGCGCGTGGTCCGGTGCAGCAACCGCGTGCCGAGCCGCGCTTCGAGCTGCTGCAAGGCCGTCGACACCGTCGGCCGCGGCAGGCCGAGCTGGTCGGCCGCGAGCGTGAAGCTGCCGCAGGAGGCGATGCGCAGGAAGAGGCGGTACTGGTCGATGCGATCCACGATTGGTCGAATGACGCAAACAGTAATGTCTTGGATTCTGCATTTATTGCGCGCACTCCGATCAATAGAGTGCCTGCTACCGATCACTCACGCAGGAGCAGTCAGATGGACAAGAGCAGGCACGTCATCGAAGGCAAGGTGGTGCTGATCGCCGGCGGCGCGAAGAACCTCGGCGGGCTGATCGCGCGCGATCTCGCGGCGCACGGCGCCAAGGCGGTGGCGATCCACTACAACAGCGCCGCCACGCGCGCCGACGCCGAGGCCACCGCGGCGGCGGTCGAGAAGGCCGGCGCGAAGGCGCTGACCTTGCAGGCCGACCTGACGCGCGCGGCGGCCGTGGCCAAGCTGTTCGCCGACACCGGCGCCGCGCTGGGCCGGCCCGACATCGCGATCAACACCGTCGGCAAGGTGCTGAAGAAGCCGATCACCGAGATCAGCGAGGCCGAGTTCGACGAGATGAGCGCGGTCAACACCAAGTCGGCGTTCTTCTTCCTGAAGGAAGCCGGCCTGCACTCGAACGACCACGGCAAGGTGCTGACGCTGGTGACCTCGCTGCTGGGCGCCTTCACGCCCTTCTATGCCTCGTACGCCGGCACCAAGGCGGCGGTGGAGCACTTCACGCGCGCCGCGGCCAAGGAGTTCGGCGCGCGCGGCATCTCGGTCACCGCGGTCGGGCCGGGGCCGATGGACACCCCCTTCTTCTACCCCGCCGAAGGCGCCGACGCAGTGGCCTACCACAAGACCGCGGCGGCGCTATCGGCCTTCTCGCCCACCGGGCTGACGCACATCGAGGACGTGGTGCCCTTCATCCGCCACCTCGTCAGCGACGGCTGGTGGGTCACCGGGCAGACGCTGCTCATCAACGGCGGGTACACGACAAAATGAACGAAGGCCGCGGCGGAGCGCGGCGCAGGAGAGGCTGATGCATGTGGCGTTGGTGATCGGCGGCGGCCTCGCGCTGCTTGCGGTGTTCGTGCTGTTCGGCTGGCTGTGGGGCGCCAGTGCGCCCGGCATGGCGCTGGCGGCCAAGCTGTTCGTGCCCGCCTGGGCCGTGGTGGCGCTGGCCAACCTGTGGGTCGGCGTGCACCACGCCGGCTACACGCTGCGCGAAGAGGCGCCGATCCTGGTGCTGGTGTTCGCGGTGCCGGCGCTGGTGGCGGCGCTGCTCGCCTGGCAACTCGGGCGGGGCTGAGGCGCGCGTGACCGAGGCGCGCGAGGTCGTCGACTACTGGCGCCGTGCCGGCGAAGCCGGCCGGTGGTTCCGCAAGGATGCGGCCTTCGACCGCGACTTCGGCACGCGCTTTCGCGCACTGCACGAAGCCGCCGCCGCAGGCCGGCTCGACGGCTGGGCCGACACCGCCGAGGGTGCGCTCGCGCTGCTGATCCTGCTCGACCAGTACCCGCGCAACGCCTTTCGCGACACGGCGCACATGTACGCCTGCGACGCGCAGGCGCGCCGCATCGCGCGCGCGGCGCTGGCGGCGGGGCACTTCGAGCGCCTCGAGCCGGCGCTGCGGCTGTTCCTGTGCCTGCCGTTCGCGCACTCGGAAGCCCTGGCCGACCAGGATCTGTCGGTCGAGTTGAATGCACGCCTCGACGCCGAATCGCGCCGCCACGCCGAAGGCCACCGCGACATCGTGCGCCGCTTCGGGCGCTTTCCGCACCGCAATGCGCTGCTGGGGCGGGAGTCGACGGTGGAGGAGATGGAGTTTCTGCGTGGTGGAGGGTTTGCGGGGTGAGGCCCCGATCAGCACGATGCCTCGCCCCGCCAAACCTCGACGAGATCGCTCATCGACGCGAGATCGCCACCGACTCGGAGGCTTGTGCCATCTTGCTCCCCCTGCTGCTAGGCCTCGTCGGCCGGCTACATCAGCACGATGTCGTACTGCTCGGGGCTCATCGTCGCCTCCGCCGCGAGCGAGATCGGCTTGCCGATGAACTCCGACAGGCCGGCCAGGTGCTGGCTCTCCTCGTCGAGCAGCATCTCCACCACCGCCGCGCTGGCGATGACGCGGAACTCGCGCGGGTTGAACTGGCGCGCTTCGCGCAGGATCTCGCGCAGGATGTCGTAGCACACGCTGCGCGCGGTCTTCACCTGGCCCTTGCCGGCGCAGGTGGGGCACGGCTCGCACAGCATGTGCGCCAGGCTCTCGCGCGTGCGCTTGCGCGTCATCTCCACCAGCCCGAGCTGCGTGAAGCCGCTCACCGTGATCTTGGTGCGGTCGCGCGCGAGCTGCTTGCGCAGCTCGGCGAGCACGGCGTTCTGGTGCTCCTCGCGGCCCATGTCGATGAAGTCGATGATGATGATGCCGCCGAGGTTGCGCAGCCGCAGCTGGCGCGCGATCGCCAGCGCCGCCTCGAGGTTGGTCTTGAAGATCGTGTCGTCGAAGTTGCGCGCGCCGACGAAGCCGCCGGTGTTGACGTCGATGGTCGTCAGCGCCTCGGTCTGGTCGATGATCAGGTAGCCGCCGCTCTTCAGGTCGACGCGCCGCGCCAGCGCCTTGGCGATCTCGGCGTCGATGTTGAAGAGGTCGAAGATCGGCCGCTCGCCCTTGTAGTGCTCGAGCTTGGCCACCGAGCCGGGCGTGTACTCGGCGCCGAAGGCCTTGAGGATGTCGAACTGCATCTTCGAGTCGATGCGGATCGCGCCGGTGGCATCGTGCGCGAGGTCGCGCAGCACGCGCTCCACGAGGCTCAGGTCCTGGTACAGCAGCGTGCCCGGCGGCGAGGCGAAGCCGCGCTCGCGCACCGCGGCCCAGGTCTTGCGCAGGTAGGCGATGTCGTCGGCGAGTTCGTCGTCGGAGGCGTCTTCCGCGTTGGTGCGCAGGATGAAGCCGCCGGTCGGCGAGCCGTCGGCGGTGGCGGCCAGCCGGTTCATGCGCGCGCGCAACTGCTCGCGCAGCTCGGGCGAGCCGATCTTCTGCGAGATGCCGATGTGGTCGTCCTGCGGCAGGAAGACCAGCAGCCGTCCGGCGATGCTGATCTGCGTCGACAGCCGCGCGCCCTTGGTGCCGATGGCGTCCTTGATCACCTGCACCACCAGCGTCTGGCCTTCGAAGACGAGGCGCTCGATGGGCGTCTGCTGCGCGTTCTCGCCGCGCGCGCCGCCGTGCGGCTGGCCGGCCACGTGCACGTCGGCCACGTGCAGGAAGGCGGCGCGCTCCAGCCCGATGTCGACGAAGGCCGACTGCATGCCCGGCAGCACGCGCGCCACGCGACCCATGTAGATGTTGCCGACCAGCCCGCGCTCGAGCGCGCGCTCCACGTGCAGCTCCTGCACCGCGCCGTTCTCGACGATGGCGACGCGCGTTTCCTGCGGTGCCCAGTTGATCAGGATGTCCTGCATGTCAGAAGCTCACGCCGGCGCGGCGCAGCAGTTGAGCCGTCTCGAAGAGAGGCAAACCCATGATACCGGAGTAGCTTCCCTCGATGCGCTCTATCCAGGCCGCGATGGCGCTCTGGATCGCGTAGGCGCCGGCCTTGCCGAAGGGTTCGCCGCCAGCAACATAGCGCGCGATCTCGGCGGCGGGGATTGCGGCGACGTGCACGCGCGAAACGTTCACAGCCAGCCATTCACGCCGCCCGGAAGCGACCGCCACCGCCGTGATCACGCGGTGCGTGCGGCTCGACAGTGCTTGCAGCGTCTCGGCGGCATGCGCCGCATCGCGCGGCTTGCCGAGGATGTGCCGGCCCAGCGCCACGGTGGTGTCGGCGCACAGGATGGGCGCGGCGTCGAGCCCGGACGCCCTCAACCGCGCGCGCGCCGCATGCAGCTTGGCGCGCGTGACGCGCTCGCAGTAGGCGGCCGGCAGCTCGCCGGCGATTTCTTCTTCGAGCGCCTCGGCATCCTCGTGCGCGTGCGGCAGCAGCAGTTCGTGGCGCACGCCGATCTGGGCCAGCAGCTGGCGGCGGCGCGGGCTCTGGCTGGCAAGGTAGATCCAGTCGTGCTTCATTCGCGGTGGTAGGGATGGTTCACCGTCACCGTCCAGGCGCGGTACAGCGCCTCGGCGAGCAGCACGCGCACGAAGGCGTGCGGCAGCGTCAGGTCGGACAGGCGCAGCGTCTCGTCGGCGCTGGCTTTCAGTTCGGCGTGCAGGCCGTCGGGGCCGCCGATGAAGATGACAACGTCACGGCCGTCGCGCTGCCAGGCTTGCATCTTCTGCGCGAGCTGCGCGGTGCTGACACGCTCGCCGCGCTCGTCGAGCACCACGCGCCGCGCGCCCTTGGGCGCGGCGGCGTCGAGGCGTGCGGCCTCGGCGGCCATCAGCTGCTCGGCAGTCTTCGAGCTGCGCGGCTCGGCCTTCACCGCTTTCAGCTCGAGACGCATCTCGGGCGGGAAGCGCTTGGCGAAGTCCTCGTAAGCCGCTTCGGCCCACGCCGGCTGGCGCTGGCCGACGGCGGCGAGCACCAGCCTCATGGGCGGCGCTTCACTTGCGGGCGGCGGCCTTCTTGGCCGGTGCCTTCTTCGCCGCTGTGGTCCTCTTCGCGGGCGCAGCTTTCTTGGCCGGCGCTTTCTTCGCGGCAGCGACCTTCTTCGCGGGCGCAGCCTTCTTCGCCGGCGCGGCTTTCTTCGCCGGGGCCGCCTTCTTCGCCGCTGCCTTCTTCGCCGGCGCAGCGCTCTCCGACGCCTTCACCAGCTTCACCGCCACACCGTCGGTCTTGAGCTTGACCGGCTTGCCGCCCCAGATCTCTTCGAGGCGGTAGTAGTCGCGGATCGCCGGCTGCATCACGTGCACCACCGCGGCGCCGCAGTCGACGATGATCCACTCGCCGTTCTCCTCGCCCTCGGTGCGCGGCAGCGGGAAGCCCTTGCCTTTGACCGCATCGCGCACGCTCGAGGCCAGCGCCTTGGTCTGCCGGTTGCTCGTGCCCGAGGCGACGATCACGCGCTCGAAGAGCGGCGAGAGCTGCTCGGTGTTGAAGACGACGATGTTCTGGGCCTTGACGTCTTCGAGACCGTCGACGATGGCGCGTTGCAGCTTGCGGATGTCCAGGGTGGGCTCCTCGGTTAGCGGTAGAGGTGGTGCGCTTCAATATATCGCGCGACGCCGGCAGGCACCAGCGCGTCGATGTCCTGCCCGGCGGCGGCGCGCGCGCGGATCTCGGTGGAGGCGATGTCCAGCATGGGCAGCGGCACGACACGCTGCGCGGCGGCTTTCACGTCGGGGTGCGGTTCGATCGCCACGCCCGGGCGGTTCGCCACCGCGAGCGTCACGCGCGCGAGCAGCTCGCGCCAGTCGCGCCAGGTGTGCAGGTTGGCGTACTGGTCCTGCCCGATGACGAGGAACCACTCGTTGCCCGGCTGCGCCGCCTGCAGCTCGCGCACGGTGTCGAGCGTGAAGCTCGCTCCGGTGCGCCGGATCTCGCAGCGATCCAGCACGAAGCGCGGTTCGCCCTGCATCGCCAGGCGCACCATCGCCTCGCGCTGCGCGGCGGGCGTGACGCGGCGCGTCTTCTGCCACGGCTCGCCGGCGGGGATCCAGCGCAGTTCGTCGAGCGCGAGTTCTTCGAGCGCCAGCGACGCGAGCGCGACGTGAGCGTTGTGCGGCGGATCGAACGTGCCGCCGAACAGACCGATCTTCATGACTGCCCCTCGGCGAACGAGTACGTTCGCCGATCCCCCAGGGGGATGCGGGCCGGCTTGGGAGCGGCCCGGCGCTCGGCCCGCAACGCGGCGCTCAAGGGGCCGTCCAATCCGCCCAGTCCCTCGGCCGCAGGAAATCGCTGTACAGCCGCGCCTCCGGCGTGCCCGGCTCGGGATGCCAGTCGTAGCGCCATTTCACGATCGGCGGCATCGACATCAGGATGCTCTCGGTGCGCCCGCCCGATTGCAGGCCGAACAGCGTGCCGCGGTCGAACACCAGGTTGAACTCGACGTAGCGTCCGCGCCGGTAGGCCTGGAAGTCGCGTTCGCGCTCGCCGTAAGGCGTGCCGCGGCGGCGTTGCACGATCGGCAGGTAGGCATCGAGGAAGGCATCTCCCACCGCGCGCGTCATCGCGAAGCTGCGCTCGAAGCCGAGTTCGGCGAAGTCGTCGAAGAACACGCCGCCGATGCCGCGCGGCTCGTTGCGGTGTTTGAGGAAGAAGTACTCGTCGCACCAGGTCTTGAAGCGCGGGTACAAGCCAGCGCCGAAGGGCGCCAGCGCGTCGCGGCAGGTGCGATGGAAGTGCGCGGCGTCTTCCTCCACGCCGTAGTAGGGCGTCAGGTCCATGCCGCCGCCGAACCAGGCCACCGGCGCGCGCCCGGCCGGCAGCGCGGCGAACATGCGCACGTTCATGTGCACCGTCGGCACATGCGGGTTGCGCGGGTGAAACACCAGCGAGACGCCCAGCGCCTCGAAGGGTGCGCCGGCCAGCTCGGGCCGATGTGCGGTGGCCGAAGGCGGCATCGCCGCGCCCTTCACGTGGCTGAAGTTGCAGCCACCGCGTTCGAGCAAATTGCCTTCTTCCACCAATCGCGAGAGGCCGTCGCCTTCGAGGCGGCCGCCGGCGGGGCGTGTCCAGCCGTCGCTGACGAAAACCTTGCCGTCTTCGGCCTGCATCGTCGTGACGATGCGGTCCTGCAGGCCGAGCAGGTAGGCGCGCACGGCGACGATGTCGATGTGGTTCATGGCTTGAAGCGGATCGGCGCGGCGTGGCGCGGGCGGCGGCCGTGGAAGGCGCCGTAGCCCTGCGCGATCGCGGCCATGTCGACGGCCGCATCGCCGCTGAGTTGCAGGAAGCGCCGGAAGCCCACTTCGCGGCGCGCGTAGTCGAGGAACACCAGCGCGAGCGGCACTTCCGCGGCGACGGCCACGTGGTAGAAGCCGCTGCGCCAGCCTTCGCCCGCGCTGCGCGTGCCTTCGGGCGCGAGCGCGAGCCAGAGGAATTTCCCCTCGGCGCGCGCCTCCTTCAGCGCCCGCGCCATCTGGCCGACGATGCCGCTGGCGTTGGCGCGGTCCACCGGCACGCCGCCGACCCAGCGCATCCAGCGCCCGAGCAGCGGCACGCGGAACAGGCTGTCCTTGCCCCAGAAGGTCACCGGGATGCCGATGCTCCACTTGGCGAGGATGCCGACCACGAAGTCCCAGTTCGAGGTGTGCGGGTAGACGATCGCCACGCCTTGCGCGGCCGGCAGGCCGTCGAACACCACGTGCCAGCCGGCGGCGCGCAGCAGCGCGGTGGCCAGCGCGCTGCCGCGCAATTGCACCGGCCGCTCGGCCAGTTCGAGCGGCGCGGCCTCAGCGCTTGATGGCACGGAAGCCAATATCGCTGCGGTACTGCGCACCATCGAAGCGGATCGGGTTCAGCATCTCGTAGGCGCGCACCTGCGCCTGCTTGACCGAATCGCCCAGCGCGGTGACGCACAGCACGCGCCCGCCGCTCGCGGCCAGCTGCCCGTCGGCCAGCGTGGTGCCGGCGTGGAAGACCATCGCGTCGCCGGCCTCGCTCGGGATGCCGCTGATCACGTCGCCCTTGCGCGGCTCGAGCGGGTAGCCGTGCGCGGCCATCACCACGCCGAGCGCGGTGCGGCGGTCCCACTCCAGCTCGATCTGGTCGAGCGTGCCGGCGGTGGCGTGCATCAGCAGGTCGAACAGGTCGCTCTTGAGCCGCATCATGATCGGCTGCGTCTCGGGGTCGCCCATGCGGCAGTTGAACTCCACCGTGCGCGGCTGGCCCTGCGCGTCGATCATCAGCCCGGCGTAGAGGAAGCCGGTGAAGGGCGTGCCGTCGGCCGCCATGCCGGCCAGCGTGGGGCCGATGATCTCGTGCATCACGCGCGCATGCACGTTGGGCGTGACCACCGGCGCGGGCGAGTAGGCGCCCATGCCGCCGGTGTTGGGGCCCTGGTCGTGGTCGAGCAATCGCTTGTGATCCTGGCTGGTGGCCAGCGGCACGACGTGGCGGCCGTCGGCCACGACGATGAAGCTGGCTTCCTCGCCTTCGAGGAACTGCTCGATCACCACGCGCGCGCCGCCCGCGTTGTGCGTGACGCCCAGCTTGTTGTCGAGCAGCATCCAGTCGATCGCCTGGTGCGCTTCTTCGAGCGTGGTGGCCACCACCACGCCCTTGCCGGCCGCGAGGCCATCGGCCTTGATGACGATGGGCGCGCCCTGGGCATCCACGTAGGCATGCGCCGCCGCGGCGTCGGAGAAGGTCTCGTAGGCCGCGGTCGGGATGCCGTGGCGCTTCATGAAGTCCTTCGCGAAGGCCTTGGAGCTTTCCAGCTGCGCGGCGGCTTTCGTCGGCCCGAAGATGCGCAGCCCGCGCGCGCGGAAGGTGTCGACCACGCCGGCGGCCAGCGGCGCCTCCGGGCCGACCACCGTCAGCGCGATCTTCTCGGCGGCGGCGAAATCGGCCAGCGCGGCCGGCTCGGTGATCGCCACGTTGTGCAGGCGCTTGTCGAGCGCGGTGCCGCCGTTGCCGGGCGCGACGTAAACCGTCTGCACCTTGGGCGACTGCACCAGCTTCCAGGCCAGCGCATGCTCGCGGCCGCCACCGCCGATCACGAGGACTTTCATTCTTCGTCGATCTCGGCGTTGTGGTAGACGTCCTGCACGTCGTCGAGATCCTCGATGACGTCGAGCAGCTTGCGCATGCGCTGCGCGTCCTCGCCGGCCAGCGCGACGGTGTTCTCGGCGCGCATCGTCACCTCGGCGACCTCGGGCTTGAGGCCCGCCGCTTCGAGCGCGTTCTTCACCGCCTCGAAGTCGGCCGGCGCGGTCAGCACCTCGATGGCGCCGTCGTCGTCGGCGATCACGTCCTCGGCGCCGGCTTCGAGCGCCACTTCCATCACCTTGTCTTCGCTGGTGCCGGGCGCGAACACGAGCTGGCCGCAGTGCTTGAACTGGAAGGCCACCGAGCCCTCGGTGCCGAGGTTGCCGCCATGCTTGCTGAAGGCGTGGCGCACCTCGGCCACGGTGCGCACGCGGTTGTCGGTCATGCAGTCGACGATGATCGCCGCGCCGGCGATGCCGTAGCCCTCGTAGCGGATCTCCTCGTACTGCACGCCTTCGAGGTTGCCGGTGGCCTTGTCGATGTTGCGCTTGACGGTGTCGGCCGGCAGGTTGACGGCCTTGGCCTTGTCGATGGCCAGTCGCAGCCGCGGGTTGGCGGCCGGGTCACCGCCGCCCTGGCGCGCCGCGACCATGATCTCGCGGATCACGCGCGTCCAGGCCTTGCCGCGCTTCTCGTCCTGGCGGCCCTTGCGGTGCTGGATGTTGGCCCATTTGGAATGTCCGGCCATGGTGTTGGGTGCTCCTGGCCGCGCCGTGGCGCGGTGATGACGCGTCGGCCTCTGGCGGCGAGCGCGGGGGGGAAAACGGTGCGGGATTTTACCGGGGCCGGGCACCGCGCCCGGGCGGGCGGATGGTGGACACTGGCGGCCACCCGCCGCCCGCGGCGCGCCGCACACCGCCGATGTCCGCCACCCTCCCCGCAACCGCCGCCGTCGCGGCGCCGTCCTGGTGGCGCGAAACGATGGCCGGCAGCGTCGGCTCGATCGCCGTGCTGGCGATGGTGATGACGCTGGGCGTGCTGGCGCTGGCGCCGCTGGGCGCCGCCGGCGTGCCGGCCGGCTTGCAGGCCGGCCTGGTCACGGCGGCGCTGGGCGGCCTGGTCTACGCCCTGCTCGGGCGCAGCGTGCTGCCGGCGGCCGGCCCCAGTTCGGCCACCGCGCTGCTGCTGGCCTCGCTGATCCTGACGCTGCGCGCCGATCCGGCGCTGGCCGGCAACGCCGGCGTGCCGGCCGCGCTGGCGCTGTGCGGTCTGGCGCTGGCCGCATCGGGCCTGCTGCAGATGCTGTTCGGCGTGCTCGGGCTGGCGCGGCTGGCCTCCTACGTGCCGCGCCCGGTGCTGGCCGGCTTCATGAACGGCGTGGCGCTGCAGGTGGTGCTGGCCCAGGCGCCGCTGCTGCTGGGCCGGCCCCTGGGCGGCGCTGGCGGCGCGGCCCAGCCGCTGGCGGCGCTGCTGGGCCTGGCCGCCGCCGCGCTGATGCTGGGCCTGGCGTGGCGCTGGCCGCGCCTGCCGGCGGCGCTGCTGGTGCTGCTGGCCGGCACCGCGCTGCACCAGGCGGTGGTGCACGCGCTGCCGGCCGCCGCGCCGCTGCTGGGCGGGCAGGTGGGCACGCTGCCGGCGCCGACGCTGGCGCCCAGCGGCGCGCTGGCCCTGCTGGCGGACACCGGCACAATGCTGCCGCTGCTGCACGCGCACGCCGCGCCGCTGCTGCTGTGCGCGCTGCTGCTGGCCGGCGTCGGCGCGCTGGAGACGACGATGAACGCGCTGACGCTGGACCGCCAGTGCGGCACGCGCCACGACCCCAGCCGCGAGCTGGTGGCGATGGGTGCCACCAACCTCGTGCTCGGGCTGGTGGGCGGCGTGCCGGCGACGATGAACCGCACCCGCGCCACCAGCGTGCGCGTGGCCGGCGGCCAGGGCTGGCGCGCGCTGGCGGCCGGTTCGGTGGTGCTGGCGCTGCTGGTCGTGGCCGGCCGCGAGGCGCTGGCCTGGCTGTCGCTGCCGGTGATGGCCGGGCTGATGCTGGCGGTGGCGTGGTCGCTGGTCGACCGCTGGAGCCTGCAACTGCTGCGCCGCCGCGGCGCCGGCGACGCCGACACCGGCGTCACCGCCAACCTGCTGCTGGTGGCGGCGGTGATGCTGGCCACGCTGTTCTTCGGGCTGGGTGCCGGCGTTGCACTCGGCGCGCTGCTGTCGCTGCTGATCTTCGTCGTGCGGCTGAACCGCTCGCTGATCCGCGCGCGCTACACCGCCGCCGAGCAGCCGTCGCGACGCATCCGCATGCCGGCGGCGGAGGCGGCGCTGCGGCCGCTGCGCCAGCACGTGCGCATCGTCGAGCTGGAAGGCGCGCTCTTCTTCGGCAGCGGCGAACGCCTGCTGGCCGAGGCCGACGCGCTGCCGCGCGGCAGCGTGGCGCTGCTGCTCGACGGCTCGCGGCTGACCACCATCGACGAAACCGGCGTGCAGTTGCTGCACGACCTGCACCGGCGCCTCGCGGCGCAGGGCGTGCAGTTGCAGGTGGCCGGCCTGCGGCCCGCGCTGGCCGCGCTGCTGGCCGAGCTGCCGGCACAGGTGAGCCCCGACCTCGACCGCGCGCTGGAAGCGGCCGAAGACCGCCTGCTCGGCGGCCTGGCGCTGCACGGCGGCACCGTGGCGCTGGAGGACACACCGCTGCTGCAGGGCCTGCCGGCCGGCGATCTCGACGCCGTGCGGCGCCACCTGCAAGCCCTGCGGCTGGCCGCCGGCGAGCGGCTGTTCGAAGAAGGCGACGACGGCGACCGCCTGTACCTGCTGCTGGCCGGATCGGTCAGCGTGCTCAGCCGGCCCGGGGCCGACGGCCGCAGCCGGCGCTACCTGAGCATCTCGCCGGGCATGCTGCTCGGCGAGACCGCGCTGCTCGACGGCGGCGGCCGCACCGCCGGCGCGGTGGCCGACACCGAGGCCGAGCTGGTGGCGCTGGACGGTGCCGCGCTGGCGGCGCTGGAGCGCGAGCACCCGGCGCTGGCGGCGCGGCTGTACCGCCGCATCGCCGTGCACCTGTCGCAGCGCCTGCGCGCCGCGGCGGCGACCTGGCGCGACGTGGCCGATTGAGGCGCGCTCAGCGCGGCGCCGTGGCCAGGATGTCGCGGTAGGCCGGCACCGCCCGCAGCATCGCCTCGCCGTCGCCGCCGTCGGCCTGCAGGGCCGCGGCCTGGGCCCGCACCTCGTCGCGCAGCGCGGCGGCCAGCGGCGCGGCGCGCGCGTCGTCCAGCGCCATCAGCACCTCGCAGCAGGCCCAGCGCACGTCGACCGCGTGCCAGGGCTCCTCGAATTCGATGCCGCGCGCCAGCGCGGCCAGCACGCGCTCGGCGGCGGCGCGGGCCGCGGCCGCGTCGCCGAGCCGCAGGTCGACCCGCGCCCCTTGGGCCGCCAGCAGCAGCGCATGGGCATTGCCGGGCACCAGTTCCTCGAACAAGGCCTCGCCCTGTGCCAGCGCCTGCCGGGCCTGCGCCAGATCGCCCAGCGCATGGCAGGCCAGCCCGAGATGCTGCAGGGCCGTCGCGGCGCTCCAGCGTTCGCCGGCTTCCTCGGCGATGCGCAGGCCTTCGCGGGCCGCGTCCGCGGCCTGCGCGGCGCGGCCCAGGGTCAGGGCCGTCTCGCTCTGCTTGACCAGCGCATGCCCGACGCGCGGCGTGGCGCCGAGTTCACTCGCCAGCTCGGCGGAGCGCAGCGCATGCGCATGGGCCTGCTCGATCCGGCCGATGCGCAGGTTGACCATCGCCAGGTAGTCGAGCACGCCGATCAGCAGCCGCTTGATGCCGCCGGCCTCGGCATGCCGGCGCGCTTCTTCGAGCAGGTGCAGCGCGCGCATCATGCAGCCGGCGCGCAGCTCGACGATGCCGGCCATCAGGTGCAGCTTGAGGGCCTGCTCCGGGTCGGCGTGGCGCACGCGCTCGGCATGCCCGGCGCCCAGACGCAGGTGCTCCCGCGCGCGCTCGTGCTCGCCGCGCAGGCCGTGCAGCCAGCACAGCTCGGCGTGCGCGAGCGCCGCATCGCCATCGGCCGCGGCGCCGGCCTCGGCCGCCAGCGCGACGGCGCGCATGGCCCAGGTATGGGCGGCGTCGTAGTCGCCGGTGCGGTCGGCCAGCAGCGCGGACGAAACGGCATGGCGCGCCTGGGCCACCGGGTCGGGATGGCTCGCCAGCCACTGCGCCAGTTCGTCCAATGCGCGCCGCTGCAACCCACGCTCGCCGACCAGATCGGCCACCTCGCGCAGCCCCTGCAGCAGCCGCGTGCGCTGCGCCGGCTCGGCCTGCGGCAGCAGCGCGTGCTGGGCCAGCGCGCGTTCGAGGCAGTCGATCGCCAGGCGGTTGGCAAAACGCCGCTGCGCCTCGCGGGCGGCGCGCTCGTAGCAGTCCAGCGCCAGCGCGGCGTCGCCGGCGCGCTCGGCGTGTTCGCCGGCCACGGCCAGGAACTCGGGCGCGCGCTGCGCGGTGCGCTGCAACAGCCAGCGCGCCACCGCCGCGTGGCCGTCGCGCCGCACCGCGCGCGGCACGGTGTCGTAGGTCACCTGGTGCAGCAGGTGGTGGTCGAAGCGGTGCCCGGTGGTGTCGGCGAAGGCCGAGGGCTCGGCATGCACCCAGCGCCGCCGCTCCAGTTCGCCCAGCACCGGCGGCGCGTCGGCATCGACCTCGGCCAGCGCCGCGGCCCAGAACACCGGGCCGACGACGCTGGCCGCGCGCGCGGCCCGGCGCGCCGGCGACGGCAGAGCGTCCAGCCGCGCCTGCAGCAGGCCGACCAGCGTGGTGGGCACTTGCAGGGATTGCAGCCGCGCTTCGTCGACGCGCCACTGCCCGCCGTGGCCTTGCAGCACGCCGTCGTCGCGCAGCCGGCGCCACAGCTCTTCCATGTAGTACGGGTTGCCGTCGGCGCGCTCGACCAGCACCTGCGCCAGCGCCGCCGGCGGCCGCTCGACGCCGGCCAGCAGCGCCTGGGCCAGCGCGCGGCCGGCGGCGCCGTCCAGCGCGGGCAGGTTCAGCAGCAGCCCGGACGGCCAGGCCCGGTCGCGTTCGAGCAGCGCCGGGCGGGCGTTGGCCCACAGCGGCGGCCACGGCCCGGGCCCGGCCACGAGGCCGAGCACCCAGTCCAGCGAGGCATCGTCGGCCCAGTGCAGGTCTTCCAGCACCAGCAGCGCGGGCGGCTGCGCCGGCGTGCCCAGCAGCCAGCGCCGCAGCGCGGCCAGCGCGCGGTCGTGGCGGGCGCGCGCGTCCAGGCCGTGCAGCGCCGGCACGTCGCTGAAATCGAGGCCGATCAACTGGCCCACCAGCGCCGCCTGCAACTCGCCGTCGCGGTCCCAGCCGGGCGCCAGCCGCGTGATGAAGCGCTCGCGCGCCAGCACCGCCGGGTCGTCGTCGGAGACGCCGCAGCAGCCCATCAGCAACTGCCGCAACAGCCCCCAGGCTTGCAGCCGCTCGCCCGGCTGGGCGCGCGCCTGCAGCACGCGGCGGCCGTCCAGCAGCCCCTGCGCCCGCGCCGCGGCCAGCGCCTCGCCGAGCAGCCGGCTCTTGCCGAGGCCGGCCTCGGCCAGCAGCAGCAGCGCCGGCGGCGCCGACGCGGCTTCACCCGGCGCGCGCAGCACGCCGAGCAGGCGGCCCAGCTCGGCCGCGCGGCCGATCAGCGGCGTGGCCGGCGCCTGCGCCGCGTCGGCGGCGGCGCGGCCGCGCCAGGCGGTGACCAGCACCGTCTGCAAGGGCTCGTCGACACCCTTGACCCACAGCGGCGGCTGCGGCTCGCCGGCGAAGCGGCCGCGCACGTGCGCCCAGGTCTCGGCGCTGACGCGAAAACCGTCCGGCGGCGCGCTCTGCTCCATGCGCGCGGCCACGTGCACCGCCTCGCCGCTGACGGTGTCGGCGTCCTCGACGCCGGTGCCCAGCGCCACGCTGCCGGTGTGCGCGCCGACGCGCAGCGCGAAGGCGTCGAGGCCGTGTTCGACACGCAGGCGTTCGGCCGCCGCGCGGCCGCAGTCGAGCATGTCCAGCCCGGCGCGCAGCGCGTGCTCGGCGTCGTCTTCATGCACCCGGTCGCAGCCGAAGCCGGCCTTCAGCCCGTCGCCGGTGTAGCGCAGCACGCGGCCGCCGTGGCGGCGCACGCAGTCGGCGGCCTGCTGCAGCACCTCGCCGACGATCAGCAGCGTGTCCTCGGCGCCGAGCCGGTGCGCCAGCGCGGTCGATCCGACGATGTCGACGAACAGGATGGTCACCAGCCGCAACTGCAGCCCGCCCCGGCCCTGGCGCGCGGCGAGCTGGCGGCGCAGCGGTTGCAGCGCCGTCTCCACCACCGCGTCGCCGAGGGTGCCGCGCTGCGCCTCCAGCAGCGCGATCGCCGCCTCCAGCGCGGCCGGCGTGGTGTCGGAGGGTGGGTCTGCGGCCATGGGCTGCGCGCATCGTACGCCAGGGCCTAGGGCCTGTTCACCCTACGGATGCCAGATGCGTTGCCCCGACAAAGCCCGCGAGCAAGGCGCAAAGCGCAGCCCAGGCTTGGCGTCGTCGCGCGCCTTGCCCTGCGCCCTGCCAGGCTCGTTCGCACTGGCATCCGTAGGGTGAACAGGCCCTAGACTCCGATGCATCGCTCGCGCCACCGAAAGCCGCCATGTCCGACCCCCTCCTGATCGCCCAGCGCGGCGACCTCACCTGCCAACTGCTGCCGGCCCTGGCCAACCGCCACGGCCTGATCACCGGCGCCACCGGCACCGGCAAGACCATCACGCTGCAGAAGCTGGCCGAGAGCTTCTCGACCATCGGCGTGCCGGTGTTCATGGCCGATGTCAAGGGCGACCTGACCGGCATCACGCAGAAGGGCGCGCTCTCGCCCAAGCTGGCCGCCGTGATCAAGGAGCGCGGCCTGCCCGAGCCGCAGCCGCTGGTCTGCCCGGCGACGCTGTGGGACGTGTTCGGCGAACAGGGCCACCCGGTGCGCGCCACGATCTCCGACATGGGCCCGCTGCTGCTGTCGCGCATGCTGGCGCTCAACGAGACGCAGCAGGGCGTGCTGACGCTGGTGTTCAAGATCGCCGACGACCACGGCCTCGCGCTGCTCGACCTGAAGGACCTGCGCGCGATGCTGCAGTACGTGGCCGACAACGCGGCGCAGTTCCAGACCGAGTACGGCAACGTCAGCGCGGCCAGCGTCGGCGCGATCCAGCGCGGCCTGCTGCAGATCGGCGAGCAGGGCGGCGACAGCTTCTTCGGCGAGCCGATGCTGAACATCGCCGACTTCATGCAGTGCGAGCGCGGCATGGGCGTGGTCAACGTGCTCGCGGCCGACAAGCTGATGAACGCGCCGCAGCTCTACGCCACCTTCCTGCTGTGGATGCTGTCGGAGCTGTTCGAGCAGCTGCCCGAGGTGGGCGACCTCGACAAGCCCAAGCTGGTGTTCTTCTTCGACGAGGCGCACCTGCTGTTCAAGGACGCGCCGGCGGCGCTGGTCCAGCGCATCGAGCTGGTGGTGCGGCTGGTGCGGTCGAAAGGCGTGGGCGTCTACTTCGTGACGCAGAACCCGCTGGACATCCCCGACACCGTGCTCGCGCAGCTCGGCAACCGCGTGCAGCACGCGCTGCGCGCCTTCACGCCGCGCGACCAGAAGGCGGTGAAGGCCGCGGCGACGACGATGCGCGCCAACCCCAAGCTCGACATCGAGACGGCGATCGGCGAGCTGGCGGTCGGCGAGGCGCTGATCAGCTTCCTCGACGAGAAGGGCCGGCCCTGCGTGACCGAGCGGGTGTTCGTGATCCCGCCAGGCAGCCAGATCGGCCCGATCACGCCCGAGCAGCGCAAGGCGCTGATCGCCGGCTCGCTGGTGGCGGGCGTCTACGAAAAGGCGGTGGACCGCGAATCGGCCTACGAGAAGCTCAAGGGCCGCGCCACGCAGAGCGCCGACAACCTGCCCGGCCGCGGCGCGAACGCGCCCACGCAGGCGGAGCCGGCCGGCGGCGGCGTGTTCGACGGCCTGAAGGACGTGCTGTTCGGCTCCACCGGCCCGCGCGGCGGCAAGCGCGAGGGGCTGGCCGAGGCGGCGGCGAAATCGGCGATGCGCAGCGTCGGCTCGGCGGTGGGCCGCGAGATCATCCGCGGCGTGCTCGGCGGCATCCTCGGCGGCGGCTCGCGCAAGCGCTGAGCCTCCTGCTCAAGGCAGCGTGCTGAGCCGGAACCCCGGCCGCGCCAGCACGCGCGCCACGCCGCGCAGCCCGCCGGCGATCAGCCCCTGCGCCACGTAGCCGCCCGGCGCGTCGGGTTCGAGCGCGGCGCTGGCCAGCGCGGCCAGCGGCTGGTCGAGCGGCACGTACCAGCTGCCGCGCTCGACGTCGAGCAGCGCCGGCACCGTCTCCAGCGGCACGGCGGCGCCGCTCTCGCGGTAGCTCTCGCCGCGCACCACGCCGGTCTCGTCGATGCGCTGCACCACGAGGCCGAGGCCGCGCAGACGCAGCGCCGCCTCGCGCTCGCCCGCCGCCAGCCAGTAGCCGCACGGCCGCGCGCGCTCGCGCAGCGTCTGCAGTTGCAGCGCCGAATCCCAGGCGACGTTGACGCTGCGGTCGGCGCCGCTGGCCGGGTCGAGCAGCTTGAGCTGGTATTCGCTCGGCGTCGCGGCGGCTTCGACGACCACTTCGCCGGCGCAGGCGCGCGAGGCCGTCTCGGTCTCGACGAAGCGGCGCAGCCTGCTCAGGTCGTCGGCGCGCGCCGCGGCGCTGGCGAGGATGCTGCCCATCGCCACCACCTGCGTGTGCACGCGCCGCGCCAGGTGCGCGCGGCCGAGATCGCTGCCGCGTGTCTCGACCAGCAAAGCCACCTCATGGCGCAGGCCGGCGGCGTTGCGCGCCGTGTCGGGCCGCGGCGCGCCCATCGCCACACGGCGCGGCTCGGGCGCCGCGCCCAGCGTGTGGTACCAGTCGCTGCTCAGCGCTTCCTTCTGCAGGCGATCGAGCAGCGGACGGCGGAACCACTCCTCGGCGGCGCGCGAGACGAACTCGTGCACGCCCGGCGCCATCGCGTACTGCAGCAGCGCATCGGCGCGCGCCACCGCGCCGAAGCGCTCCAGGTAGGGCGCGAGCGCGGCGTACTCGTGCGCATCGGCCAGCACCGCGGGGGCGTAGTCGCGCATCAGCCCGGCGATCGCCTGCGCCTCGGGCGTGCGCAGCAGCAGGTGGTCGCGGTTCAGGTCGATGCCGCTGGCGGTGGCGCGCTGGCCCGCGCTCGCGCCGTCGGGGTTGGCGCGCGGCAGCACGATCGCGTCGACCTGGTCGAGCAGCGGCGCGAGCGTGCCGCCGGCCAGCGAGCGCGCCACCACCAGCAGCGCCTCGGCGCCGGCCGGCTCGTCGCCGTGCTGCTGGCCGATCAGCAGCACCGCGGGGCGGCCGGAGGCGCGCAGCGCGGCAGGCGAGACATCGGCCTGGCGCGACAGCAGCAGCGCCTCGATCGGCTGGCCGGCCTGCGAGACGCCCGCCACCAGCAGCTGCGCGCGCACGCCGGCGGCCTTGGCTTCGCGCACGATGGCGCGCAGCTGGGCCTGCAGCTCGGCGTTGCTGGTGAAGGTACTGCGGCCCGGCTCGAAGGCCGGCGTGGCGTAGCGCACCACGGGGTCGGGAAAGCGCGCCATCAGCGCTGCGCTTTCCGGGCCACTGGCGGGGGGCGCGACGGCCGCCGGCGTGGGTGCGGGCGCGGGCGTGGGCACTGCAGCGGGCGGCGGCGTCACCACCACCGGTGCGCGCATCGGCGGCGCGGGCGGCGGTGCGCTGGCGCAGGCAGCCAGCAAGGCGGCGAGCAGTGCGGCAGGCAAGGGACGATGCATGGGACGGCCACTATAGCGAGCGGCGGCACAATCCGGCCTGCCGCGAACCCCACCGACCGTGCTCCAGACGCTCCTCCTCGTCCTCCTGCTGCTGGCCGTCGCGGTGTCGCTGGGCGCGCAGCTCGGCCTGTTCGCCGGCCGCATGCCGTCCGACCTCGGCACGCGCGACGGCCGCCTCAAGCCGCCCTCGATGCGGCCCAACAGCGTCAGCAGCCAGGCCGGCCTGTACCCCGACCATCCGCAGCGCGCCTACGCGCAGATCGAGCCGCTGCCGGTGCGCGGCGACGGGCCGCAGACGATGGAGCGCCTGCGCCGCATCGTCGCGACCCTGCCCGGCGCAAAGCTGGCGCGCAGCGACCCCGGCTACCTGCACGTGCTGTTCGTCTCGCGCTGGCTGCGCTTCGTCGACGATGCCGAGTTCTGGTTCGACCCGCGCGCCGGCGTGATCCAGGTGCGTTCGGCCTCGCGCCTGCGGCGCAGCGACGGCGGCGCCAACCGCGCGCGCATCGAGCGGATCCGCGCGCGGCTGGCGGCCTGAGGCCGCCGTTTCGCGCCGGCCGGCGGCGGCCCGTCGCAGCCCGGGCGACGAAGCGCGCAGCGCGCCGCACAATGCCTCTCATGGACACGCCCGCGCCCTACCCGCCCCTGCCGCCGCGGCGCGGCTTCCTGGCGCGCGGCGCGCGCGTGATGCTCGTCGGCACCATCATCACCGCGCTGTTCGCGCTCGCCGCGCCGCAGGCGCCGGTCGTCTCCTTCGCCTACGGGCTGCCGATCACCTTCTGCTGCTGGCTGTTCATCGACGGCGGCCGGCTGCTCGCAGCGCGCTGGGTGCACCGCCACGGCCTGGCCACGCCCGACCCGGCCTGGCCCGGCTGGGCGTGGATGGCGGCGGTGCTGGTGGCCGGCACGCTGCTCGGCTCCTCGCTCGGCCACGCGGTGGGCGACAGCCTCTCCGGGCAGGTCGCGCCCGGCCCGTGGTTCGGCGGCACGCAGCGCATGCTGACGATGCTGCTGCTGTCCATCGTGCCGGGCGTGATCGCCACCTGGTTCTTCTACACGCGCGGGCGCATGGCGGCGATCGAGGCGCAGGCCCAGCAGGCGCAGCGCCAGGCGGCCGAAGCGCAGCTCAAGCTGCTCGAAGCGCAGCTCGAGCCGCACATGCTGTTCAACACGCTGGCCAACCTGCGCGTGCTGATCGCGCTCGATCCGCCGCGCGCCCAGGCCATGCTCGACCAGCTGATCGCCTTCCTGCGCGCCACGCTCGCCGCCTCGCGCAGGGGGCGCCACGCACTCTCGGCCGAGTTCTCGCGGCTGGCCGACTACCTCGCGCTGATGCAGGTGCGCATGGGCGAGCGGCTACAGACGCAGCTCGAGCTGCCCGACGAACTCGCCGGCGCGCCGGTGCCGCCGCTGCTGCTGCAGCCGCTGGTGGAAAACGCGATCCGCCACGGCCTGGAGCCGAAGGTGACGGGCGGGCGCATCGCCGTCAGCGCGGCGCGCGAGGGCGACCGGCTCGTGCTGCGCGTGCGCGACAGCGGCGTCGGCCTGGCCGCCCCTGCCGGCGAAGGCACGCGCTTCGGCCTGCAGCAGGTGCGCGAGCGCCTGGCGACGCTGTATGGCGAGAGCGCTTCGCTGACGCTGGAAGCGGCCGGCGACGCCGAAGGCGGCACGCTGGCGACCGTCACCTTGCCCCTCACGCCATGACCACCGCCCTGATCGCCGAAGACGAAGCCCTGCTCGCCGAGCACCTGCGCGCCGAGCTGACCCGCCTGTGGCCCGATCTGCAGATCACCGGCATCGCGCCGCACGGCGCCGCGGCGGTCGAGATGGCGCTGGCGCAGCGGCCCGACATCGCCTTCCTCGACATCCGCATGCCGGCCTTGAGCGGGCTGGAGGCGGCGCAGGCGATCGGCGAGGAGTGGCCCGACGACGGCCGCGCGCCGCCGCTGCTGGTGTTCGTGACCGCCTACGACCAGTACGCGCTGCAGGCCTTCGAGCGCGCCGCGGTCGACTACGTGCTCAAGCCGGTGCAGCCCGAACGCCTGGCGCAGACGGTGGCGCGGCTGCGCCAGGCGCTGCGCCGGCGCGAGTCAGCCAAGGAAGGCGATCCCGAGGCGACGCTCGCGCAGCTGCGCGCGCTGCTCGCCGCACCCGGGCTGGGCACGCCGGCGGTGGCGCCGGCGCGGCTGGCGGTGATCCAGGCCGCCGGCACGGACTCGGCGGTGCACCTGGTGCCGATCGGCGAGGTGATCTATTTCGAGGCGGCCGACAAGTACGTGCGCGTGGTCACCGCCGAGCGCGAACACCTGATCCGCACGTCCCTGCGCGAGCTGCTGCCGCAACTCGATCCGGATCGTTTCTGGCAGGTGCACCGCGGCACCGTGGTGCGCTGCGACGCCATCGCCACGGCGCTGCGCGACGAGGCCGGCAAGGTGACGCTGACGCTGCGCGGCCATCCCGACCGCCTGAGCGTCAGCCGCCTCTACGCGCATCGCTTCAAGCCGATGTAGCTCAGACCACGGGCACCGGCCCGAGCACCATCAGCGCGCTCATCGCCAGCGTCGCCAGCATCACCGCGCCCACCACGCCCAGCGCCAGCTGGCGGCGGCGGCGCGCCTGCGCTTCGCTCACGTAGGACTCGTAGTGCTTCATGCGGACTCTCCTTCATGCATCGTCGACGTGCGAGCAATTTAAGAGAGCCGCGCCGCGCGCGCATCGCCCGTCGGGGGGAGATGCGCGCCGGGCCGCCGGTCAGTGACGGTACTTGCGATCGTCGCGGTAATCGCGGTAGCCGCGCGGATCGGGGCGGTTGGGGTAGCGGTCCTGCCAGTTCGGGATGCCGTCGCGGTCGCGGTCGCCCCAGCCGGGGCCGTGGCGATGCGGCGGGCCGTAGACCACCGGCACCGGCGCCGGGTAGACCACGCGCGGCGCCGGGTAGATCACCCGCGGCGGCGTGTAGACCACCGGCGCAGGCGCATAGACCACCGGCGGAGGCATGTAGACCACCGGGGGCGGCGGCGCGTACACCACCGGCGGCGGGGCGTAGACCGGCGCGGGCGCGTAGACGGGCACCGGCCCGCTGGAGATCACGGCCACCGGCGGCAGGTTGATGCCGATCGACCAGTGGACATGGCCGGCCTGGGCGCTGCCGGCGGCCAGCAGCGAGGCGGTGGCGGCGATGGCGGCAATCAGGGACTTGTTCATGCGGTTTCTCCTTGGGCGGCGCGCAAGCGGGCGCACCTGCTGCCGACAACGGCTGGCCGGGGGGCGCGCGTTGACGGCTCAAGGTAAAGACATGTTGCCCGCGCACCTAGAATCCGCCGCATGAGTTCCGCGCCCGCCGACGACAGCCCCAAAGCAAGCAACTTCCTGCGCCAGATCATCGAGCGCGACCTCGACGCCGGCACCTACGCGCAACGCCGTTTCGCCGGCTCGCCGGGCGATGCGGCGCACCACGCGGCGGCGGCGCCCGATGCGGCACGCATCCGCACCCGCTTCCCGCCCGAGCCGAACGGCTACTTGCACATCGGCCACGCCAAGAGCATCACGCTGAACTTCGGGCTCGCTGCCGAGTACGGCGGCGTCTGCCACATGCGCTTCGACGACACCAACCCGGAGAAGGAGGAGCAGGAGTACGTCGACTCCATCCTCGACGCGGTGAAGTGGCTCGGCTTCGACTGGAAGGCCAACGGCGTCGATCACCTCTACTACGCCAGTAACTACTTCGACTTCATGTACCGCGCCGCCGAGGCGCTGATCGCCGCCGGCCACGCCTACGTCGACGAGCAGACGCCCGAGCAGATGCGCGCGGCCCGCGGCGACTTCGGCACGCCCGGCACGAACAGCCCCTACCGCGACCGCACGCCGGCCGAGAACCTGGCGCGCTTTCGCGAGATGCGCGACGGCAAGCACCCCGACGGCGCGATGGTGCTGCGCGCGAAGATCGACATGGCCTCGCCCAACATCAACCTGCGCGACCCGGCCATCTACCGCATCAAGCACGCCGAGCACCACAACACCGGCAACCGCTGGTGCATCTACCCGATGTACACCTACGCGCACCCGATCGAGGATGCGCTCGAGCAGATCACGCACAGCATCTGCACGCTGGAGTTCGAGGACCAGCGCCCCTTCTACGACTGGCTGCTCGACACGCTGTGCACGCTCGGCCTGCTGGCGCAGCCGCGCCCGCACCAGTACGAGTTCGCGCGGCTGAACGTGACCTACGTGATCACCAGCAAGCGCAAGCTGAAGGCGCTGGTGGACGAGCGAATCGTCGACGGCTGGGACGACCCGCGCATGCCCACCATCGCCGGCCTGCGCCGGCGCGGCTACACGCCCGAGGCGATCCGCCTGATGTGCGAGCGCGCCGGCACCAGCAAGGCCGGCGGCTGGACCGACTACGCCAGCCTGGACATCGCGCTGCGCGACGACCTGGAAGGCAAGGCGGCGCGGGCGATGGCGGTGGTCGAGCCGCTCAAGCTCACGTTGACGAACTGGAGCGAGATCTTCGGCAGCGCCGCGAGCGAACCCTGCGAAGCGCCGGCGCATCCGCAACGGCCCGAGCTGGGCGTTCGGCGCTTCGGCCTAGCCCCCTCGCTGTGGATCGAGCGCGACGACTTCGCCGAAGTGCCGCCCAAGGGCTTCTTCCGCCTCTTCCCCGGCAACAAGGTGCGGCTGAAGTACGGCGTGGTGGTCGAGTGCACCGGCTGCGCGAAGAACGAGGCCGGCGAGGTCACCGAAGTGTTCGCGAGCATCGTGCCCGACACGCGCAGCGGCACGCCGGGCGCCGACCGCGTCAAGGTCAAGGGCACGATCACCTGGGTCGGCGCGCACGACGCGGTGCCGGCCGAACTGCGCCTGTACGACCGCCTCTTCACCGAGGCGCAGCCGGACGCCGGCGGCAAGGACTTCAAGGCCAGCCTGAACCCGGCCAGCAAGCGCGTCGTGACGGGGTATCTCGAACCGTCGCTGGCGGGGCTGACACCCGACAAGCGCGTGCAGTTCGAGCGCCACGGCTACTTCGTCGCCGACCGCGTCGATCACACGGCCGGCAAGCCGGTGTTCAACAAGATCACCGGGTTGAAGGACACCTGGGACCGCCCCCGTTCGGGCTGAGCTTGTCGAAGCCCTTCGACAAGCTCGGGGCGAACGGATACATCACCCGATACACGTCCGGTTCTTGCCCGTCCGCTTGGCCTCGTAGAGCGCCTGGTCGGCGCGTTCCAGCGCCGCTTCGATGCGCTCGCCGGCGCGGTAGGCGGTGACGCCGGCCGAGAAGGTGACGAACACCTGCTTGTTCTCGTGCATGAACAGGCCGCCCGACAGCGAGCGCTGCAGCCGCGTCAGGATCTGCTGGCCCTCGTCCACCGGCGTGGCCGGCAGCAGCACCACGAATTCCTCGCCGCCGTAGCGCGCCACCATGTCGCTCGGGCGCAGCGTCTTGCTCACCACCGCGGCCAGCGAGCGCAGCGCTTCATCGCCGGCGGCGTGGCCGAGTTCGTCGTTCAGGCGCTTGAAGTTGTCGATGTCGAGCAGGCCCACGGCCAGCACAGCGCCTTCGCGCTCGACGCGCGAGCGCTCGGCATCGAAGGCCTGCAACAGCCCGCGGCGATTCGCGATCTGCGTCAGCTGGTCGGTCGAGACCTCGTTCGACAGGCGGCGCAGCTCGCCTTCCAGTTCGCCCACGCGCGCCGTCAGCTCGCTGGCGCGCGCGTGCTCCTCCTGCAGGCGGCCCTGCGTCTGCTGCACCAGCGCCTGCACGGTGCGGCTTTCCTCGACCATCTCGCGCACCACGCCGGCCAGGCTCTCCAGCGAATCGGCCTTCTCGATCACGTCGGCATAGCGCCCCACGCTCTCGTGGAAGCGGCCGGTCTGCGAGCCGAGTTCGCCCAGTTCACTCAGCATGCGGTTGATCAGCGTCTTGAGCGCTTCGCGCGCCTTCTCGCGCTCGGCGCGCAGCGCGCCCTGGCGCTCGCGCGTGTCGCGCAGCAGCTCGCTCACGGCCTTCACGCCGCGCGCGGTCAGGCCCTCGTCGAGCTTGACGCGCATCGCGTCGCACTGGCCGCGGGCCCAGCTGTCGTCCTCGGCGAGGTCGGTCAGGCTCGCGGTCAATTCCTGGCACAAGGCGCCGAGCTGGTCGACGAGGTGATGGCGGTGCTGCAGCACGATGCCGGCGCGCGCGCACAGCGCGTCGAGTTCCTCGGCCAGCGGCGCCGAGGCGCCTTCGCGCGCAACGCGCTCGACCAGCGCGCCGAGCGCGTTCGACAGCTCGGCCGCTTCGTCCTGCGAAGGCAGCGCGCGCCGCGTGGTGCCGCCCAGCGTGTCGACGATGCGGCCCCAGGGGCGCTCGCCGGCGAGGTTCAGGGAAATCGGCGCTTCCATCGCCGTGGCAGGCGCGGCGGCGGCCGGCGGGAGTGCGTCCAGCGGCGCCGGCTCGGTCTCGACCGCGCCGTCGGGGGTGTCGGAATCCCAGCTCGCGGCCAGTTGCGTCAGGCGCTGCTGCAACCGCTTGGCGTCGCTGCGGCTGCCTTCGAGCACGCGCTGCAGGCTGTCCTTGCGGCGCGCCGCGGTCCAGTGCCGGCCGCCGCGCTCGACGCCGCGCACCAGCTTGCCGATCAGCGTGGCGAGCGCCGCGCCGTCCCCAGCGCTGCTCGCCGCCGCTTCGCCGGATTCCTGCGCGTAGGCACGCGCGTAGTTGTCGGGCGTCGGCTCGAGCTTGTCGAGCGCCAGGCGGCGCAGCGCGGCCTTGGCGATCTGCGCCGGGGTGGTGTCCATGAAGCGGTGGAAAGAAGAAGGTTCAGCCGGCCGGCTTGCTGCGCACGCCGGCCGGGCGCAGCGCGTCGGAGAGCAGGTCGGCCTCGCCGACCTTGCCGATCCACGGCGCCTTGCGCGGCAGCACGGTCTGCTGCAGCCAGGCCTCGATGTCGTCGGCCGGCTGCGGGCGGCTGAACAAATAACCCTGCATCAGCCAGCAGCCTTCCTTGTGCAAGGCCTCCATCTGGCGCAGGCTCTCGACGCCTTCGGCGATGACGCGCAGGCCGAGCGCGCGCGCCAGCGAGATGATGGCCTTGACGATCGCGCTGCTGGCCGGCGTCAGGCCGAGGTCGCGCACGAAGCTGCGGTCGATCTTCAGCTCGGAGATCGGCAGCGTGGTCAGGTAGGCGAGCGAGGAATAACCGGTGCCGAAGTCGTCGATCGAGATCTCGACGCCGATCTCGTTGAGCCGGTGCAGCGACGGGATCACGCTCTGCAGTTCCTTCATCAGGCCCGTCTCGGTGATCTCGAGCTGGATCGCGTGGTGCGGCACGCCGTAGGCGCTGACCGCGTCGTGGATGTGCTCGACGAGATCGGTGCGCTCGAACAGCCGGCTCGGCAGGTTGACGGCGATCGACTCGGCGAAGCCGAAGCTGTCCTGCCAGACGCGCGCCTGGCGCGCCGCCTCGCGGATCGCCCATTCGGAGAACGGGTTGATCAGGCCGGTTTCCTCGGCCAGGGGGATGAAGTCGCCCGGCGGCACCAGCTCGCCGCCGCGGCGCCAGCGCATCAGCGCCTCGGCGCCAACCATGCGCGCGCTGCGCACGTCGATCTTGGGCTGGTAGTGCAGCACCAGCTCCTCGCGCTCCAGCGCCTTGTGCAGGTCGGTCTCGAGCGCGAGCTTCTCGCGGCCCTTGCCGGCGAGCATCGGCGAATACAGCTGCTGGGCGTTGCGGCCGCTCGACTTGACGGCGTACATCGCCACGTCGGCGTTGCGCAGCACGTCGGCCATCGTCGCGCCGTCGCGCGGGTACAGCGCGATGCCGACGCTGGCGGTGACGAAGCACTCCTGCCCGCCGACGAAGATCGGCTCGCGCATCAGGTCGAGGATGCGGCGCGCGACGCGCTCGGCGTCGCGCTCGTCGGCCACCTCGGGCAGCAGCGCGACGAACTCGTCGCCGCCGAGCCGCCCCACCGCCTCCAGCGTGCGATGCGAGCGCGAGCCCATCGCCTCGAGCGAGCTTTCCATCACCTGGTCGGAGTGGCGCACGCACGAGCGCAGCCGCCGCGACACCTCCATCAGCAGCTCGTCGCCGGCGCCGTGGCCGAGCGTGTCGTTGATCACCTTGAAGCGGTCCAGGTCGATCAGCAGCAGCGCCACCTGGTGGCCGAGGCGGCGCGCGTGCTCCAGCGCGCGCTCGGTGCGCCAGATCAGCTGGCGGCGGTTCGGCAGGCCGGTCAGGCCGTCGAAGTTGGCCAGGTGCTTGATCTTGTCCTCGGCGACGCGGCGGTCGGTCACGTCCTGCACGATGCCGGTGTAGCCGATCAGGTTGCCGTGCTCGTTGAACTCCGGCTCGGCCTCGACGTGCACGATGCGCTGGCGGCCGTCGAGCAGCGTGACGGTGACGTCGCGCGCCAGCACCGAGCTGTGCCGGATGACCTCGCGCAGCACGGTGATCAGGCCGTCGCGCTCGACGTCGGGCAGCATGCGCAGCAGCGTGCGGAAGGGCAGCGTCTGGTCGGGCGCGAGGCCGAACACGCGCAGGCCCTCGGCGGAGAACACCGGCCCGCCGTCGCCGCGCTTCCAGTCGAAGCTGCCCATGCGCGCCAGGTCCTGCGCGCGCGCCAGGCGCGCCTTGTTGCGCTCCAGCTCCTGGCGCGTGCGCGCCGAGCGCAGCAGGTAGCGCAGCCGCCCGGCCAGCAGGCTCCACTGGGTCGACTTGACGAAGAAGTCGGTCGCGCCGGCCTCGTAGGCGCGCGTGATCGAGGCGTCGTCGTCCAGGCCGGTCAGCATCAGCACCGGCAGCGATTCGAAGCCGGGCAGGTGGCGCAGCTGGCGGCAGGTCTCGAAGCCGTCGATGCCGGGCATCAGCGCGTCGAGCACCACCACGTCGGGCAGCCACTCGGTAAGCGCGCGCATCGCCTGCTCGCCGCCGGTGGCCTCGGTGATCTCGAAGCCGCGCTCGCGCAGCGCGATCGAGGTCAGCAGCAGGTTGACCTCGTCGTCGTCGACCAGCAGCACCTTCGGCTGCCCGGGCAGATCGTCGTCCTGGGGCATCAGCGTCGGGTTCATGCGCCCTCGCCGAGCATGGCGCGGATCGCCTGCCGCACCGCGGCCAGTTCGGCCAGCAGCGCATCGAGCGGCGCTTCGAGGTCGTCGGCGCGCTCCTCGCGGACGATCGCCTCGACCGCCGCGCAATGCTGCGACAGCGCCAGCGCGCCGATGCTGGCCGAGGACGACTTGAGCGTGTGCGCCACGTGGCGCACGCCGTTGCGGTCGCCGCCGGCGCGCGCCGCCTCGAGCTGGGGCAGCAGCCGCGTCGCCGAGGTCTCGAAGGCGCGCAGCACGCGCTCGATCAGCTGGCTCTCGCCCTTCGGATCGAGCTCGCGCAACCGTCCGAGCGCCTGCGCATCGAGCACGGTGGGCGCGGTCGGACGGGTCGGCAGATCGGGCACGGCGCAGGCAGTCAAGGAATCCGGGTCGACGCTGGTTCGCAGGTATTGTCTTTCACAACCCTCGGCCTGGCGTGCAGTGGGGGTGGCGCCGGACGCATCATCGAGCGGCAGGATGTCACGCAGCGCGCCGAACAGATCCGCCAGCCCGGCCTCGTCGGCCTGGAGGGCGGGCGGCCCGAGTTCGATCAGCGCGGCGCAGCGTTCGCCGGCATGGACCGGAACGGCCCAGTCGCCGGCCGCGCCGCGCGCCGGGCGGCCGTCGCGCAGCGCCACGCCGAGCGGCGAGCGCTCCAGGCGCACGCGGTGCTCGACGCCTGCACCGCCATCGGGCGCGAGCGTGACCAGCGTCACGAACGGCGGCGCGATCTCGCGCACGCGGTGCACCGTGGCCTGGCGCGCGCCGAGTTCGGCGCGCAGCACGGTGGCGGCGGCCCGCGCGGCCGCTTCGGCGCCCTCGCCGGCGGCGGCGGTCACGGCCGCACGCAGGCGCTCGCCGATCTCGGCCAGCGCCGCCGCATCCAGCGCGGCCGTCACGGCACCGTCATCGGACGCGGCCACATCGCGCTCGCGTTGCAGCGCCCAGCGCGCCAGCGCATAGGCGCCCAGCAGCGCCACCCCGGCCACGGCGGTGAGCGCGGTGGCGAGGCGCGCCGGGCCGGCCAGCGCGGTGAGCGCCGCGGCGGCAGCGATCCAGAACAGGATTCGGGAAGAACGGAACAGCATCGGGCGTGATCGCGGGACCGCGTGCGTGGGCCGTGCGCGACATCTCGCTGTCTTCGGCGCACAGGCCCCGAACTTGAACCGCGCCTGCGGGCAGGCGGGCGCGAGGGCTCTCCCTACAATCGCGCGCATGTCCGCGCTGACCCTCTGGGCCATCGTCCTGCCTTCGCTGCTGGCCGGCGCCCTGATCGCCGCCGTGCTGGCGCGGCGCCACGCGCGGGTCCGCGACGAGCTGCGCCGCGCGCGCGAAGAGCTGCGCCAGTTGAGCGAGCAGCTCGACGTGTGGCAGTGGCGCAGCGACGCCGAGCACCGCCTGCGCTGGCTGCGCGCACCAGCCGGCTGCGACACACCGCCGCTGGCGGCCGGCACGCCGCTGGCCGAGCGCATCGCCTTCGCGGCGCCGCAGGCGCTGCGCCAGCAGCTCGATGCGGGCGCAGCGCTGCACGACGTGGAAGGCCGCTTCGCGGCGGCACCCGACGAGCCTTCGCGCCGCGCGCTGCTGCGCGGCCGGCCGGTCGGCGACGCGGCCGGCCGCTTCGACGGCTACGCCGGCACGCTGCGCGTGCTCGACGATCGGCTCCCCGCGCCGGCCGCCGATGCGCAGGCCGACGCCGCCGAGCGCGAATCCTTCGGCTACACCGTCTCGCACGACCTGCGCGCGCCGATCCGCGTGGTCGAGGGCTTCACCAAGATCCTCAAGGAGGACTACGGCGCCAGCCTGGATCGCATCGGCAACGACCACCTCGACCGCGTGCTCGGCGCCGCCGCGCGCATGAACGCGATGATCGACGCGCTGCTGGCGCTGTCGCGGCTGTCGACGCAGCCGCTGCAACGCCAGCCGGTCAATCTCTCGCAGCTGGCCGCCTACGTGGCCGAGGACCTGCGCCGCCAGTCGCCCGGCCGCGAGGTGGCCTTGCACATCGAGCCGGGCCTGCAGGTCTCGGGCGACCCGACGCTGCTGCGCCTGGTGCTGGAGAACCTGCTCGGCAACGCCTGGAAATACACCGGCAAGGCGCGCGCGCCCGAGATCTGGCTGGAGCGCCGGCCGCAGCATCCCGACACCTACACGGTGCGCGACAACGGCGCCGGCTTCGACATGCGCTTCGCCGATCGCCTGTTCGGCGTGTTCCAGCGCCTGCACAGCGCGAGCGACTTCCCCGGCACCGGCATCGGCCTGGCGACGGTGCGGCGCATCGTGCGCCGTCATGGCGGCGAGGTGTGGGCGGAAGCGGAAGTGGAGCGCGGCGCGAGCTTCCACTTCTCGCTGCCGCCGCCCTGAAGTCCGTCAGCTCCCCGGATCGGACAGCAGCTCGACCGCCTGCAGCAAGCGCTCGGCCTGCTCGGCCAGCGCGCGCTGCTCGCTCTCGGCCTGGCGCTTCAGGCGCTCCAGCGCCGCGCCGCGCGGCAGCGAATAGCGGTGCATCAGCACGCCGACGGCCATCGCGACCGTCGGGTCCAGCGCCGGCGCGGGGGCCGGCGCCACGGCAGGCGCGGATGCCGCCGGCGCGGCGCGGCGCGCGCCGACGTTGGCCAGCGCCGCCTCCACCGCCGGCACGATCTGGCGGATGTCCAGCGGTTTGACCAGGTAGGCCACCGCGCCCAGCGCCTTCACCTGCGCGACCGTGGCGTCGTCGGAGAAGGCCGAGAGGAACATGAAGGGGATGCGGTACTTGTCGCGCAGCGTCTCGGCCACGTCGAAGCCGCTCATGCCTTCCATGCGGATGTCGAGCAGCGCGAGCTCGGGCCGGTGCTGGTGCGCCAGCAGGATGGCGTCGTTGCCGTTGTCGGCGTCGAGCACGGCGTAGCCGGCCTGCGCCAGGCCGTGCGCCAGCGTGGCCAGCACCAGCCGGTCGTCGTCCACCACGAGGATCGTGCCCTTGCCCGTCGTGTTCACCGAAGCCTCTTTGCGCTTCTTGCCTCTCCTGATCGGAGCCGACCCGGATTGTCCGCGAAATGAGCCGTCCTCAGGCGCTCGTCAGGCCACCGTCATGCGGGGTCGTCCAGCCGCGTGATGCATGGCGGCGACAGCGTCACGCTGGCGCGCACCTGCTCGCCCTGCGGCTCGATGGTCAGCGTGGCGCTGCGCCGCGGCAGCAGCGCGCGCACCAGCCCGAGCCCGGAGACGCCGCCCGGCACGCGCGCGAGGTTGAAGCCCTCGGGCAGCCGGCCGGCGTTGACGATCGCCAGCAGCACGCCGTGCTCGTCGCACGCCAGCGTGCAGCCCACCTCGGCGCCGGCGCTGTGCTTGACGGCGTTGGTCAGCAGCTCGTTGACGGTCAGCGCGATCGGGATCGACTCGGCCTCCGGCAGCGCCCAGCGCGCCGGCGCCGGGCCGCTGAGCTCGAAGCGGATCGTGCGGCCGAAGGTGCGCTGCACCGAGCCGGCGATCGCCTCCACCACGCTGGCCACGCGCAGCGGCCCGCCGGCGCCGACCTGCAGCCCGTACACCTGCGCGATCGCCTGCACCTGGCCGATCACCTCCGACATCACGCCGGCCACCTCGGGCTTGCGCTGGGCGATCTGCTGAAGAAGACCGGCCACGCCCTGCAGGTTGTTCTTGATGCGGTGGTGCACTTCCTTGACCAGCATCTCGCGCTGCGCGATCGCCGCCTCGAAGCGAGCCTCCTGCGCGGCGCGCTGCTCGGTGACGTCGGTGGCCACCAGCAGCAGCTGGTCGGGCGCCTGGCCGGGCTGGGTGGCCAGCGGCAGGTAGCGCGCGTCCCACACCATCGCGGCGCCGTCGTGCTCGACGCGGTACTCGCGCTGCGTCAGCTCGCGCGAGGCCAGCGCCGCCTCCATGTCGGCGCGGCGCTGCGCGGCCAGCGCCGCATCGAGCACCTGCTCGGGCAGCAGGCCGATCAATTGCTCGGGCTCGCGGCGCACGCTGCGCGCCGCCACCCGGTTGGCCTGCAGGATCTTCAGCGTGCGCGCGTCGTGCAGCGAGATCGCCATCGGCGCGGCCTCGATGATGCGCTGCAAGGACGCCTGCGCCTCCGACATGCGCGCCTCGGCCTGGCGGCGCCGCTCGATGTCCAGCAGCGCGTAGGTGAGCTGGCGCCCGGTCGATTCGCGGCTGGTCGCCACCGCGTTGCCGACCACCCAGAACTCGCGCCCGTCGCGCGCCTTGACGCGGCACTCGAAGGTCTCGGCCTGGCCTTCGGCCAGCTCCTGCAGGTAGTGCGTGCGGCGGAACGGGTGGGCGGGCTCGGGCGTGGCCACCGTCGAGATCGGCTGGTTCAGGAAGTCGGCCAGGTCGCCGCCGAACATGCGCCGCGCCGAGCGGTTCATCCACTCGATGCCGCTCGCGCCGACGGTGACGATGCCCACCAGCACCGAGTCGAGGATGGCGCGCGTGCGCTCGGCCTGCAGCGCCACCGCCAGCTCGGCGCGATGGCGCGCATCGACGTTGACGAAGCTGGCGATGAAGCCGGCCGACAGGTCGCCCGGCTGCACCAGGCGCAGCCCGAGCTGCACCCACAGCAGCGCGCCGTCGCGCTGCCGCAGCTGCAGCTCGCCGCTCCAGCGCCCCTGCGCGGCCAGCTCGCGCTCCTGCTGCGGCCAGCGGCGCGCGTAGTCGGCCGGGTCGGCGTACAGCGTCGACAGCGTCAGCCCGGCGAGATCGGCGGCCGGCCAGCCGGCCAGCTGCGCGAGCGCGTCGTTGGCGCGCTGGATGCGGCCGTCGCGCACCGCGGCGATGCCCACCTCCGAGAGGCTGAACATCAGCTCGCGGTCGCGCGCGGCCAGCTCCAGCTCGGTCTGCTGCAGTTTCAGCCGTGTGATGTCGGACAGCACCGCGATCAGCTCGACCGCGCCGGCCGGCCCCTCGCCGCGCCGCACCGACAGCGCGTACCACAGCGTCGGGTGGCCGGGCGGCGCGAAGTCGAACTCGGCCTCCATCGCCGCGCCGGGCGCGAGCGTGCGCTGCGCCTGCCCGGCGATCTCCAGCACGCGCGGATGGGCGGCGAACAGCTCGGCCAGCGAGCGCCCCGCCGCCACGCCGGCCGGCAGGCCCAGCATGCGCTCGAAGCGGTGGTTGCAGCGCACCAGGTGCTCGCCGCGCAGGTGCGCGATGCCGGTGACCGTGCTCTCCAGGATGCTGCTCATCTCGCGCAGCAGCTCCTCGCTGCGCGAGCGCGCCTGCTCCTGCTCGGTGACGTCCAGCGTCACCACCGAGGTGGTGCGCTTGCCCGAGGCCAGCATCGCCGGCTCGACGCGCGTCAGCAGCCAGCGCTGGCCCAGCTCCGGGTGGCGCACCGCGTAGCGCACCTCGGCGCGCTCGCCCCGGCGCAGCGCCTGCTGCAGCCGCTCGTATTCGGGGATGGAGTCGGGCAGCACCACGTCGCGCCCGATCGCCTGCAGGGCCGAGGGCGAGCCGCCGCCGCTGCCCACCGACTGGCGCTGGCGCACCCAGCCGTGCGATTCGGCGAAGGTGGCCAGGCCGACGCCGGCGGTGTCCATCATCGCGCCGATCTGGATCTGCGCGAGGTCGCGCTCCTCCTCGACGCTGCGATCCTCCACCACCGCCATGAAGCGCGGCGCGCCGCCCGGCGCCTTGTAGCAGCGCACGATGGAGCGCAGCCGCAGCGGCGCGGCGTCGGCGCGCGGCATCCACACCTGGCGCTCGATCGGCGGCGCGCCGGGGCGCAATGCGCTCAGCACCGCGTCGCCCTGCCAGCACAGCAGTTCGGACAGCGGCTCGCCGGCCGCGCCCAGCGTCACCGGCACGCTGCCCACCAGCGCCTCGAAGGCCGGGTTGCTGCGCACCAGCAGGCCGCGTTCGTCGAACAGCACCATGCCGACGGTGCTGAGGTCGAACCAGTGATCGAGTTCGCGCGCCGAGCGGTCGGCGCGTTCGCGCGCGGCGTGCTCGGCGCTGGAGTCCTGCATCAGCACCAGGTGCAGGCCATCGCCGACACGCCGGCGCGTCGCGCGGTACCAGCGCTCGTGGCCGGCCACGTCGACCAAGCGGCGCTCGAACAGCGCGCCGGCCGGGGCACTGCGCGCGGCGCGGCTGGCGCTCTGGTCTTCGGGCGGCTCCAGCTCGACGGCGTCGCGGCCGATCAGCTCGTCGCGCGTGCGGCCCGTGAAATCGAGAAAGGCCTCGTTGACGTCGACGAGGCGGAAGCCCTCGTCTTCCAGCAGCGCGGGAAAGGGCGCATCCCAGACGATGCGCAAGGCCTCCGGCAGCGCGTGCGCCGGCATGCCCGTCATTCCAGCTGGGATGCCGCGGTGAGCGCGCGCAGCTGCGCGCGGTTGACCTCGCTGACGCCGAGCATCAGCGCGTCGGCGGCTTCGCGGAAGTCGAACAGCGAGCCGGCCTCGATCGCGCGCACCATGTTCACGTAGGGCTGGAACGGGCCCGTCTCCTTCGCGAGCGCCTGGTAGACGCGGTCGGGCACCGGGATGTTCGCGAGCAGGTCGCTGAAGGGCTGGTGGAACATGCGGTCGAGCAGCGAGAACACGCCGCAGATGAACAGCTCGCTGCGCATCTCCTCGTCGCTGCTGGCGCGGCCGAGCTCTTCCATCAGCAGGCCGCGGCGCACGGCGGCGAACATCACCGGCTTCATGTTGACGTCCTTGCTCGCGGTGGCCAGCAGCAGCGCCAGCCAGCGCTTCAGGCGCTTGTAGCCCAGCATCATGATGGCGTGGCGGAACGAGCTGATCTCGACGCGCAGCCCGAAGGCCGGCGAGTTGATGTAGCGCATCAGCTTGAAGGCCAGCGAGGGGTCGCGCTTGAGCGTGTTCTCCAGCTTCTCGATCGGCTCGGCCGCGTCGACCTGGCGGATCAGCTCGACCATCGTCTGCATGTCGGCCTGGCCGGCGTTGGCCTTGCCGCCGCCGCCCTGGATCACGTCGTCGATCGGCCAGCCCAGCACCGCCTCGGCGCCGCGCGCGAAGGCCTGCTCCATCTCGGCGATGGTGCGCACGCCGGCCTGCAGGTGCGGGATGCTGCGCGTCACGCCCGGCGGCGGCTGCGTGCCGTCGAGGCGGCGGTCGTCGGCCAGGTCGATGATCGAGTACTTGAAGCAGGGCAGCACCTCGCGCGGCAGCTCCGCGAGCGGCCGGCCCTTGAGCAGCAGCTCGTTGCCGTGCGCGCGCAGCGCGACGATGGCCGCGGTGTTGGCCGGGTCGCAGGCCATGAAGGCCGGGATCTCGACCATCACGTTGCCGGCCGGCTGCGCCTGCATCAGCTCCTGCAGCAGCGATTCGCCCGCGACGTTGAGAGACACCTTCGCGCCGCCGGCCGGCCAGACGCCGGCGATCGCCTCGAGCAGCTGCGCCGCGTCGGGCGCCATGTCGGGCCTGAGCGGGAACACCGTCAGCCGCGTCGCCGAGACCGAGCGGTTGCGGGCGATGTAGGGCGAGTAGCCGAAGGCCACCTGGCCGAGGATCGCGACGTCGAGCATGAGAAGGGCCTGTTGGCGCTAGCCTTTGACGTAATCGAACAGCGACAGGCGCTGCACCATCGAGTACGACTTCAGCGCGGCATCGTAGCCGGTTTGCATGTTGGCGAACTTCGACAAGGCCTCGGTCATGTCCAAATCTTCCGCATTGCTGCGCTCCGTCTGCGCCGAGAGCTTCTGGTCGGCCAGCCGCGAGGTCTCGCCCTCGATGCGCGCGAGCATCTCGCCGGCCACCGCGCGCGCGCCCTGCATCTGCGCCATCGCCTGGTCGATGTCGCGCAGCGCGTCGGTGTTGCCCTGGGCGATCTGCGCCGAGGTGCGCCCGCCGGTGGCGAGCTGCGCGGCGGCGCGGTCGAGCGCGTCGAAGATCGACAGCGACGAGGCCGAGGGCTCGACCGTGAAGCTGTCGCCCGCGGCCGGCGCGCCGCTGATGCGGAAGGTCATGCCGTCGACGGTGATGTCCTGGCCCGAGGTGTAGGGCGCGGCGGTCACGGCCGTCGCCACGCCGTCCTTCAGCACCGCGTAGGTGGTGTTGCCGCCGGAGACGGCGAACTGCAGCGTGTAGGTCGAGCCGGTCAGCGCGGCGGGGTCGCTGACCTGGCCGTTGTCGATCCAGGCCTTGCTCACGCCCGCATCGGCGCTGGTCTTGAACACGCCGTTGCCGCTGCGCGCGGTCATGAAGACACCGTCGCCGTTGACGGTCAGCGGCAGGTCGGTGCCCATCTCGGTGCGGCGCTCGCCGCTGATGCCGCGGTAGGCCACGCCGCCGGCCGCGTCGACGAAGGGCTGCGTGGTCGCGCCCTGGCCGCCGAAGAGGTAGCTGCCGGCGCCGTCGGTGCGGTTGGCCACGCTCAGCAGCTGGTTGCGGATGGCCTTGATCTT
This sequence comes from Pseudomonadota bacterium, assembly GCA_029779845.1. Classification (GTDB taxonomy): domain Bacteria; phylum Pseudomonadota; class Gammaproteobacteria; order Burkholderiales; family Burkholderiaceae_C; genus Piscinibacter. The sequence continues at coordinate 48,674 of JAKOZT010000032.1, read as the reverse complement.
CTCGGCCAGGTTCTGGCGTTCCTGGTCGCTGTACGAGGCGTTGCCGGCCGCCACCATCGCCTCGCGCGCCTGCTGCAGCAGTTCGAGCGAATCGCCCATCGCCGTTTCCGACAGCGACATCGCGGAGCGGCTCGCGTCCACCGCGCGCTGGCTGGTCGTGGCGCGCATCTCCCCGGCCAGCGCCCGCTCGGCGCGCGCCGCGGCGGCCGGGTCGTCGCTCGCCTTGAGCACGCGCTTGCCGCTGGTCAGGCGCTCCTGCGATTCGGCCATCTCGACCTGGCGCTTCTGCAAGGTGGAGATGCCGGCCTCGGTCTGGCGCAAGGTGCTGATGCGTAGGCTCATGTCGTGTTTCCTTTTCAGGCGCCGGCGGTTTGCAGGAGCGTGTCGAACAGCGACTGCGCCACTTGAAGCATCTTGGCCGCGGCCTGGTAGCTCTGCTGGAACTGAATCAGCCGCGCGGCTTCTTCGTCGAGGTTGACGCCGACCTTGGATTGCAGATCGGCCTCGGCCTGGTCGGCGATCGAGGCCGACTGCTTGGCCGACAGCGCCGCGCCCTGCACCCGCACGCCCACGTCGGCGAGCAGGTTGGCGTAGGCGTCGGTGACGCTGGCGCCGGGCACCACGGTGCCGCTGGTCAAGGTGCGCTGGCCGATCAGGCCGGCGTCGCGCAAGGCCATCATCGCCTTCGCGTTGCCGTTGTCGGAGGCCGGGAAGGGCGTGTTGCCCACCGTCAGCGTGTCGCCGCTGCGCGGCACGCCGGACAGCTCCAGCGACCAGTCGTAGCGCTGCCCCGGCGTGGCGGGCGTCCAGGCATCGCTGCGGATCGCCTCGCCGGCCGTCCAGGTGCCGGTGCCGCTGCGCACCAGCGCATTGCTGGCGTCGCGCAGCTCCCAGGTGTAGCTGCCGTTGTCGTCGGTGAAGGCGATGCTCGCGGTCAGCGGCGCGGCGGCCGCGTCGACCGCCGTCGCGCTGAGCGCCGAGACCGACGCGGTGCCGACGTTGTCGACGCCGAAGGTCGCCGCCACCGGCGAGGCCGCCGCGATGCCGCGCGTGTTCTCCATCGCCAGCTTGGCGCCGCTCGCCGCCGCCGCCACCGGCTGCAGCAGGAAGCGGTCGTTGGCGGCCGGCGCGGGCGTGCCGATGCCGATCAGCATGCCGTCGACCACCTGGCCGTCGGTGACGGTCTGCGACAGGCCGTCCGACAGCCGCGTCAGCGTGTAGCTGCCGGCCGGCAGCGCGGGGTCGGCCACCAGTTCGTAGTCGCTCGCCTGCAGTTCGCTCGGCACCGCGACGCTGATCGAGACGCCCGTGCTGCCACTGCTGTTGCTGCCGGCCGGCAGCACGCGCGGCGCGCCGACGGCCAGCAGCGGCGCGCCGCTGCCGGGCGGCTGGCTGCCGTCCAGGCCGAGCGCCTGCTGCTCGTTGATGGCGCCGGCCACCGCGGCGGCGAACTGGCCGAGCTGGTTGCGCGCGGTCGCCAGGTCTTCGTTCTGGAAGCGCAGCAGCCCGGCGATCGCGCCGCCGCTCACCTGCCCCTGCGGCAGCATGCGCAGCGAGCCGCCGTCGTTGACGCCCAGCTGCAGCTTGGAGACGTCGTAGGGGTCGGCCACCGCCACCAGCGTGGTGGCCTGGTTGCCCAGCACCAGCTTCTGGCCGCCGCCGATGAACAGGCTGGTGCTGCCGTCGCCCGCGTCGACGGTGGTCACCTGGATGTACTGGCTGATCTCGCTGATGGTCTGGTCGCGCTGGTCGAGCAGGTCGTTGGGCGTCTGGCCCGAACCCTTGGCCGAGGCGATCTTCTGGTTCAGCTCGGCCACGCGCGCGGCCAGCATGTTGACCTGCGTGATGTTGGCCTTCAGCTCCTCGCTGACGCCGCGCTGCAGCGTGTCGAGCTGCTCGCCGGCGGTCTTGATCTTGCTCGCGAACTCGCCGGCGCGCGCCAGCACCACCTGGCGCGACGAGGTGTCCGAGGGCTTGTTGGCCACGTCGACCAGCGCGTTGAACATCTGCGTGGCGGCATAGCCCAGGCCCGACTCGCCGAGCGGGAACACCTTCTCCAGCTGCGTCAGCTGGCTGCTGCGCGCCTCGTCGGCGGCGGCCACCGCCTTGGTGGTGGCCGCCTCGCGGGTGAGGAAGTCGCTGTGCTCGCGCTGCACCGTGGCGACGTTGACGCCCTTGCCGAAGAAGCCCGCGCCGGTGAACTGCCCGCCGTTGGTCTCCAGCACCACGCTCTGGCGCGAGTAGCCCACGGTGTTGGCGTTGGCGATGTTGTGGCCGACGGCCTGCAGCGCGGCGTAGTTCGCGCTCATCGCGCGCATGCCCAGCGACATCAGTGCGGAAGCGCCCATGTCCTCGATTCCCTCAGCTCATGGCCCGCTGCAGCCGCAGCGTGGTGTTGATGGTGCGCGCCAGCTTGTCGGCATAGGCCGGGTCGGTGGCGTAGCCGGCGTTCTGCAGGCCTTGCGCGAAGCCTTGCGCGCTGCTCGCGTTGGCGACGACCCCGGTGTAGCGCGGGCTGGTGGTCATCAGCTTCGCGTAGTCGGCGAAGGATTCGGCGGCGCTCGCGTAGGCGCGGAACTTGGCCGTCACCTTGCGCGCTTCGCCGTTGACGTATTCGGTGGTGGTGACCTCGGCGACCGGGCCCTTCCAGCTCGCGCCGGCCTTGATGCCGAACAGGTTGTTCGACGAACTGCCGTCGGCGTTGCGGATCTCGCGCCTGCCCCAGCCGGTTTCGTGCGCGGCCTGGGCGATCATGAACGCCGCCGGGATGCCGCTGGCGGCCTCGGCGGCGCGCGCCGCGTCGCTGTGCCGGCTGACGAAGCCGGCCTGGTCGGGGGTGGTCTTGCGGCTGCTCGACGCGGACGTTTCGGTACTGCCCGGAATCGCCGGCTGCGCCCCGCTCATCTGCCGCTCCAGCTGCCTGGCGATGATGTCCGACAGCCCGCCCGGCAGCCCGGTCATCTTGGTGGCGAACTGCGTGTCGAGCATCTCGGTGCCGAGCTTGGAGCCTTCGTTGTCGAGCATGCCGCCGGCCAGATTCGCATCGCGCATGCTCTTCATCAGCTGCTGCATGAACAGCGCCTCGAACTGCTTGGCGGTCTCCTTGATCGCCGCCTTGGGGTCGGTGCCGGCCGTGTACTTCAGCGCCTGCAGCGAACGCACGTCGATGCTCATCAGATCACCTCGAGTTCCGCATTCAAGGCCCCGGCCGCCTTGATGGCCTGCAGGATCGCGAGCAGGTCCTGCGGCGTCGCGCCCAGCGAATTGAGCGCCTTGACCACGTCCACCAATTGCGTGCCGGCCGGCATCTGGATCAGCGAGCCGGGCTGCTGGTTGATCGTGATGTCGGCCTTCTCGCGCGCCACCGTCTGGCCGTTCGACAAGGGCCCCGGCTGGCTGACCACCGGCGTGGTGCTGATCGTCACCGACAGGCTGCCGTGCGCCACCGCGCAGGGCGAGAGCGTGACCGCCTGGTTGACGACGATCGAGCCGGTGCGCGCATTGATCACCACGCGCGCGGCCGGCGCGGCGCGTTCCACCGGCAGGTTCTCGATGTCGGCCAGGAAGGCCACGCGCGCGTCCGGCGAGGCCGGCATGCGCACGCGCACCGTGCGGCCGTCGAGCGCCTGCGCGGCGCCCTCGCCCATCTTGGCGTTGATGGCCTTGGCGACGTCGCGCGCCGTGCCGTAGTCGCTGGCGGCGAGGTCGAGCTGCAGCGTGTCGCCCTGGTTCAGCGGCGTGGGCACCGCGCGCTCGACCGTGGCGCCCTCGGGGATGCGCCCGGCGGCGAGGTGGTTGATCTGCACCTTGGAGCCGGCCGCCGAGGCGCCCGCGCCGCCGACGATCAGGTTGCCCTGCGCGAGCGCGTAGATCTGCCCGTCGGCGCCCTTCAGCGGCGTGGCGATCAGCGTGCCGCCGCGCAGGCTCTTGGCGTTGCCCAGCGAGGAGACGTTCACGTCCAGCGTCTGGCCCGGCTGCGCGAAGGGCGGCAGCTGCGCGGTGACCATCACCGCCGCGACGTTCTTCAGCTGCATGCTCGCGCCCGCGGGCACGGTCACGCCCATCTGCTGCAGCATCGCGGCGATGCTCTGCGCGGTGAAGGGCGTGGAGGTGGTCTGGTCGCCGGTGCCGTCCAGGCCGACGACGATGCCGTAGCCCACCAGCGGGTTGCTGCGCACGCCCTGCACGCTGGCGATCTCCTTGATGCGCGCGGAGCCGACGGCATGGGCCGTGGCCGGCCACCACAGCGCGGCGCTGGCCGCCAGCGCGGCGAACGCGATCAGCGTGCGGATCAGCGCTTCGAGGCGCCGGGCGGAGGCAACGGAGATGGAGTCATGTTCCATGACCCCATTCTTCGCGCGCTCAGATCGGCAGAACGTTCAAAAAGAAGCGTGCCAGCCAGCCAATTCCGTTCGCCTCGGCCTGCGCGCCGCGGCCGCGGTGCTCGATGCGCACGTTGGCGATCTGCGCGCTGGGCACCGTGTTGCCGGGCTGGATGGCGCGCGGGTCGACCTGGCCCGAGAAGCGCAGCACGTCGACGTTGTGGTTCACGCCGATCTGCTTCTCGCCGGCGACCAGCAGATGGCCGTTGGGCAGCACGCCGGTCACCGTGGCGGTGATGGTGCCCGAGAAGTCGTTGGTGTTCTCGGTGCTGCCCTTGCTGTCCATCGTGTTGCTCGACGTGCCGGCGGCGCTGGCGCGGCCGAAGGAATTGGCCGAGACGAACGGCAGCGCGGTGATGCCCGCGCTGACCTTGCCGCTCTTGTCGATGCTGCTGGTGCTCTTCTGCGTCGCCGAGACCTTCTCGACGATCTGCACGGTCAGCGTGTCGCCGACCAGCCGCGCGCGGTGGTCCTCGAACAGCGGGCGGTACTGCGCGGCCTGGAAGATCGCGCCGTTGTTGACCATCGGCGCCGGCTGCGCCACCGGCAGCGCGCTGGTGGGCTCGGCCACGTCGACCTTGGCCGGCGCGTTGAGGGTCTGGCAGCCGGCGAGCAGGGCGGCGGCGGCCGCAATGGCGATCGTCTTCATCACAGCTGGCCCAGCTTCTGCAGCATCTGGTCGGAGGTCTGGATCGCCTTCGAATTCAGCTCGTAGGCGCGCTGCGTCTGGATCATGCCGATCAGCTCCTCGACCACGTTGACGTTGCTGGTCTCGACGAAGCCCTGCCGCAGCGTGCCCAGCGCGTTGCTGCCCGGTGCGCCGGTCTGCGGCGCGCCGGAGGCGGCCGTCTCGGCATAGAGGTTCTCGCCCTTGGCTTCCAGCCCGGCCGGGTTGACGAAGCCGGCGAGCTGGATCTGGCCCAGCGTCTGCGGCTGGGCGCTGCCCGGCAGCGTGGCGCTGACGGTGCCGTCGGTGCCGATGGTGACGCTCTGCGCCGTCGCGGGGATCGTGATGCCGGGATTCAGCAGGTAGCCGTTGTTGGTGACGATCTGGCCCTGAGGATTGACCTGGAACGAGCCGTCGCGCGTGTAGCCGGTGGTGCCGTCGGGCATCTGCACCTCGAAGAAGCCGTTGCCCTGCACCGCCACGTCGAGCGGGTTGCTGCTTTGCTGCAGGTTGCCCTGCGTGAAGCTGCGCACGTTGGCCACCGCGCGCGTGCCCAGGCCCACCTGCAGCCCGGTGGGCAGCGTGGTCTGCTCGGAGCTGCTGGCGCCGGCCTGGCGGATGTTCTGGTACATCAGATCCTCGAACACCACGTGCGACTTCTTGTAGCCGTTGGTGGCCGAGTTGGCGAGGTTGTGCGAGATGGCGTCCAGCTGGGTCTGCTGGGCTTCCATGCCGGTCTTCGAGGTCCACAGCGATCGCATCATGATCGGCTCTCCTTGACTGTCTTACGACATCGACAGCAGCTGCGCCGCCGCCTTCTCGTTGCCTTCGGCGGTCTGCAGCATCTTCATCTGCGCCTCGAACTGGCGCGCCGCGGCGATCATCGCCACCATCGTCTCGACCGGGCTGACGTTGCTGCCTTCCAGCGCGCCGTCCTGCAAGCGCGCGGTGGCATCGGCCGGCAGGTCGCCGTCGGCGGCGCGGAACAGACCATCGGTGCCGCGCTGCAGCGGCGCCTCCGGCGTCACCAGCTTGAGACGGCCGACGTTGGTGCTGCGGCCGTTCGCGCCGCGTGCGCTGACCGTGCCGTCGGCGGCGATGCTCGCCTCGCTGTTGGCGGGAATCTGGATCGGCCCGCCGTCGCCCATCACCTGCAGGCCGGAATGCGTGACCAGCGTGCCGTCGGCGCCCACTTCGAGCGAGCCGCCGCGCGTGTAGGCCTCGGTGCCGTCCAGGCCCTGCACCGCCAGCCAGGCGTTGCCGCGCATCGCCACGTCCAGCGGCCGGCCGGTGGTGGCCACCACGCCCGGGCTCATGTCGTGGCCCGGCGTCGATTCGAGCGCGTAGACGCGCGTGCTGGCGCCGCTGCCTTGCACCGGCACCGCGCGGAAGGCCGTCAGCTCGGCGCGAAAGCCCGGCGTCGAGGCGTTGGCGAGGTTGTTCGCCAGCACGTCCTGGCGCTGCATGTCGGCCTTGGCGCCGGCCATGCTCAGGTAGATCAGGCGGTCCATGAATGTCTCCCGTTCGCCCTGAGCTTGTCGAAGGGCGCTCGAGAAGCACGACGGGGCTTCGACAAGCTCAGCCCGAACGGGAGCAAGGATTCATTCACGATGTGCCATCCGATCAGCGCAGGTTCACCAGCGTCTGCAGCACCGCGTCCTCGGTCTTGATGGTCTGCGCATTGGCCTGGTAGATGCGCTGCGCGGTCATCATCGAGACCAGCTCGGCGGTCAGGTCGACGTTCGAATCCTCCAGCGCGCCGGACTGCAGCACGCCGCGGTTCTGCTCGCCCGGGTTGCCCTGGATCGGCGCGCCGGCGGCCATCGTCGCGGCCCAGTTGTTGCCGCCCATCGGCTGCAGGCCCTGCGGGTTGCGGAAGGTCACCAGCTGCACCGTGCCGGCGGCCATCGTCTCGTTGTTCGAGAAGCGCGCGGTGATGGTGCCGTTGGCCTCGATCACCACGCTGACGAGCTGGCCCGGCGCGTAGCCGTCCTGCGTCAGGTCGGTGACGCCGAAGCTGGTGCCGTACTGGGTGATCTGCGAGAGGTCGAGCGCGATGTTCAGCGCGCCGGTGGACGGCGGATTCGCCACCGTCACCGAGGGCGAGGCCGGCGTGATGGTCGGCGTGGCGCCGGTGCTGTCGAAGCTGAGCGTGAAGGTCTGCGGCGTGGTCTCGCCCTCGGGCAAGGCGTAGACCGTCCACTCGTTGGCGTCGGTCTTGCGGAAGTAGTAGGTCAGCGCGACGTCGTTGCCCTGCGAGTCGAACACGGTCGCCGAGGTGGCGTTGTTGTAGCTCGCCACGTTGCTCGGGTCGAAGGCGATGCTGCTGGCGATCGCGCTGGCGCTGCCCGGCAGGTTGGCCTCGATCGACATCTGGGTGGTCACCCGCGCGCCCATGCCGGCGGTCGGCAGGCGCAGCGGCGAGGGGTAGGTGCCGTCGACGGCGCGGCCCATCACCTGCTCGCCGGCCGTCGTCGTGATGTTGCCGGTCGCCGCGTCGACCTTGAACTGGCCGTTGCGCGTGTACAGCGTGCGGCCGTTGCCGTCGCGCAGCTCGAAGAAGCCGGCGCCGTTGATCGCCACGTCCAGCGAGTTCTCGGTGGTGGTGACGTTGCCCTGCGTGAACTGCTGCGCCACCGCGGCCAGCCGCGTGCCGATGCCCGGGCTGGTGTTGCCGGTGCCGGCCAGCGCGTTGGCCACCATGTCGGCGAACTCGGCGCGCGACGACTTGAAGCCGTAGGTGTTGGCGTTGGCGACGTTGTTGCCGATCACCTCGAGGTTCTTGGCGGTGGCGTTGAGACCGGAGAGTCCTTGCTGGAAGCCCATGTGCGTGTGTCCCTGGAGTGATCAGTTGAAGGCCTTGACCGCCGTGTAGTCGACGCTGCCGCCGCGCGACAGCTCGAGCGCGAAGCCGGTGCCCGAGGTGCTGACGGCGCTGACCGAATCGCGCATCAGCGCGGTGGCGGTGGTGGTGGTGCCGCCCAGCTTCGAGGTGACGCGGAAACGCAGCCCGCTGTCGTTGGTGGCCGTGCCGGCAGCCCAGTCGAAGCTGTGCAGCCCGGCGGTCTGCGCGCCGAGGTTGAGGGTGTCGACCACCTGGCCGCCGGCCGAGAGGATCTCGACCTTGACCGAATCGGCCGCCGAGGTCAGCTCGAAGCCGCCCTGCGCGGTGCCGTTGTCGATGTCCAGCAGGTTGCCCGGCACGATCACGTCGCGCCCGACCAGCGAGGCGCCCTGCAGCGCCTGCAGCTGCACGAACTGGCTGGACAAGCCCTCGACGGTGGTGTTGAGCTGCTCGATGCCGGTGACCGTCTGGATCTGCGCCATCTGGCTGGTGACCTGGGCGTTGTCCATCGGGTTGAGCGGGTCCTGGTTCTGCATCTGCGCGACCAGCAGCTTGAGGAAGCGCTCGGACGCGCCGGTGGCGTTCGCGCCGGCCTGCGACGTGACGCTGCCGTTGGAAGTGACGGAGGAGACGGCCATGGGGTGCTTCTTTCAGTTCGGGTTCACTGGCCCATCTGCAGCGTCTTCAGCAGCAGGCTCTTGGCGGTGTTCATCACCTCGACGTTGTTCTGGTACGAACGCGAGGCAGAGATCATGTTGACCATCTCCTCCACCGGGTTGACGTTGCTGTAGGTGACGTAGCCCTCGGCGTCGGCGCCGGGGTGCTTGGGGTCGTGCACGCGGCGGCCCTGCGTCTGGTCTTCCTGGATGGTGCTGACGCGCACGCCCGCGGCGCCCACCGAGCCCATCAGCTCGGTCTGGAACACCACCTGGCGCGCCTTGTAGGCCTGGCCGTCGGGGCCGGCCACGGTGTCGGCGTTGGCGAGGTTGCTCGCCACCACGTTCAGGCGCTGGCTCTGCGCCGACGCCGCGCTGCCGGAGACGTTGAAGATGTTGAACATCGACATGAGCAGCCTCCTTACTGGCCCTTGATGGCGTCGAGCATGGTGCGCACGTTGCCGTTGATGAAGCGCAGCGTCGCTTCGTACTTCACGCTGTTGTCGGCGAAGGCGGCGCGCTCGCGGTCCATGTCGACGCTGTTGCGGTCGAGGTTGGTCTGGCTGGCGCTCGAATACAGCAGGTTCGGTTCGGCGCGCGCGCCGGTGGCCGCGGCGATGTGGCCGTTGGTCGAGGTGGAAAGCGTCGCGGCGGTGTTGGCGCTGCCGGTGGCCTGCTTCAAGGCCGTCGCGAAATCCATGTCGCGCGCGACGTAGCCGGGCGTGTCGGCATTGGCGATGTTGCTGGCCAGCAGGCGCTGGCGTTCCGAGCGCAGCGCGAGCGCCTGGCCGTGGAAGTCCAGCGATGCGGTGAGTCGGTTCAGCATGGCGCTCATGTCCCGTGAAGGCTTGTGTGACGGCATTCTGTTCAGCCCCCCCGCCGGACATAAGCGAGATAAGCGCGGTCTTGGCCCGCCATTTCGCCGCCTTGCGCTGGACACGGCCGCCCTACAGTGCCCACATGCATTCGTGGGCCTGGCTCCTCCTGTTGTCGATCGCGCTGCTGGGCGGCGCGGCGCCGGCGCGCGCCGATGGCCTGCAGGACCAGGCGCGCCAGTTCGCCGGCGCGTCGGTGCCAGCGGCGCAGGGCACGCGCGTGCAGGTCGAGGTCGGCTCGCTCGACCCGCGCCTGAAGCTCGCCCCCTGCGAGGAGATCCAGCCCTATGTGCCGCCCAACGCGCGGCTGTGGGGCCGGAGCCGCATCGGCCTGCGCTGCGCGAAAGGGCCGACGCGCTGGAACGTCTACCTGCCGATCACCGTGAAGGTGTTCGCGCCGGCACTGGTGGCCACGCGCGCGCTGCCGGCCGGCAGCGTGCTCGAAGAAGCCGATCTCGCTCAAGCCGAGGTCGATCTGGCCGAAGACCCCTCGGCCGCCGTGCTGCGTGCGAACGCCGCGCTCGGCCGCGCACTGGATCGGCCGCTGGCCGCCGGCGCGAGCCTGCGCCAGTCGCACCTCAAACCGCGCCAATGGTTTGCGGCCGGCGAGACGGTGCAACTGGTGGCGCACGGCCCGGGATTCCAGGTCGGCGGCGCCGGCCAGGCGCTGAACGCCGGCGTCGAGGGCCAGCCGGTGCGCATTCGCACCGAAAGTGGGCGCGTCCTCACCGCCGAAGCGGTCGGCGAGCGGCGCGCGATGGTGAATCCGTGAACGGCGTCACCCCCATGAGCGAGGGAGGTTCCCGAAAACAGCCTAAAGTCACGCCACGTGGCTCCGATAAGGCATCCATGCACGCCGGAGATCACCCCGGCGCCTCCATCGGGAGAACACCATGAAGATCGGCAATCCTGCAGACAAACGCAATGTCGTCGCCAACGAGAAGGCCGCGGCCGCCAAGGCCACGGCCGAGACCGCCAAGCAGGCGGGCGTGGCCGGCGCGGCGAATGCGGCCAGCGACCCGAGCGCCAAGGTCGAGCTGTCCAGCGCCGCCAGCCTGATGGCCAACCCGAGCGCCGCCGACTTCGACGCCGAGAAGGTGCAGCGCATCTCGCAGGCCATCGCCGACGGCAGCTACCAGGTCAACGCCGAGGTGATCGCCGACAAGCTGATCGCCAACGCGCAGGAACTGCTCGGCAAGGTGCAGCGTTGAGCGACGCGCTCGCCGCCGCCCACGACACCCGCCTCGACGCGGCGCTGGCCGCCGTCGAGGAACGCCTGGCCGCGCTCGGCGACGCGCTGCGCGAACGCGACAGCGCCGCCATCGAGACGCAGGCCGACGAGCTGCACCGCACGCTGAGCGCGGCGGTGACCCAGTTCGCGCAGGCCGCCAGGCGCGGCCCCATCACCCCCGCGCTGCGCCAGCGCCTGGCCCGCACCAGCGGCCTGGTGGCCGCGCAACGCGAATCGCTGTCGCGCGCCACCGCCGCGCTGGATCGCGCGATGGACGTGCTGCTGCCGCGCGAAGCGGCCAGCGTCTACTCGCCGCAAGGCAGCGCCGAGCGCGCCGCGCGCGGCGGCGTCATCCAGGCCTGACGTTCCCTTTCTCCGGCGCGCTTGTTATGCTGTACGGATGTACAGCCTCGGCGAGCGCAGGCTCATCGCCCACCTCGACATGGATGCGTTCTACGCATCGGTCGAGCTGCTGCGCTACCCGGATCTGCGCGGCCTGCCGGTGGTGATCGGCGGCGGGCGCCGCCACCAGCCCGAGACCTTGCCCGACGGCTCGCGGCGCTACTTCCGCCTGCGCGACTACACCGGCCGCGGCGTGCTGACCACCAGCACCTACGAGGCACGCGCGCTCGGCGTGTTCTCGGCGATGGGCACGATGAAGGCGGCGCAGCTCGCGCCCGGCGCCATCCTGCTGCCGGTCGACTTCGACGAATACCGGCGCTACTCGCGGATGTTCAAGGCCGCCGTGCGCGAGATCGCGCCGCACATCGAAGACCGCGGCATCGACGAGATCTACATCGACCTGAGCGACGTGCCCGGCGCGCTGGACGACGGCGGCCGCGCGGTCGGCCGGTGGCTGAAGGACGCGGTGCGCGAGGCCACCGGCCTGTCCTGCTCGATCGGCATCACGCCCAACAAGCTGCTGTCGAAACTGGCGTCGGAACTCGACAAGCCCGACGGGCTGACGCTGCTCGGCTTCGAGGACATTCCCGCGCGCATCTGGCCGCTGGCGGCGCGCAAGGTCAACGGCATCGGGCCGAAGGCGAGCGAGAAGCTGGCCGCGCTGGGGCTGCGCACGGTGGGCGACATCGCCGCGGCCCAGCCGGATTTCCTGGTGCGGCATTTCGGCGCCAACTACGGGCGCTGGCTGCACGACACCGCGCACGGGCGCGACCAGCGCGAGGTGGTGACGCACAGCGAGCCGGTGTCGATCAGCCGCGAGACCACCTTCGAGCGCGACCTGCACGCGGTGCGCGACCGCGCCACGCTGTCGGGCATCTTCACCGAGCTGTGCGTCGAGCTCGCCGGCGACCTGGCGCGCAAGGGCTACGCGAGCAAGACCATCGGCATCAAGCTGCGCTTCGACGACTTCAAGTCGGTGACGCGCGACCTGACGCTGCCCGCGCACACGATGGACGCGCGCACGATCCGCCGCGCGGCCGGCGAATGCCTCAAGCGCGTCGACCTGAGCCGGCGGCTGCGCCTGCTCGGCGTGCGCGCCGGGGCGCTGGCGCGGCTGACCGACCTGGTGGCGCCGATCGCCGCGCCGGAACCCCCGCCGCCGCGCGCCGAGGAAGCGGCGCCGCTGTACGAACTGCCGCTGTTCGCGCAGCACTGAGCCCGGCCGCGGCCTTGGCGACAATCACGCCATGGCCGCCCCACCCGCCGACGTCCGCTTCCCGTCCATCGACGGCCTGCGCGCCTTCGAGGCGGCGGCGCGGCTGGGCAGCTTCGAGCGCGCCGCCGAGGAGCTGGCCGTCACCGCCAGCGCGGTGGGCAAGCGCATCGCCGCGCTGGAAGACCTGCTGGGCACGCCCCTCTTCACGCGCGGGCCCAAGGCGCTGGCGCTGACGGCCTCCGGCAAGGAGTACCTCGCCCAGGTGGGCGCTGCGCTCGGGCTGCTCGCCGCGGTGCCGCTGCACCGGCGCGCGGCGCAGCGCGCCGAGAAGCTGCGCGTCAGCGCGCCGCCCACCTTCGCGCGCCAGATCCTGGTGCCGGCGCTGGAGCGCTACACCGCCGCGCACCCGGGCGTCGAGCTGGAGATCGTGCTGTCGATCCCCTACCTCGACGCCGCCGCCACCGAGGCCGACGTGGAAGTGCGCCACGGCGACCCGGCCGCGCACGGCGGCATGCCGCTGCTGGACGAGCAGGTCGTGCCGCTGGCCGCACCGGCGCTGCTGGCGCGCCTGCCCGCGCTGCGCACGCCCGCCGATCTGCGCGACGCGCCGCTGCTGCGCACGCCGCTGGAGCCCTGGGCGCCGTGGTTCGCCGCCGCCGGTCTCCCCTGGCCCGAGCCGGCGCAGGGCACGCGGCTGGTCGACCTGGGGCTGACGCTGGAGGCCGCCGTCAGCGGCCAGGGCATCGCGCTGGCCCGCCCCAGCCTGGCGCGCCACTGGCTGGCCAGCGGCGCGCTGCGGCCGCTGTTCGGCCTCGGCGCCGCGCCGGCCTGGCGCTACTACCTGCTGCCGATGGGCGCCGGCGAGCCGGCCGCCGGCTTCGCCGCGTGGCTGCGCGCCGAGTGCGACGAGGCGGTCCGTGCCGCGGCGGCGCTGCTTTGCGCCTGATCGGCGCTGCTTTCTGCTGCCGCCTGAAAATCTTTCCGGCCCGCCGCCGGGCGCGCCGCTAGCATCGCCGCCATTCAAAAAAGGAGACAAGCGTGAGCGTGATCACCACCATCGAAGACCTGCGCGTGCTGGCGAAGAAGCGCGTGCCGCGCATGTTCTACGACTACGCCGACTCGGGCTCGTGGACCGAGAGCACCTACCGCGCCAACGAAGCCGACTTCCAGAAGATCAAGCTGCGCCAGCGCGTCGCGGTGAACATGGAGAACCGCTCCACCGCGACGAAGATGGTCGGCATCGACGTCAAGATGCCGGTGGCGATCGCCCCCACCGGGCTGACCGGCATGCAGCACGCCGACGGCGAGATCCTCGCCGCCAAGGCGGCCGAGCGCTTCGGCATCCCGTTCACGCTCTCGACGATGAGCATCTGCTCGATCGAGGACATCGCCGCGCACACGAAAGCGCCGTTCTGGTTCCAGCTCTACGTGATGCGCGACCGCGACTTCATCGAGCGCCTGATCGACCGTGCCAAGTCGGTGAACTGCAGCGCGCTGGTGCTGACGCTGGACCTGCAGATCCTCGGCCAGCGCCACAAGGACCTGAAGAACGGCCTGTCGGCGCCGCCCAAGCCGACGCTGTCGACCATGCTCAACCTGCTGACCAAGCCGCGCTGGTGCCTGGGGATGCTGGGCACGAAGCGGCGCCAGTTCGGCAACATCGTCGGCCACGTCAAGGGCGTGACCGACATGGCCAACCTCGGCGCCTGGACCGCGCAGCAGTTCGACCCGCGCCTGAACTGGGGCGACGTCGAGTGGATCAAGAAGCGCTGGGGCGGCAAGCTGATCCTCAAGGGCATCCAGGACGTGGAAGACGCGAAGCTCGCCGCCGACTCGGGCGCCGACGCGCTGATCGTCAGCAACCACGGCGGGCGCCAGCTCGACGGGGCGGAATCGAGCATCCGCGCGCTGCCGGAGATCGTCGAGGCGGTGGGCTCGAAGATCGAGGTGCACATGGACGGCGGCATCCGCTCGGGCCAGGACGTGCTGAAGGCCTGGGCGCTGGGCGCGCGCGGCACCTACATCGGCCGCGCCTTCCTCTACGGCCTGGGCGCCCTGGGCGAGGCCGGCGTCGACAAGACGCTGGAGATCATCCATCGCGAACTCGACCTGACGATGGCCTTCTGCGGCCATACGCGGATAGCGACGGTGGACAAGACCATCCTGCTGCCGGGCACGTTCTGAATCATCTTGGGGGGTTTCGCTTCGCTGACGCGAAACTTACACTGCGCATCCACGGGCTTCCGGGGATGCGCCATGACCCTCGATCAATTCCAGCAACTGCGCCACTGGCATCTCTTGCACCGCCGCGACCATCCGCTGGAAGGGCACATCTGGACGGCGGTGGTCACGCTCTGGCTGATCGGCTGGGTGGGCGCGCCAGCCGCCTGGCTGCTCAAGCAGGACGAGGCGGCGCTGGCGATCGCCGCGCTCGTCTTCCTGCCCGGCCTGTACGTCGCCTGCCGCACCCGGCTGCACCGGCGCGGCCGCTTGCGCTGCGACTGGATCGCCGCACTGAAAACCTAGCCTAAAGCTGGCGCGCCTCGAAGGTATTGCAGTCCTGCACCCGGCCGCTGCCCATGCCGGCCTTGAACCAGCGCACACGCTGCGCGCTGCTGCCGTGGGTGAAGCTCTCCGGCCGCACCGTGCCGGTGGACTGGCGCTGCAAGGCGTCGTCGCCGATGCGGCTGGCGGCGTTCAGCGCCTCTTCCAGGTCGCCCTGCTCGAGGATCTGGCGCGCCTTCTGCGCGTGATGGGCCCACACGCCGGCGAAACAGTCGGCCTGCAGTTCGAGGCGTACGCTCACCGCGTTGGCCTGCGTCTCGCTCATGCGCCGGCGCGCGCTGTCGATCTTCTCGGTGATGCCCATCAGGTTCTGCACGTGGTGGCCGACCTCGTGCGCGATCACGTAGGCCTGCGCGAAGTCGCCCGGCGCGCCGAGCTGGGTGCGCATGGTCTCGTAGAACGACAGGTCGATGTAGACCTTCTCGTCGCCGGGGCAGTAGAACGGCCCCATCGCCGCCTGCCCGGTGCCGCAGGCGGTGGCCTCGGCGCCGCGGAACAGGCGCAGCTTGGGCTCGCGGTAGCGGCCGCCCATCTGCTGGAACTGCTCGCGCCACACGTCCTCGGTGTCGGCCAGCACCACCGAGACGAAGCGCGCCATCTGGTCGTCGGCCGGCGGCTTGCCGGCCGGCGCCTGCTGCACCGAGGCCGGCCCGATCTCTCCGCCGCCGCCGCTGAGCGCGCCCAGGATGGTCAGCGGGTTGATGCCGAGGATCCAGCCGCCCACCAGCGCGATCACGATGGTGCCCAGCCCGATGCCGCGGCCGCCGAAGCGCATGCCGCCGCCGCCCGAACTGCTGCGCGCGTCCTCGACGTTCTCGCTCTCGCGGTTGCCTTCCCACTTCATGCTGGCCTCCCGGGTCAGGTCTTGGGCAGCGTCACGCCGCGCTGGCCCTGGTACTTGCCGCCGCGGTCCTTGTAGCTGGTCTCGCAGACCTCGTCGCTCTCGAAGAACAGCACCTGCGCGCAGCCCTCGCCGGCGTAGATCTTGGCCGGCAGCGGCGTGGTGTTGCTGAACTCGAGCGTCACGTAGCCTTCCCACTCCGGCTCGAAGGGCGTGACGTTGACGATGATGCCGCAGCGCGCGTAGGTGCTCTTGCCCAGGCAGATGGTCAGCACGCTGCGCGGGATGCGGAAGTACTCCACCGTGCGCGCCAGCGCGAAGCTATTGGGCGGGATGATGCAGACGTCGGACTCGATGTCGACGAAGCTCTTCTCGTCGAAGTTCTTCGGGTCGACGACGGTGCTGTGGATGTTGGTGAAGACCTTGAATTCCGGCGCGCAGCGGATGTCGTAGCCGTAGCTGCTGGTGCCGTAGCTGACGATCTTGTGGCCGTCGGCTGCGTGGCGCACCTGGCCGGGCTCGAACGGCTCGATCATGCCGTGCTGCTCGGCCATGCGGCGGATCCACTTGTCGCTCTTGATGCTCATCTCGCGAATTCCGGGTGGGAAGCGTGCATTTTAGGGACCGCCGCGCGTGCGCCGGCGCCAAGCTGTGCGACAGTCGGGGCTCACAGCAGTCGCACCTTCGGAGACAGACCATGCGCGGCGCCACCGACCTCCTCGCCCAGCACGCGGCGTACCACCGCGACCGGCGCAACATCACCAGCCATTTCATCGGCGTGCCGATGGTCGTGTTCGCGCTCGGCGTGCTGCTGGCCAAACCGGCCTTCCTGCTCGGCGGCTGGGCGCTGAGCCCGGCCTGGATCGCCTTTGCCGCGCTGGCGGCCTGGTACCTGACGCGCGGCAACCTGCCGCTCGGGCTGGCGGTCAGCGCCGCGATGGGCGTGCTGGTGGCGCTGGCGCAGCGCGTGGGCGACAGCGGCACCGCCGCCTGGCTGGCCTGGGGCGTGGGCTGCTTCGTGGTCGGCTGGATCATCCAGTTCGTCGGCCACTGGTACGAGGGCCGCAAGCCGGCCTTCTTCGACGACCCGGTCGGCCTGCTGGTCGGCCCGATGTTCGTGGTCGCCGAGGCGCTGTTCTCGTTCGGCTGGGGCAAGGCGCTGCTGGCCGAGATCGAGCGCCGCGCCGGCCCGACGGTGCTGCGCGACCTGGCCCGCATCGCCTGAGCGCTTAGGCCACACTGGAGGGCAATGCCCTCGACCCCGACCGTTCCCGAATGGCCGCTGGCCCACGTGCTCGTCGTCGACGACGAGGCGGGCATGCGCAATTTCCTCGAGAAGACGCTGGCCAGCCGCTGCGCCGGCGTGCGCAGCGCCCCCGACGCCGAGGCCGGCGACGCGCTGATGAGGAAGCACCGCTTCGACCTGCTGGTGCTCGACATCACGCTGCCCGGCAAGAGCGGCATCGCCTGGCTGCGTGAGCTGCGCGGGCGCGGCTACGGCGGCGAGGTGATCCTGATCACCGCCTTCGCCGACCTCGACACCGCCATCGAGGCGCTGCGCGCCGGCGCGAGCGATTTCATCCTCAAGCCGTTTCGCGTCACGCAGATCCTCAACGCCGTGCGGCGCGGCCTGGAGCGCGCCCGGCTGCAGCGCGCGAACTGGGTGCTGGAGCGCGCGCTGCGCCAGCGCACGCCGGCGGCCGATGGCCTGGTGGGCGGCTCGGCCGCGATAGAGGGCCTGCGGACGGCGCTGCAGCGCGTCGCGGCGGTCAACAGCACGGTGCTGCTGGCCGGCGAATCGGGCACCGGCAAGGAGCTGGCGGCGCTGGCCATCCACCGCCAGAGCGCGCGCGGCGGCGGGCCCTTCGTGCCGGTGAACTGCGCGACCATGTCGCCGGAGCACATCGAGCAGGAGCTGTTCGGCCACGCCCAGGGGCGCGACGGCCTGTTCGTCTACGCGCAAGGCGGCACGCTGTTCCTCGACGAGATCGGCGGCCTGCCGCTGCCCCTGCAGGCCACGCTGCTGCGCGTGCTGGAAGACCATCTCATCCGCCCGGTCGGCAGCGAGCAGCAGATCCCGGTCGACGTGCGCATCGTCGCCGCCACCAACCGGCGCCTGGCCGACGAAGTGGCGGCCGAGCGCTTCCGCGCCGACCTCTACTACCGCCTGCAGGTGGTGGAGATCAACCTGCCGCCGCTGCGCGCGCACAAGGAGGACATCCCCGACCTGGTGGCGCATTTCATCGCCACGCTGGCGCCGCAGCTGGGCGTGCCGCCGATGCAGGTGTCGCCGGACGAGCTCGCCTACCTGGCGCAGTACGAATGGCCCGGCAACGTGCGCGAGCTGCGCAACCTGATCGAACGCTCGCTGATCCTCGGCGCGCTGAACGTCTCGGCGCTCTACCAGGGCCTGCCGCGCATGCGCTCCGCCGCGCGGGCGGCCGCCGAACATCCGACCGCGCTGCACGCACTGGAGAAGCAGCACATCCTCGCGGTGCTCGATTCGGTGGGCGGCGACAAGACGCACGCCGCGCAGCTGCTCGGCGTGTCGCGCCGCACGCTGGAGCGGCGCTGCGCCGAGTGGGGACTGAACGCCGACGGCGCGCGCACCGCGCGCCTCACCTGAGCCTCCCGCTCCGATGCTGCGCCGCTTCCGCGACCTGCCGATCCGCGGCAAGCTGCTGGCGATGGTGCTGGTGCCGCTGGCGCTGGTGCTGCCGCTGCTGGGCGTGATCCTGCTGGCCTGGGCCGGCCTAGCCTTCGACCGGCTGCTGATCACCAAGGTGCGCTCCGATCTCGCGGTGGCCCACGGCTACTTCGAGCGCGTGCTCGGCGAGGTGGGCGCCAGCGCGATGACGGTGGCCGAATCGAGCGCGCTGCAGCACGCGCTGGCCGAGCCCGCCGCCGCGCTGGTGCCGCTGCTGCAGCGCTTCAAGGCGCGCGAGGGGCTGGACTTCGTCAACCTGCGGCGCGACGACGGCACGCTGGTCGCCACCGACTCCGGCCTCGCACTGCCGGGCACCGCCGCGCCGCCGCTGCGCCGCCCCGAACGGCCCGTGCGCCACGGCAGCGTGGAGGTGCTCGCGCCCGCCGAGCTGGCCGTGCTGGCGCCCGCGCTGCTGCCGCGCGTGGCGGTGCCGCTGGTGCCCACGCGCAACGCCGCGCCCACCGAACGCGCGCAGGAGGAGCGCGCGATGGTGGTGCTGGCCAGCGCGCCCGTCGTCACGCCCGACGGGCGGCGCCTCGGCCACGTGCAGGCCGGCGTGCTGCTGAACCGCAACCTGGCCTTCATCGACCACATCAATCAGATCGTGTATCCGCAGGGCTCGCTGCCCTTCGGCAGCCAGGGCACGGCGACGCTGTTCCTCGACGACGTGCGCATCAGCACCAACGTGCGCCTGTTCGGCAGCGATCCGGCGCACCGCGCCATCGGCACGCGCGTCTCGCAGACGGTGCGCGACGCCGTGCTCGGCGAGGGCAGCACCTGGCTGGACCGCGCCTTCGTCGTCAGCGACTGGTACGTCTCGGGCTACCAGCCGCTGGCCGACGGCGCCGGCCAGCGCGTCGGCATGCTCTACGTCGGCTTCCTGGAAGAGCCCTTCACCTGGCTGAAGTACGGCGCGCTGGCGGCCATCGGCGCGATCTTCTTCGCGGTGATGATCGGCGCGGCGCTGCTCTCGCTGCGCGGCGCGCGCGCCATCTTCCGCCCCATCGAGCAGATGGCGCAGACCATGCAGCGCGTCGAAGGCGGCGAGATGGCCGCGCGCGTCGGCGCGGTGGGCAGCCGCGACGAGATCGGCCGCCTGGCCGGCCACCTCGACCACCTGCTCGACACCATCGCCGAGAAGACGCGCGCGCTGGAGCGCTGGAACGCCGAGCTGGACGCCAAGGTGGCCGAGCGCACGCGCGAGCTGCAGGCCGCGCAGCAGCAGCTGGTGCGCAGCGAGAAGCTGGCCGCGGTGGGCCAGCTCACCGCCAGCATCGCGCACGAGGTGAACAACCCGATCGCGGTGATCCAGGGCAACCTCGACCTGGCGCGCGAGCTGCTGGGCGACGACGCGCGGCGCGTGCACGGCGAGCTGCGCCTGGTCGACGAGCAGGTCGAGCGCATGCGGCTGATCGTCACGCAGCTGCTGCAGTTCGCCAAGCCGAACGAGTTCGCCGGCTACGTCGACGATGTCGACACCGCGCCGGTGCTAGAGGGCTGCCTGGTGCTGGTGGCGCACCTGCTCGCGCGCACGAACATCGTGCTGGCGCGGCGCTACGCGGCGACGCGCCGCCCGGCGATCAACCGCAACGAGCTGCAGCAGGTGATCGTCAACCTGCTGGTCAACGCGGTGCATGCGATGCCCGAGGGCGGCACGCTGACGCTGGCCACGCGCGATGCCGGCGACGACGCCGTCGAGATCGACGTGATCGACACCGGCGCGGGGCTCGCGCCCGAGGTGCTGGCCGAACTGTTCACGCCCTTCGTCACGCACAAGAAGGACGGCACCGGGCTGGGCCTGTGGATCAGCCGCGGCATCGTCGAGCGTTACGGCGGCGAGATCCGCGCCGCGAATCGTGACAAGAGCGGCGCCGACGGCACGCGCGGCGCGGTGTTCACCATCGTGCTCAGGTGCTCTTCGACACCGTGATGGTCGGGAACTTGGCGCTGAAGTCCTTGGCGCGCTGCGCGATCTTCACCGCCACCTGGCGCGCCACGGTCTTGTAGATGCCGGCGACCTCGCCGTCGGGCTCGCTGACCACCGTCGGCCGGCCCGAATCGGCCTGCTCGCGGATCGCCATCGCCAGCGGCAGCGCGCCCAGGTAGTCGATGCCGAACTCGGCGGCCATGCGCTTGCCGCCCTCGGCGCCGAAGATGTGCTCGACGTGGCCGCAGTTGCTGCACACGTGCACCGCCATGTTCTCGACGATGCCGAGGATGGGCACGCCGACCTTCTCGAACATGCGGATGCCCTTCTTGGCGTCGAGCAGCGCGATGTCCTGCGGGGTCGTCACGATCACCGCGCCGGTCAGCGGCACGCGCTGCGACAGCGTCAGCTGGATGTCGCCGGTGCCCGGCGGCATGTCGATGATCAGGTAGTCGAGGTCGCGCCAGTTGGTCTGGCGCAGCAGCTGCTCGAGCGCCTGCGTGGCCATCGGGCCGCGCCAGATCATCGGGTTGTCAGGCTCGATCAGCAATCCGATCGAGATCACCTGCACGCCGTGGCCGATCAGCGGGTCCATGGTCTTGCCGTCGCTGCTCTCGGGCTTGCCGGTGAGGCCCATCATCATCGGCTGGCTGGGGCCGTAGATGTCGGCGTCGAGGATGCCCACCGTCGCGCCCTCGGCGGCCAGCGCCAGCGCGAGGTTGGCCGCGGTGGTGCTCTTGCCCACGCCGCCCTTGCCGGACGCCACCGCGACGATGTTCTTGACGCCCGGCAGCAGCTGCACGCCGCGCTGCACCGCGTGCGCGGTCACCTTGCTGGCGAGGCTGACGCTGACGTTGTCCACCCCCGCCACGCCGCGCGCCGCCGCCACCAGCGCCTGGCGCAAGGCCGGGATCTGGCTCTTCGCCGGGTAGCCCAGCTCGACGTCGAAAGCCACGTCGCCGCCGGCGATCTTCAGGTTTTTGATCTGCCGGGTCGAGACGAAGTCTTTGCCCGTGTTCGGGTCGATGACGGTCTTCAGGGCATCGAGCAGGGCGGATTCGGTGGCGGCCATGGGAGCACGGGGCGTTGCGGACGGGGCTGGGCAGTCTATCGCTTCTAGAATTCAGGGATGACCCGCAAGCTCTTCGTCACCACCGCCCTGCCCTACGCCAACGCGCCGTTCCACGTCGGGCACATGATGGAGTACATCCAGGCCGACATCTGGGTGCGCTTCCAGCGCATGATGGGCGCAGAGGTGCACTTCGTCTGCGCCGACGACGCCCACGGCGCGCCGATCATGATCGCCGCCGAGAAGGCCGGGCTCTCGCCGCAGGCGTTCGTCGCGCAGATCGCCGCCGGCCGCAAGCAGTACCTCGACGGCTTCCACATCGGCTTCGACAACTGGCACAGCACCGACGGCCCCGAGAACCACGTGCTGGCGCAGGACATCTACCTCGCGCTGCGCCGCCAGGGCCTGATCGCGGTGCGCGCGATCGAGCAGTTCTACGACCCCGTCAAGGGCATGTTCCTGCCGGACCGCTACATCAAGGGCGAATGCCCGAAGTGCGGCGCGAAGGACCAGTACGGCGATTCCTGCGAGGTGTGCGGCGCGGTCTACACGCCCACCGAGCTGAAGAACCCGTATTCGACGCTGACCGGTGCGACGCCGGTGATGAAGTCCAGCGAGCATCACTTCTTCCAGCTCTCGTCGCAGCGCTGCCTCGACTTCCTGCAGGACTGGACGCAGACGCCCGGCCGGCTGCAAGGCGAGGTGCTGAACAAGATCCGCGAGTGGTTCGCCACCGACGACGAGGGCCACGTGGGCCTGGCCGACTGGGACATCAGCCGCGACGCACCCTACTTCGGCATCCGCATCCCCGACACCGAGGACAAGTACTTCTACGTCTGGCTCGACGCCCCGGTGGGCTACCTCGCCTCGCTGAAGAACTACTGCGACAAGCGCGGCCTCGATTACGAGGCCTTGATGAAGGACCCGGCGCTCGAGCAGGTGCACTTCATCGGCAAGGACATCACCTACTTCCACACGCTGTTCTGGCCGGCGATGCTGCACTTCAGCGGCCGCAAGACGCCCGACAAGGTGTTCGTGCACGGCTTCATCACCGTCAACGGCGGCGAGAAGATGAGCAAGAGCCGCGGCACCGGCATCTCGCCGCTGAAATACCTCGAGCTCGGCATGAACGCCGAATGGCTGCGCTACTACATCGCCGCCAAGCTGAACGCGAAGGTGGAGGACATCGACTTCAACCCCGACGACTTCGTCGCGCGTGTGAACTCCGATCTGGTCGGCAAGTACATCAACATCGCCAGCCGGGCCGCCGGCTTCCTGAGCAAGCGCTTTGCCGGGCGGCTCTCGGCCGACATCGGCGTCGAGGGACGCACGCTGCTCGACGGCCTGCGCGCGCACCGCGCCGAGGTCGAGCGCCTCTACGAAGAGCGCGAGTACGGCAAGGCGCTGCGCGAGATCATGCTGCTGGCCGACCGCGTGAACGAATACGTCGACCAGCACAAGCCCTGGGAACTGGCCAAGCAGGCCGGGCAGGATGCCGTGCTGCACGACGTCTGCACGGTGTGCATCGAGGCCTTCCGCGTGCTGACGATCTACCTGAAGCCGGTGCTGCCGGCGCTGGCCGCGCAGGTGGAGGGTTTCCTCAAGGTGGCGCCGATGGCGTTCGCCGACGCCTCGCGCGCGCTCGGCGCGCACACGATCGGCGAATACAAGCACCTGATGCAGCGTGTAGACCCGGCGCTGCTCGACAAGCTGTTCGAGCCGCCCAAGGTCGAGCTGCCGCCGCCCGGCGGCGAGGCGATCGCCGCCGAGATCAAGGTCGACGACTTCGCGAAGATCGACCTGCGCATCGCGAAGATCCTCGCCTGCGAGGCAGTCGAGGGCAGCGACAAGCTGCTGCGCCTGACGCTGGACGTCGGCGAAGGGAAAACGCGCAACGTCTTCAGCGGCATCAAGTCGGCCTACCAGCCCGAAGACCTGGTCGGCAAGTTCACCGTGATGGTCGCCAACCTCGCGCCGCGCAAGATGAAGTTCGGCGTCAGCGAAGGCATGGTGCTGGCTGCCAGCCACGCCGACGAGAAGGCCAACCCCGGCCTGTACGTGCTCGAACCCTGGCCGGGCGCGACGCCGGGCCTGCGCGTGCGCTGAACCACGCGGCCATGCACCACGGCTCGTTGCTCCAGGGGCCGACGCGCAGGCGTCGCTTCATGGCGCGCGCGCACCACTGCGGACCTCCGGGCGCGAAGCGATCGCTTCGCCCCTGTTCCACCCCGGAGGTTTCATGGCCCTGCCCCAGCTTCACCCTTTCCGCCCGCGCCTGCTCGATGCCCTGCGCGGCTACGACGCCGCGCGGCTGCGCGCCGACATCGCCGCCGGCCTGACGGTCGGCGTGGTCGCGCTGCCGCTGGCGATGGCCTTCGCCATCGCCTCGGGCGTCAAGCCCGAGCAGGGCATCATCACCGCGATCGTCGCCGGCTTCCTGGTCGCCGCGCTGGGCGGCTCGCAGGTGCAGATCGGCGGGCCGGCGGGCGCCTTCATCGTCATCGTCTACGGCATCGTGCAGCGCTACGGGCTGACGAACCTGCTGATCGCGACCGCCTTGTCGGGCGTGCTGCTGTTCGCGATGGGCCTGTTCAAGCTCGGCGCGCTGGTGCGCTACATCCCGGTGACCATCATCATCGGCTTCACCAACGGCATCGCGGTGCTGATCGGGCTGTCGCAGGTGAAGGACCTGTTCGGCCTGACTATCGACAAACTGCCGGCCGACTTCTTCACGCAGATCGGCGTGCTGGCGAAGCACGCCGACACCTTCAACCCCTACGCGCTGGCGATCGGGCTGGCCTGCCTGGCGCTGGTGGTGGCGTGGCCGAAGTCGTACACGATGCCGCTGGACAACATCGGCTGGCGGCACCGCGTCTACCGCCTCGCGGCGCACGTGCCGGGCACCATCGTCGCGCTGGTGCTGGCCACGCTCGCCACCGCGCTGTTCAACCTGCCGGTGGAGACCATCGGCAGCAAGTTCGGCGGCATTCCGCAGAGCCTGCCGGATCTGCAGCTGCCCGCGTTCAGCTGGGAGAGCGCCAAGCAGCTGCTGATCCCGACGCTGACGCTGGCGATGCTCGGCGCGATCGAATCGCTGCTGTGCGCGCGCGTGGCCGACAACCTGATCGACGCACCGCGCCACGACCCCAACCAGGAGCTGATGGCGCAGGGCGTGGCCAACATGGTGACGCCGGCCTTCGGCGGCATCCCGGCCACCGGCACGATCGCGCGCACCGTGACCAACGTGCGCTCGGGCGCCACCAGCCCGGTGGCCGGCATCGTGCACTCGCTGACGCTGCTGGTGGTGGTGCTGGCTGCCGCGCCGCTGGCGGCCAGCGTGCCGCTGGCGGCGCTGGCCGGCATCCTGATGTTCGTGGCCTGGAACATGGGCGAGTGGCGCGAGTTCGCGCGGCTGCGCCAGTTCAGCGTGCAGTACCGCACCATCCTCGTCGGCACCTTCCTGCTGACGGTGATCTTCGACCTCACCGTCGCGGTGGAGGTCGGGCTGGTGCTGGCCTGCGTGTTCTTCATCTACCGCATGAGCACGCTGTTCCGCGTCGAGCCGCGCGCGGTTGCGGACGCGCCCGAAGGCGTGCAGGTGCGCGAGATGTACGGCGCCCTCTTCTTCGGCGCGGTCGGCAAGCTCGAAGCGCTGCCGGCGCAGATGCCCGCCGGCACGCGCGCGCTGGTGCTCGACCTGCACCGCCTGATCGGCATGGACACCTCGGGGCTGGAAGCGCTGGAGCAGCTGGAGCGCGCGCTGAAGAAGCGCGGCATCGCGCTGCTGCTGGCCGAGGTGAACGAGCAGCCGCGCTCGCTGATGCGGCGCGCGGGTTTCGAGTCGCATGTCGGCGAGGCGGCGTTCGCGGCGACGCTCGAAGAGGCGCTTACCAGGGTGTCTTCGCGCTGATGAAGTCGGCTAGCGCGGGCGCGCAGGCGTCGGCGAGGGCAGCGCGGCGCGCAACCAGCCAGCCGCGTGCGAAGGCGGCTGCGGCGTCGTCGGCCGGCGCCTCGCGCAGCGCCTGCAAGGCGACGACGGCGTCGGTCAGCGCGCCCAGGCGCGTCTGCAGTTCGCCCAGCGCTTTCAGCAGGCGCGCGGTCTTCTTCGCGGGCAGCCGGCCGCGCGAGAACTCGACGGCGTAGCGCAGGCGCTTGAGGCGCTTGCGCAGGCGGTGGCGCGCCTCGTCGGCCAGCGTGGCGAAGCGTTTGGCATCGCGGCGCACGCGGCGGTGCCAGGCGGCGAGGCGCTCGGTGACGTCGTCGTTCGCCGGCGCAATCAGGCCGGCACGCAGCGCATCGAGCAGCCAGGTCTGCGCGGCAGTGGCTCGCACGATGTGCGCCGGATCCTCGGCGGGCGCTGCGCTCCAGTCGGGCGGCGCCAGCGCCAAGCCGGCCTCGTGCATCGCCTCGGCGAGCTGCGTTCGCAGCGGCCCCGCGATGGCGGCCTGGTCGCGCGCCGCGCCGAGCGCGCGGAACAGCGCGGCCGCGCCGGCGGCGAGCGGATCGTCCTCGTCCCCCGGCGCGAACAGCGCCAGCGCGCTGCGCAGCCGGCGCAGGCCGACGCGCAACTGGTGCAGGTGCTCGTCGCCGAAGTCGCCACTGGCGACCGTGCTGGCGTTGACGGCGATCTGCTGCACGCACTCGGCGAGCGACGCCGCCGTCGCCTGCGCCTTGCGCGCCTCGGCGCGCGCCGCGCCGGCGGCCAGCAGCGTGCCGCGCTCGGCCTTGCTGCGCAGGTCCAGCCACAGGCCGTGGTGCGCCACCCAGGTGCGCGCGGCGTCCAGCAGCGCGGCCGGCTCGCCGCGCAGCAATTCGATCTCCAGTTCGCACACCGGCACCGCGGCATCGCCAGCAACGATGCGGCCCTGGTCGAAGGCAAGTTCCAGCAGCGCGCCTTGGCGGCGCACGGCACGCTGCATGCGGCGGATGTCGGTGCGGTAGCGGCACACCAGTTCATCTCCGGGGCCGAGCAGCGCCGCCAGCCGTTCGCCGGCCGGCGTGCCGGCATGCAGCGCGAGGTCGGGCGCGGGCGGCACGGCGGAGCGCTCGCGGCGCGGCACGTTGTGCTCCAGGCGCGTCATCGCATCGTCGCCGGCCGCCTTCAGCGTCTGCACCCAGCGCGTGCCTTCGCGGCGCAGGCGCAGCGCCACCCCCGCCGCGGCCAATCGGCCATCGGGCGTGTCGAAATACGCGGCCTGCAAGCGCACGCTGCGCGCCGTGCCGCCGCGCCCCGCCACCGCCGCCAGCACCGCCGCGCGCGCCGCTTCGGGCACCTGGAACTTCAGCTCGATCTCGGTCATTGCGGCGATCTTGGCAGAGGCACTCGCCGTTCTTGATGAAATCCGGCGCGACGCGCTGCGATATCCTCCACGCCCGTGGGATTCCTCGACGACCTCAAGCGCCAGGCCGAAGCCGCCAGGGCCGGCCAGACCATCGACACGGCCGCGCTGGAGCGCAACGCGCTGCTCACCGAGGCGGCCTGCAAGACGGTGTTCACCTACTTCGACACGCTGATCCGCCAGCTCGAAGTGCTCAAGCCCATCTCTAAGACACGCTACGCGCTGGATCGCCGCACGGTCTTCGAGCAGCTGCCGATGGTCGAGCTGAAGGTCGACGCGCGCCGCCGCAAGCTGCGCGGCCTCGACGCGCACGAGTACATCGCGCTGCACGGCCGGCTGCGCGACGGCCGCAAGATCGCCTTCGCGAAGGACTTCGTCGCCGAGATCGAGAAGATCGACGCGAAGCTGCGCCAGGCCGGCGCGCCGGTGCACGCCCAGGCGCTGCGCAACCCCGACAACCACAAGCTGCAGGAGATGCGCTACGAGGTGGTGGTCGACTTCGCCTTCGGCGTGACGGTGACGCCCGAGCACGACGACGCGCGGCTGCATTTCAAGGCGATCAACCTCGACGGCTTCGAGACCATCACGCTCGATTTCCCCGCGGTGGAGGTCGGCTCGGCGCGCCTGGACGAGCTGGCCAAGTGGATGCTCGGCGAGCCGCACCGCTTCTTCGACGGGGCGCGCAACCTGCGGCGGGTGGAGGCCGGATAAAATCGTCGCCATGCCGCTCTTCTGGAAACCCTACAAGTCCGACGTGACGACCTTCATCGAACAGCTGAAGGCCCGGCGTCCCACCCTCGAAGCCGAGCAGCAGGCCGGCCGCGCCCTGCTGTGGGACAAGCCGATCGACCGCGAGGCGCAGGCCGAGTACCGCGCCGCGCGCGTGCCGCAGCAGCCCTACGTCTACCAGAACTCGGGCCACTGAGTCTTCGCGCGGCGATGAGCCACGAGGCCGCAGCGGCGCCCGAGGTGCCCGACATGCCCCCGCCCACCCCCGACGCGCAGGCGCTGCCGCCGGTGGAGGTGGACAGCGTCGCGGTGGCGCGCCTGTACGGCGAGCCCCTCTTCGCGCTGCCGACGGACCTGTACATCCCGCCCGACGCGCTGGAGGTCTTCCTCGAAGCCTTCGAGGGCCCGCTCGATCTGCTGCTGTACCTGATCCGCAAGCAGAACTTCAACATCCTCGACATCCCGATGGCCGACGTGACACGCCAGTACCTGGCCTACGTCGACCAGATCCGCGCCACCAACCTCGAGCTGGCCAGCGAGTACCTGCTGATGGCGGCGATGCTGATCGAGATCAAGTCGCGCATGCTGCTGCCGCCGAAGAAGAGCGCCGACGGCCAGGAGCCCGAGGACCCGCGCGCCGAGCTGGTGCGCCGGCTGATCGAGTACGAGCAGATGAAGCTCGCCGCGGCGAAGCTCGACGCGCTGCCGCTGCTGGGCCGCGACTTCCTGCGCGCGCAGGTGGCGATCGAGCAGTCGCTCGCGCCGCGCTTCCCCGACGTGGACCCCGACGACCTGCGCGCCGCCTGGGCCGACATCCTGCGCCGCGCGAAGCTGAACCAGCACCACACCATCACGCGCGAACAACTGAGCGTGCGCGAGCACATGAGCATCGTGCTGCGCCGCCTGCAGGGGCGGCGCTTCGCGCTGTTCGAGGACCTGTTCGACACCACGCGCGGCCCGCAGGTGCTGGTGGTGACCTTCATCGCGATGCTCGAGCTGGCGCGCGAGCGCCTGCTCGAGATCACGCAGGCCGAGGCCTTCGCGCCGATCTACGTTCGGCTGGCGTACGAGCCGGCTTGAAAGGTCCCCCCGGAGCGCTCGCGCGCTCCCCCCAGGGGGCGCCGCCGGCGGACCGGCAAAGCCGGTTCCGCGGCGGCCGCTCGATACCCACATCCCAGGGAGATCCACGATGAAGAAGAAGATCCTGGCCGCCATCGGCCTGACCGTGCTTGCGGCGAGTGTTCACGCCGAGCCCGCCTCGGCCGAAGCGATCGAGCAGCTGCTCGCGATGACCAAGGCGGAAGCGCTGCTCGACACGATGTACGCCAACGCCGACCAGATGATGCGCCAGTCGATGCGCCAGAGCGTCGGCAACCGCACGCTGACGGCGCAGCAGCAGCGTGCGCTCGACGAGATGCCGGCGAAGTTCGTCGCGATCATGCGGCAGGAGCTGAACTGGGCCACGCTCAAGCCGATGTACGTGCGCATCTACCAGGAGAGCTTCGAGCAGGAGGAGATCGCCGGCCTGATCGCCTTCTACGGCACGCCGGCGGGCCAGGCGCTGATCACCAAGATGCCCGTGGTGATGCAGAAGTCGATGAGCATCGTGCAGGACCAGATGCGCACGCTGATCCCGCGCATGGGGCAGGTCGTCGAGCAGTCGATGAAGGAGGCCGGGATTCCCCGGCCGTAGCGCGGGCCCGGGTGTCGCCCGACGCCCGAATGTGTAGACTGCCGCACAAGGAGTCACACATGGCCACCAATCTCGCACTCGATCCGGAGCTTCTCGAACGCGCGGTGCGCGTCAGCGGCGAGCGCACCAAGAAGGCCGCCGTCACCAAGGCCTTGCAGGAGTTCGTCGCGCGCCGCGAGCAACGGCGCGTGGCCGAACTGCTCGGCCAGCTCGAATGGGATCCGTCGTTCGATCCCAAGGCCGAACGCTCGCGCGGCAAATGACGCTGCTGGTCGACACCAGCGTCTGGTCGCTGGCGCTTCGCCGCGATGCTGAAGTCGCCGAGCCGCAGGTGGAGGCCCTCAAGAAGGCCCTGTTCGGTTCGGAAGTCATCGTCACCACGGGGCTGATCCTCCAGGAGCTTCTGCAAGGCTTCTCGGGCCCGAAGGCGCAGGCGCAGATCGTCGAGCGTTTCGCGGCCCTGCCGCTGGTGCAGCCCGACCGCGACGATCACGTCGCCGCGGCCGGCATCCGCAACACCTGCCGGCGCGCCGGTGTGCAGATCGGCACCATCGACGCGCTGCTCGCCCAGCTGTGCATCCGGCACGAGCTGACGCTGCTGACCACCGACAAGGACTTCACGCACGCCGCCAGACACTGCCCGCTGCGCGTGTGGCCCGCCGGGGCGCGGGCGGCGCGGCCGTAGAGCCTCAGCCCGGCTCCGCCTCGCCCAGCGGATCCTCGCCGTACTGGTTGCGGCCCGGCGTGCCGGCCAGCACCATGAAGACCAGCAGCACGATGCCGCCGATGACGGGCACGAAGCCGATCAGCATCCACCAGCCGCTGCGGTCGGTGTCGTGCAGGCGGCGCGCCGTCACCGCGAGGCTGGGCACCAGCAGCGCCAGGCCGAGCACGCCGCCGAGGATGCCGGCGCTGCCGAGCATGTTGTCGAGGAAGCCGACGACGATGGCGATCAGCACGTAGATCAGCAGGAACATCCAGTACTCCTTGCGCCGCGCGCGCCCGGAGAACTCGGCATATTTCTTCAACACCGCCACGAACCAGTTCATTCCGAACCTCCCTCGGTTGTTGCCACCTGGTGTTCAGCGCGGCATCCGCGCGCCGAGCTTGAATGCGATCATCGCACGCAGCTTGTTGGGCACCACCGGCTTGAGCAGCAGGTGGAAGTCCTTGTCCTGCGCCTCCTTGTCGAGCGTGCTCATCGTGCTGCCGGTGACGACGATGGCCGGCAGCGCCGCGCCGAAGCGCTGGCGCAGCGCGGCCAGCGCCTCCACGCCGTTGCGCCCGCTCTCCAGCCGGTAGTCGACGATGCACAGGTCGGGCCGCACGCTCGCGGGATCGGCGGCCGCGGCCCAGGCGGCGCACTCGGCCACGCTGTCGAAGGACAGCAGCTGCGCGCCCCAGCCCTGCAGCAGCACCTCCAGGCCGCTGCGCACCGCGGGTTCGTCTTCCACCACCACGATCAGCCGGCCGTCCAGCGTCAGCCCCGGCACGCCGCGGCTGCCCGACGGCGCCGGCTGCGGCCGCGCGCGCTCGCCGGCCGGCAGTTCGAGCGTGAACACCGTGCCGTGGCCGGGGCGCGAGCGCAGCGTGATCGCCGCGCCCATCAGGTCGGCCAGGCGCTTGACGATCGCCAGCCCCAGCCCCAGCCCCTTGCGCTGGTGCGGCGCCACCGCCGGCGTGTTGGGCACCTGGTAGAACTCCTCGAAGACCTTGGCCTGCTCCTGCTCGCGGATGCCCAGGCCCGAATCCCACACCTGCACGATCACCTTGCCGGCGCGCGCACGCGCCGCCACCAGCACGCCGCCGTCGTCGGTGTAGCGGATCGCGTTGCTGACGAGGTTGCGCACGATGCGCTCGACCAGCAGCGGGTCGGCATGGATCACGTGGCGGCCGCCGCGCAGCGACAGCGCCAGGCCCTTCTCGAAGGCGGTGGGCTCGAAGTGCAGGCGCAGCTTGCGCAGGATGTCGTCGAACTCGAAGTGCTGCGGCCGCACGTCGACGCCGCCGGCGTCGATGCGGGTGATGTCGAGCAGCTCGGAGAACAGGCCCTCGAGCGCGTCGACCGAGGCGTTGATGCTGTTGACGAGGTTGGCCACCTCGGGCTCGTGGGTGCGCTGGCGCAGCGCCTCGGCGAACAGGCCCATCGCGTGCAGCGGCTGGCGCAGGTCGTGGCTGGCGGCGGTGAAGAACTGCGTCTTCGCGCGATTGGCGATCTCGGCCTCCTGGCGCGCCGCCTCGGCGGCGCGCGTTTCCACCCGCAGCTGCGCGGCCAGCGTGTCGGCGCGCAGCTTGTGCTCGAGCAGGCGCTGCAGCGTGTGGCGGTAGTTGCGCGCCAGCACGGTGGTCAGCGAGACGATGATCGCCAGCATGCCGGCCAGTTGGTAGCTGTAGGCATCGCCGACCATCGCGATGCGCGCGATCAGCGGCGTGAAGCAGATCGTCACGTAGGCGACGAACATGCGCGGGTGGTTGCCCAGCACCGGCACCACCGCGATGCAGAAGGTGTAGATCACCAGGATCAGGCCGATGTGCTGGATGCCGATCGCGCGCGAGTGGAACAGCCAGCCCGACAGCCCCCAGGCCGAGGCGGAGGCGAGCGTCAGCACGTTCCAGCGCAGCTGCCAGCGCGGCCAGTCCATCGCCGCGCCGCTCTTGAAGGCGCGCCGGAAGGCGCGCGCCAGCACGATGCGCGCGATCCACAGCCCGACGAACAGCGCCGCCCAGGCGAGGAAGCGCGGCGTGCGCGCGCTCGCCCAGAACAGCATCAGCATCAGGCCGAAGCCGCCCGCCAGCCCGGCCAGCGTGGCGCCGGTGAAGGCGTACAGCGCCAGCACCTCGTCGGGCAGCAGCGCCTCGCGCGGCGGCGGCGCGGGGCGCGCGGAGGGCACGCCCGCGGCGCTCAGCGCGTCGGGTTGCGCCATGCGTTCAGGCCGCCCTGGTGCGTCATCTGGCTGACCGCCAGCACCGCCTGCGTGCGCGAACTGACGTTGAGCGCGCGCAGCACGGCGGCGACGTGGTCCTTCACGGTCTCGACGGAGAGGTTCAGGTCGCGCGCGATCAGCTTGTTCGGCTTGCCCTGCAGCAGCAGCGCCAGCACGTCGGTCTGGCGCGGCGTCAGGCCGATCGAGGCGAGCGGCACCGCCTTCTGCCCCTGCCCGGCCTCGGCGTGCTCGCGCACCACGGCCAGCGCCTGCGGCACGCTGCCGGCGGCGGACGGCGCGGGCGCGTCGTCGAAGCTGCGCAGCGTCATCGGCGGCACGTAGATGCCGCCGGACATCACCACGTGCAGCGCCTCGAACAGGATGTCGTTGCTGGCGCGCTTGGGCACGAAGCCCATCGCGCCGAGGTCGATGGCGTGGATCACGTCGCTGCTGCGGTCCGAGGCCGACACCACCACCACCGGCAGCGCCGGGTACTGGGCGCGGAACTCGGTCAGCACGTCGAAGCCGTGCGCGTCGCCGAGCGCGAGGTCGAGCAGCACGAGGTCGAAGTCGGGGTCGGCGGCGAGCGTGGCGCGCGCTTCGGCGGCGCTGGCCGCGCCGACCACGCTCACGCCCTCGCCCAGGCCCTGGATCACCGTCTTGAGCGCCGAGAGGATCAGCGGGTGGTCGTCGATCAGCAGGACTTTCATGGCCGTGGCTCCTTCAGCTCTACACGTAGCGGCGCGACAGCGATTCGGCCACGCACACCGGCTTGGCCGAGCCCTCGCGCTCCATCGTGACCTCGAAGGTGATCTGCGCGCCGCCCTCGATGGGCTCGAAGCCGGTCAGCTTGAAGTGCCCGCGCAGCCGGCTGCCCACCGGCACCGGCGCCGGGAAGCGCACCTTGTTCAGCCCGTAGTTGACGCCCATGCGCACGCCGCCAATGTCCAGCGCCGATTCGCCCATCTGCGGCAGCAGCGAGAGCGTCAGGAAGCCGTGCGCGATGGTCGTGCCGAACGGCCCGGCGGCGGCGCGCGCCGGGTCGACGTGGATCCACTGCAGGTCGCCGGTGGCGCGCGCGAACTCGTCGATGCGCTCCTGCGTGATCGTCACCCACTCGCTGGTGCCGACGACCTGGCCCAGTTCGCGCCCGAGTTCCTCCAGCGATGCGAATCTCCTCATGCATCCACCCATTCGACGATGCTCTTCCATTGCTCGTGGTCGCGCTCGAAGCGCGCCGCGCCCACGTCCCACAGCGTCAGGCCGTGGGCCGCGAGGTGCACGTAGTTCTGCGTGTCGCGCAGCTGGCCGATCAGCGGCACCTTCAGCTTGTCGACGAAGGCGCGCAGGTGCTCGGCCGACAGCGTGCCCTCGCGCACGCGCATGCAGACGATGCCGAACTTCACCCTGTCGCTGCGCTTGTGCGCCAGCAGCTCGTTGACGAAGGCGTGCGTGGCGTGGATGTCGAAGATGCTCGGCTGGATCGGGATGATCACCTTGTCGGCCAGCTTCATCACCTCGTCGAGGCGCTTGCCGTGCAGGCCGGCCGGCGTGTCGAGCACCACGTGCGTGGTGCCCTTGGGCGGACGCACCAGCTCGCCGTGCCTGTCCCAGGTGCCGATGGGGCGCAGCTGCGGCGGGCGCAGCGCGAGCCAGGTCAGCGCCGACTGCTGGCGGTCGACGTCGCCGAGCATCACCGCGTGCCCGCGCGCGGCGAGGTAGCCCGCCAGATTGGTCGACAGCGTGCTCTTGCCAACGCCTCCCTTGGGATTGGCCACCACGATCACCGGCATGCGGGCCTCCGTCCTCGTCTGTGTTGGTCGGGCTTTGCGGGTATGGTAGCGGCACCCCGGCCCCGCCCCCATCCCATGCCGACTCAAGAAGAACCCGAGGTGCTGGTGCCGGCCGCGCGCCCGCCCGCCGGGCCGGAAATCGCCGAGTGGCCCCGCTGCGCGGCCTGCGAGGCGCCCTGATGGAGCACTTCGACTGGCTGCGCGGCAGCCTGGTCTACCTCGCCGCGGCGGTGCTGGCGGTGCCGCTGGCCAAGGCGCTCGGCCTCGGATCGATCATCGGCTACCTGGCTGCCGGCATCGTCATCGGGCCCTGGGGGCTGAAGCTGGTGTCCGACCCGCAGCACATGCTGCACTTCGCCGAGTTCGGCGTGGTGCTGATGCTGTTCCTGGTCGGCCTCGAACTGGAGCCGCGCCGGCTGTGGGCGATGCGCGGCTCGGTGTTCGGCTGGGGCAGCGTGCAGCTGTTCGGCTCGGCGGCGCTGCTGGCCGGCGTGGCCATCGCCTGCGGCGTCGACTGGCACGTGGCCCTGGTGGCCGCGCTCGGGCTGGCGATGAGTTCGACGGCCATCGGCCTGGGCGTGCTCGCCGAGCGCAACCTGACGGCCACCAGCTCGGGCCGGGGCGTGCTCGCGGTGATGCTGCTGCAGGACGTGGCGGCCATCCCCATCCTCGCCTTCGTGCCGCTGCTGGCCGGCGCCGCCGGCGCGGCGCACGACGGCGGCGGCTGGGCGGGCGCGGCCAAGGCGGCCGGCGTGATCGCGCTGATCGTGCTCGGCGGCCGGCTGCTGCTGCGCCCGGCGCTGCGCTGGATCGCGCGCAGCCGCACGCCGGAGATCTTCACCGCCGCGTCGCTGCTGCTGGTGGTGGCCACCGCGGCGCTGATGGAGTCGGTCGGCCTGTCGATGGCGCTGGGCGCCTTCCTCGCCGGCGTACTGCTGGCCGAGAGCGAATACCGCCGCGAGCTGGAAACCGACATCGAGCCCTTCAAGGGCCTGCTGCTCGGCCTCTTCTTCATCGCCGTGGGCATGAGCATCGACTTCGCGGTGGTGTGGGCGCAGCCGCTGCGGGTGGCCGGCATCGTGCTGGGCTTCCTGCTCGTGAAGGCGATCGTGCTGTGGGCGATGAGCCGCGCGATGCCGATCCCGCCGCGCGAGCGCGCGCCCTTCGTGATCCTGCTCGCGCAAGGCGGCGAGTTCGGCTTCGTGGTGTTCCAGGCCGCCGCCGCGGCGAGCGTGATCGACGCGCCGACATCGTCGCTGCTGGTGGCGGCGGTGGCGCTGTCGATGCTGCTGACGCCGCTGCTGCTGATCGGCTCCGACCGCCTGCGCGCGCGCCGCCACGCCGCGCAGGACCGCGCCGCCGCCGATTACGACCGCATCAGCGAGGGCCATGCCGAGCCGGTGATCATCGCCGGCTTCGGGCGCTACGGGCAGATCGTCGGCCGGCTGCTGTTCGCCAGCGGCTTCTCGGCCACCGTGCTGGAGCACGATGCCGAGCAGGTCGAGGCGATCCGCCGCTTCGGCTGGCCGGTGTACTACGGCGACGCGACGCGGCTCGATCTGCTGCGCAGCGCCGGCGCGGCGACGGCGCGCCTGTTCGTGCTGGCGATCGACGACGTCGAGCAGAGCGTGGCGGTGGCCAGGCTGGTGCGCCAGCACTTTCCGCAGCTGGTGATCGTGGCGCGGGCGCGCAACGTGTCGCACTACTACCAGCTGCGCAACCTCGGCATCGAGGCGGTCGAGCGCGAGACCTTCGAGTCGGCGCTGCAGAGCGGGCGCAGCGCGCTCGAAGCGCTGGGCATCGAGGCCGGCCAGGCGCACACGCTGGCGCTGCGCTTCCGCCAGCACAACATCGAGCTGGTGGAGCAGATGCGCCACCACTTCGGCGACGAGCAGAAGCTGATCGCGATCGCGCAGCAAGGCCGCCAGCAGCTGGAGGAACAGTTCGCGCGCGAGCGCGAGGCGGCGGGGCGGCAACGCGGCCTGCCCTGAGCCCGCAGGGGTGCATCGGGCAAATGCAATCGCATTTGCAATAAGATGCGCACCTCGATGAACGATGCCGACATCCGCCCGACCCGCCAGACGCGCCAGAAGGACGCCGTGCTGCGCTCGCTCGCGCAAAGCGGCCGTTCGCTCGCGCCGGCGGAGATCCTCGCGCTGGCGCGCGCCGAGGTGCCGACGCTGAACCTCTCGACCGTCTACCGCCAGCTGCGCGCGCTGCACGAGGAGGCGCAGGTGGTGAGGGTCGACCTGCCCGGCCAGCCGGCGCGCTTCGAGGCGCCCTGCGGCCATGCGCATGCGCGCGGGCGGGCGGCGCACCATCACCACCACTTCCACTGCATCGTGTGCGACCGCGTCTTCCCGATCCACGCCTGCCCGGGCGGCATCGAGAAGTTGGCCCCGGCGGGCTTTCGCATCGAACAGCACGAGCTCACGCTGCGCGGGCGCTGCGCCGATTGCGCGGAGAGCGCGGGGAGCGCGGCATGAGCCACGAGCACGTGCATGCCCACGGGCACGACCACGACCACGAGCACGCGCCGGCCCCTGCGAGCGAAGGCGCGAGCGTGCTGATGCGCGGCGCGGCCTCGCGCGTGCTGGCGGCGCTGGCCGCGGTGGCGCTGCTGTGGGCCGCCGTCGCCTGGGCGCTGACGGATCTTTCCGCATGAAGCGGGCCGAGCGCCGGGCCGCTCCCAAGCCGGCCCGCATCCCCCAGGGGGATCGACCGATGTATCCATCGGGCGAGGGGCCGACATCCCCCGCCGTCCGCATCGTCGACCTGACGGTGACGCACCAGCGCCACCCGGCGGTGCATCACCTCAGCGGCGAACTCGCCGCCGGCTCGCTGACCGCCGTGATCGGCCCGAACGGCGCCGGCAAGAGCAGCCTGCTCGAAGCGCTGGCGGGCCGGCTGCCGGCCAGCGCCGGGCGCATCGAAATCGACCCCGAACTCGCCGGCCGCATCGCCTACCTGCCGCAGCAGTCGCACATCGACCGCGGCTTCCCGCTCGGCGTGCTCGACTTCGTCGCGCTCGGCCACTGGCCGCGGCGCGGCGCCTTCGGCGCGCTCGACGCGGCGCTGATCGCCAAGGCGCGCGAGGCGCTCGGTGCGGTCGGCCTCGCCGGCTTCGAGCAGCGCCGCATCGGCGAGCTGTCGGTGGGCCAGTTCCAGCGCGTGCTGTTCGCGCGCGTGCTGGTGCAGGACGCGCGGCTGATCCTGCTCGACGAGCCCTTCAACGGCATCGACGCGCGCACCTGCGCCGACCTGCTGCGCGTGGTGCACCGCTGGCACGCCGAGGGCCGCACCGTGGTGGCGGTGCTGCACGACATGGAGCTGGTGCGCGAGCACTTTCCGCACGCGCTGCTGCTGGCGCGCGAGCCGCTCGCCTGGGGGCCGACGCCGCGGGTGCTGCACGCAGGCAACCTGTTCCGCGCGCGCCAGATGGCCGAGCGCTGGGACGAGGCGGCACCCGTCTGCGAGCGCGCCGCGTGACGACGATGGGCGTGTACGAACTCTTCATCCAGCCCTTCGCCGAATTCGGCTTCATGCGCCGCGCGCTGGTGGCCAGCCTCGCGCTCGCGCTGGGCAGCGCGCCGATGGGCACGCTGCTGGTGCTGCGCCGCATGAGCCTGATGGGCGACGCGATGGCGCACGCGGTGCTGCCCGGCGCGGCGATCGGCTTCGCGCTGGCCGGCTTCTCGCTGCCGGCGATGGGCGCCGGCGGGCTGGCCGCCGCGCTGCTGGTGGCGCTCCTGGCCGGCTGGGTGGCGCAGGTGACCACGCAGCGCGAGGACGCCAGCTTCGCCGCCTTCTACCTGATCGCGCTGGCCGCCGGCGTGCTGATCATCTCGACGCACGGCACGCCGGTGGACCTGATGCACGTGCTGTTCGGCAGCATCCTGGCGGTGGACGACACGGCGCTGGTCGGCGTCGCCGCGGTGGCCAGCCTCACGCTGCTGGCGGCGGCGGCGCTGTACCGGCCGCTGCTGGTGGCCAGCGTCGACCCCGGCTTCCTGCGCGCGGTGGGCGGCGCCGAGCGCACGCTGCACTTCGTCTTCCTCGGCCTGGTGGTGCTCAACCTCGTCGCCGGCTTCCAGGCGCTGGGCACGCTGATGGCGGTGGGCCTGATGATGCTGCCGGCCACCGCGGCGCGCTTCTGGGCGCGCGAGGTGTGGAGCCTCGCGGCGGTGGCGGCGCTGATCGCGCTGGCCAGTGCCGCCGGCGGGCTGCTGCTGAGCTACCACCTGCAGCTGCCCTCGGGGCCGGCGATCGTGCTGCTGGCCGGGCTGGCCTACGTGGGCTCGCTGCTGGCGGGGCGGCACGACAGCCTGCTGGCGCGGCGCCTCGCGCTGCACGCGCACCGTGCGGCCTGATTCGATGATGCATCGCCGCAGCGCACTCGCCGCTCTCGCCGCCGCCGCGCTGCCGCTGCGCGCTCAACCGGCGCGCCCTCTGCGAGTGGTGGCGAGCTTCTCGCTGCTGGCCGACATGGCGCGCGAAGTGGCCGGCGACGCGGCGCAGGTGCATTCGCTGGTCGGCCCGAATGCCGACGCGCACGTCTTCGAGCCGACGCCGGCCGACGCGCGCCGGCTCGCGCAGGCCGATCTCGTGATCGTCAACGGCCTGCATTTCGAAGGCTGGATCGAGCGGCTGATCCGCAGCTCCGGCTACCGCGGCACGGTGGTCGTGGCAACGAACGGCATCACGCCGCGCCGCCTGGGCGCGGAGGTCGACCCGCACGCCTGGCAGAGCCTCGTGCACGCGCAGCGCTACGTCGAGAACATCCGCGCCGCGCTGGCCGCCGCCGCGCCGGCGCAGGCCGAGGCGATCGGCGCGCGCGCCCGCGCCTACGGCGCCCAGCTGGCCGCGCTCGATGCGCGCGCGCGCGCCGCCTTCGACGCCATCCCGCGCGCGCAGCGCCGCGTCGTCAGCACGCACGACGCCTTCGGCTACCTCGGCGAGGCCTACGGCATCGCGTTCATCGCGCCGCGCCGCTGGAGCACCGCCAGCGAAGCCTCGGCTGCCGACGTCGCCGCGGTGATCCGCGAACTGCGCCGCAACAAGGCGCAGGCGCTGTTCGTCGAGAACATCAGCGAGCCGCGCAGCATCGAGCGCATCGCGCAGGAGACCGGCGCGCGCATCGGCGGCACGCTCTACTCCGACGCGCTGGCGCTGCCCGGCAAGGGCCCCGACACGTATCTGAAGCTGATGGCGCACAACATAGACGCCATCCTCGCCGCGCTTCAGCGCAAGCCGTCGTAGAGCAGCTTGAGGCCCGTGAGCGCCATGCCGGCGTAGGCGATGCGGTAGAACCAACTCGGGTCGATGCGTTTCGTCGCGCGGATGCCCAGCCACACGCCGATCGGCGCGAGCGGCATCAGCAGCAGCGAGGTCGCCATGTTGCGCAGGTCGATCAGGCCGAGCCAGGCGTAGGGAATCCACTTCGACAGATTCACCGCCGCGAAGAACACCGCGGCGGTGGCGGCGTAGGTCACCGGGTTCAGGCGCAGCGGCAGCACGTAGGCATTCAAGGGCGGGCTGCCGGCGTGCGCGACGAAGCTGGTGAAGCCCGAGGCGATGCCGAGCACGAAGCCGACGGCCTTGGGCGGCGGCGGCGAATCGGCGCGCGGCGGGAAGGCAAGGCGCTGCGCGAGGAAGAGCAGCGTCAGCGCGCCGACGACAGCGGCCACCGTGGCCGTGCTCAGCACGCCGAACAGCGCCGTGCCCACCAGCGTGCCGAGCAGCCCGGCCGGCAGCAGGCGGCGCAGCAGCGCGCGGTCGCAGTGACGCCAGAGCTGCTGCAGGCCGGTGGCGTCCATCACCAGCAGCAGCGGCAGCATGATCGCCGCCGCCTGCGGCACCGGAATCGTCAGCGCCATCAGCGGCACCGCCAGCGAGCCGAAGCCGCCGAGGAAACCGCTCTTGCTCAAGCCCATCATCAGCACCGCCGGCACGGCCACGGCCCAGAAAGCCGGATCGGTGATCAGCGGCATGCCGCGCAACAGGTTCCATGCCGTCATGAGGCGACAATTGTGCGATGTTTGCCCCTTCCCAGAACGACGTGCGGCGCTTCTTCTGCGAGACGCGCAAGAAGCTGCGCGAGCGTGCGCCGCTCACGCCGATGGAAACCATCGCCGCCGACTGGATCGCCGAGCATCCGGAGTACCACGCCGAGCTCGACGACCTGGACGCCGCGCTGGCGGCGGTCTACGACGTCGAGAGCGGGCGCACCAATCCGTTCCTGCATCTTTCGATGCACCTGACGATCACCGAGCAGATCGCCATCGACCAGCCGCGCGGCATCAAGCAGGCCTTCGCGCTGCTGGCCGCCAAGCGCGGCTCGGCGCACGAGGCGCAGCACGAGGTGATGGAATGCCTGGGCGAGATGATCTGGGCCTCGCAGAAGAGCGGGCTGCCGCCGGACGGGGAGCGTTACCTGGAGTGCGTGCGGCGGCGGGCGACGCGCTGAACCAACGGTGGCATGCCGTCAGGTGGCACGCCACCTCTGGTTCGGCAAAGATCCGTCCGGGCCGCTCGAGCCCACGCATGAACCAGCTTCAAGCCGCCTTCAACGGCTCGCTCGAATGCGGCTGCGTCGCCAGCCGCGAGGTCTGGCGCGTCTCGCCGAACAGCGAGTTGCGGAACACCGAGCTTTCGCCGCGGTCGCCCAGCGCCCACAGCAGCAGCGCGCGCGCCGTCATCGGGCGCGCGAACAGGTAGCCCTGCAGCTCGTCGCAGCCCATCTCGGCGAGGATCTGGTGCTGGCGCGGGTTCTCCACGCCCTCGGCCACCACCTTCAGGCCGAGCGCGTGCGCGAGCTTGACGACCGCGTCGACCACCGCGCGCGCGTCGGCGCTGTGCTCCAGGTCCTGCACGAACATGCGGTCGATCTTCAGCTCCTCGGCCGGCAGCTTGCGCAGGTAGGCCAGGCTCGAGTGGCCGGTGCCGAAGTCGTCGATCGACAGGTGCACGCCCAGCTCGCCGAGGCGGCGGAAGGTCTCCTGCGTCGCGCGCGTGTCCTCCATCGCGGTCGACTCGGTGATCTCGCAGGTCAGCAGCGAGGGGCGGATCTTGTGGCGCTTGAGCGCCTCGGTGATGCGGTCGACGATGTCGTCCTGGCGCATCTGGTTGGCCGACAGGTTGATCGCCACGCGCATGCGCAGGCCCTTGTCGCGCCACGAGCGCGCCTGCTTGCAGGCGGCCTCGATCACCCAGTCGCCCATCGCGCCGATCAGGCCGCTGCGTTCGGCGAGCTTGACGAACTCGTCGGGCATCACGGTGCCGAGCTTGGGATGGTTCCAGCGCAGCAGCGCCTCGGCAGCGGTCACCTGGCCGCTGCGCGCGTCGATCTTGGGCTGGAAGTACAGCTCCAGCTCGTTGTTGGCCAGCGCGCGGCGCAGGTCGCGCACCAGCTCGAAGTTCTGCTTCGCGTCGTGGTCCATCTCGGGCAGGAAGAACGCATGGCGCGTGCCGCCGGCTCGCTTGGCGGCGTACATCGCCGCGTCGGCGCGCGGGATCAGCTTGTTGGGCTTGCAGCCGTCCGGATAGAGCGCGATGCCCACCGAGCAGGAGATGTTGACCTCGCGCTCGTCCACCTTGTACGGCCGGCTCAGCAGCTCGATCATCGCCCTGGCGATGCGCGCCACCGACTCCTGCGAGCTGATCGCCGGCAGCAGCATCAGGAACTCGTCGCCGCCGACGCGCGCGGCCACGTCGGCGCCGCGCGTGATCGAGCGCAGCCGGATGCCGACCTGCTCGAGCACGCGGTCGCCGCTGGCATGGCCGTAGGTGTCGTTGACGGGCTTGAAACCGTCGAGGTCGATGAACAGCACCGCGAGCTTGGTCTTGTTGCTCTCGCAGCGGCGCGCCGCCGAAGCCAGGCGCTCCTCGAAGAACTGGCGCGTCGGCAGGCCGGTCAGCCCGTCGACGGCGGACCCGCCGCGCGCCGCGCGCGGCGAGGACGACGACGACACCGCCGCCACTTCGCCCTGCGCGAGCACCGCGCACAGCACGCCGGCCAGCGTGCCGAGCACCGCCAGCACGGCCAGCTCGGACCAGATGCCGCTCGGCAGCGGCTGGTCGCCGAAAGGAGACAGCGCCAGCGCCACCACGCCGGCCGCGATCGATGCGCCGATGCCGCGCAGCGTGATGCCGAGCCGGCGTCGCCGGACCGGCAGGAACAGCGCCACCAGCGCCAGCGCCAGCAGCGTGATCGGCAGGCCCTCGCCGGCCGTCAGGCCGAGCGGCGCGACGACGCGGAACAGCCCCGGCAGCATCAGCATCGCGAAGCCGTAGGCGGCCGCCAGCGTGGCCACGCCGCCCGTCAGCCCGCCGGCGATGGAGCGTGCCGCCGCCGCGCGCCCGGTGGCCAGCGCCAGCAGCGCGAGGCCCAGCACCGGCAGCCAGCCGAGCATCGCGGCCCCGCCCGCGCCGGCACCCAGCGTGCCCTCGGCCTGCAACAGGTGCGGCGGCCACCACAGCGCGCAGGCCGCCAGCAGCGCGGCACCGCCGCGCACCGCCAGCGCGACCGGCCGGGCGCGCCGCTCGGCGCGCGCGGCGACGCCGCCGGCCAGCCACAGCAGCGCGGCGGTCACGAGGAAGGAGGCGGCAAGAAGCATTCGATCGGGCGGCGGCAAAGGGTGCGTCGAAGGACGCTGCCCCCGATCTTCCGCGCTTTCGGCATCACTTCTGCGGTCTTGAGCCCACCCGGTCGGCCCGCGCGTGACGCACGCCGCATCTGGCCGGCGCCGTCCCCCGGATCGGTGGCTCTCAGCTGCCCACCAGCCCGTTGCGGATTGCGTAGACCGTCATCTCGGAGTTGTTCGTCAGCGACAGCTTCTCCAGCACGCGCGCGCGGTAGACGCTGACGGTCTTGGGGCTGAGCTTGAGCTCCTCGGCGATGTCGGACAGGCGCTTGCCGGAGGCGATCAGCACCAGCGTCTGCAGCTCGCGGTCGGAGAGCTTGTCGTGCGAGTTCTCGACCACCGGCGCGGTCAGGCTCTCGACCAGCATCTGCGCGATCTCGGGCGTGACGTACTTGCGCCCCTGCGCCACGGTGCGCACCGCGGCCACCAGCAGCGCCGGATCGCCGCCCTTGTTGACGTAGCCGTAGGCGCCGGCGCGCAGCGCGCGGATCGCGTACTGGTCCTCCGGGTACATGGACACCACCAGCACGCGCATCGGCAGGCCCTCGTCCTTCAGCACGTGCAGCACGTCCAGGCCCGAGCGGCCGCCGGGCAGGTTGATGTCGAGCACCAGCACGTCGCAGCTGGCCTGGCGCAGCAGCGTGCGCAGTTCGCCGTAGTCGCCGGCCTCGCCGACCACCTCGATGTCCGGCGCGTCCGACAGCGTGTCGCGGATGCCGCGCCGGATCAGCGCGTGGTCGTCGCACAGCATGACTTTGATCACAGACCCCCCCACTGCGATGGATCGTCCGGCTCGCCGCCCGGCCCGCTGGGCATCGGCGCGGTCTCGCCCGGCGTGTTCAACGGGACCGAGAGTATCAGGGTGGTTCCGGCCGGCCCGCTGGACAGGTCGACCCAGCCGCCCACCGTGCCGGCCCGCTCGTGCAGCCCGCGGATGCCGAACGAGCGCGCCTTGGCCAGATCCTGCTGCGACAGGCCGCGGCCGTTGTCGCTGATCTCCAGCGACATCACGCCGCCGGCCAGCGAGAGATCGATCTGCACGCGCGTGGCCTGCGCGTGCTTGGTGATGTTGGTCAGCGCCTCCTGCGCGGTGCGGTAGGCCACCAGCGGCACGCCCGGCGGCCACTCGGGCGCGTGTGACGGAATGCGCACCTCGCAGGGAATGCCGGTGCGCTTCTCGAAGCGCGAGGCGATCCACTGCAGCGCCGCCACCAGGCCCTGCTCGAGGATCGCCGGGCGCAGGTTGTGCATGATGCGCTGGCTCGATTCGATCGCCAGCGTCACCGTCTCGAGCGCCGATTGCACGCGCAGCCGCACGCCCTCGTCGGTGGTGTGGCGGGCGATCCAGGCGAGGTCGAACTTCAGCGCGGTCAGCGAGCCGCCGACGTCGTCGTGGATCTCGCGCGCGATCGCCGCGCGCTCGTGCTCGATGCTGGTCTGCAGGTGCTGGGCCAGCTCGCGCAGGCGCTGGCGCGACTTGTTCAGCTCGCGGTCGGCGCGCTCGCGCGCGTGGCGCGTCTCGGTGGCCTCGACCGCGTGCAGGATGGCCGGCACCAGCCGCGCCAGGTTGTTCTTCAGCAGGTAGTCGGACGCGCCGTTGCGCATCGCCTCGACGGCCACGTCCTCGCCGATCTCGCCGGAGACCAGGATGAAGGGGATGTCGCGGCCGCTCGCGCGCAGCAGGTCGAGCGCCACCAGGCCGGAGAAGCCGGGCAGGTTGAAGTCGGACAGCACCACGTCCCAGTCCTGCTGCAGGGCGGCGAGGAAGGCGCCTTCCGAATCGACGCGCAGCGAGCGCACCTCGATGCCGCCGCGGCGCAGGTGCGCCAGCATCAGCTCGTGGTCGGGCGCCGAGTCCTCCAGGTGCAGGACGCGCAGCGCATGCGCGAGTCGAGGGATGGGCATGCGTGAAGTATGCCGCGCCCGAAGGGGTGGATCTGGCGGGCAATCCGCGCAGACATCACCTTAATGATTGGCGGGGCTCTGCCGAAAATGACTTGAGTCGCCGGCGCCTGCGCGCCGGCATCGGCACATTCAGCGGAGCCACGATGTCAGACCGCCTCGAAATCGACCCCGGTGGGAGCAGCAGTCCCCTGCCGTTGATGGCTGCCGCCGACATCCAGGACAACCTGATGACGGCCAGCAACGACCTGGAGCGCCTGCAACGCCTGC
Source organism: Pseudomonadota bacterium (assembly GCA_029779845.1). Lineage (GTDB taxonomy): Bacteria > Pseudomonadota > Gammaproteobacteria > Burkholderiales > Burkholderiaceae_C > Piscinibacter. The sequence goes on along the minus strand of JAKOZT010000032.1, from coordinate 3,999 downwards.
TCGGCGACGCCAGCGACGCGCTGCTGGGCCACTTCTACGGCGCGTCGGGCCAGCTGAACCACCTGCTGCACACGATGGCGCAGCACCCCGAGGTCGACGTGCGCCAGCTGCACGACGCGATGCAGCACATGGCCGGCGCGATCACCGCGATGCAGTTCCAGGACATGGCCTCGCAGCTGATCCACCACACCAACACGCGGCTGCGCAGCTGCGCCGACCGCCTCGCCGCCGAGGCGATGGGCGAGGACGAGGACGGCGCGGCCGTCGTCGAATCGGCGCCGCTGCGGCCCAACCCCGTCACGCAGGACGAGATGGACGCCGGCTCCGTCGAGCTGTTCTAGGACGCTGCAAGACCTCCGGCATTCAAGAAATCCGCAATCCACCCGAAATCCACTCGTTACTGGAGCCCGACATGCACTCAATCCTCGCCGTGGACGACTCGGCCTCGATGCGCCAGATGGTCTCGTTCACCCTCAAGAGCGCCGGCTACAACGTCGTCGAGGCCGTGGACGGCCAGGACGCCTGGGAAAAGGCCGGCGCGCGCGATTTCGACCTGGTGCTGACCGACCAGAACATGCCGCGCCTGGACGGCATCGGGCTGACGAAGAAGCTGCGCGACAACCCGAAGTTCAAGGCCACCCCGATCCTGATCCTGACCACCGAGTCGAGCGACCAGATGAAGCAGGCCGGCCGTGCCGCCGGCGCCACCGGCTGGCTGGTCAAGCCTTTCGACCCGACCAAGCTGATCGAGGTCATCAAGAAGGTGATCCGCTGAAGCGCGCGGACGAAGAAGCGAACGACAGGAGCACGCCGTCATGGCCGAGATGAGTACCGACAGCGCCAACGCCGGCGCCGGCATCGACCTGAGCCAGTTCTACCAGGTCTTCTTCGAGGAGGCCGGCGAGAACCTCGAGCGCATGGAGCAGCTGCTGCTCGAGGTCGACATCGAGGCGGCCGACGACGAGGAGCTGAACTCGATCTTCCGCTGCGCGCATTCCGTCAAGGGCGGCGCGGCGACCTTCGGCTTCGCCGACGTGGCCGAGCTGACGCACCAGATGGAGACGCTGCTCGACAAGCTGCGCCGCCACGAACTCGCGCCGACGGCCGCGATGGTCGACGTGCTGCTCGCCTCGGGCGACGCGCTGCGCGCGCAGCTGGCGCGCCACCAGGGCGCCGGCGGCGAGGCGATCGACACGACGGAACTGCTGTTCAACATCCGCGCGCTGGTGGCCGGCGAAACGCCGCCCGCGTCGGTGCCGGCCGCGCCGGCCGCGGCTGCGGCGAGCGCCCCCGCCGCGCCGGCCGGCGCCGGCGCGCGCGCGCTCGAATTGCGCGTCGGCCCGCTCGACAAGCCCGAGATGGCCGACAACCTGATCGATCTGTTCAAGGAGATCAGCGATCTCGGCACGATCGAGCCGATCGACGGCGGCCAGGCCAGCGACGGCATGCGCCGCTTCAAGATCACCACCACCAGCAGCGACAGCGACCTGCTGGACCTGTTCACCTTCCACGTGCCGCGCGAAGCGGTGGCGCTGCTGCCGCTCGGCCCGGGCTATGGCTTCCACGCCGGCAACCCCGGCGCGCCGCCGGAAGAGGCGGCCGACCCCGGCTACGGCTTCTTCGACGATGCGCCGGGCGCTCCGGGCGGCGCCGCCGCCGCCAAGCCGGCCGCCGAAGCCGCGCCGGCCGCAGCCGCGCCCAAGCCGGCCGCGCGCCCCGCGCCCAAGACCGAGAAGTCGGCAGCCGCCACGCTCGAAGCCTCGACGCTGCGCGTCTCGGTGGAGAAGGTCGACCAGCTGATCAACCTCGTCGGCGAGCTCGTCATCACGCAGGCCATGCTGGCGCAGAACAGCAAGAACGTCGACACGGCGCTGTACCAGCAGCTCGCCGCCGGCCTCGCCGACCTGGAGCGCAACACGCGCGACCTGCAGGAATCGGTGATGTCGATCCGCATGATTCCGATGTCGGTGGTGTTCAACCGCTTCCCGCGCATGCTGCGCGACCTGGCCGGCAAGCTCGGCAAGAAGGTCGAGTTCGTCACGCACGGCGAGGCCACCGAGCTCGACAAGGGCCTGGTCGAGAAGATCACCGACCCGCTCACCCACCTGGTTCGCAACAGCTGCGACCACGGCATCGAGCTGCCGGCCGAGCGCATCGCCCGCGGCAAGCCCGAGCACGGCACGATCACCTTGAGCGCCTCGCACCAGGGCGGCTCGATCGTCATCGAGGTGCGCGACGACGGCAAGGGCCTGTCGCGCGAGAAGCTGCTGAAGAAGGCGCGCGAGAAGGGCATCGACGCGCCCGACTCGATGAGCGACCAGGACGTCTGGGCGCTGATCTTCGCGCCGGGCTTCTCGACCGCCGAAGTCGTCACCGACGTGTCGGGCCGCGGCGTCGGCATGGACGTGGTGAAGAAGAACATCACCTCGCTGGGCGGCACGGTCGAGATCGACTCGGCCGAGGGCTACGGCATGAGCGTCAAGGTGCGCCTGCCGCTGACGCTGGCGATCATGGACGGCATGAGCGTGGGCGTCGGCGAGGAGGTCTACATCCTGCCGCTGTCCAGCGTGGTCGAATCCTTCCAGGTGCAGCCCGGCATGGTGCGCACGATCGGCGGCAGCGGCCGCGTGGTCGAGGTGCGCGACGAGTACATGCCGGTGATCGAGCTCGAGCGGGTGTTCGACGTGCCGCGCTTCGATTTCGAGAAGGTCAGCGAGATCCTGGTCGTCGTCGAAGCCGAGGGCGGCCGCGTCGCGCTGCTGGTCGACGAGCTGCTCGGCCAGCAGCAGGTGGTCGTCAAGAACCTCGAAGCCAACTACCGCCGCGTCGACGACGTGTCGGGCGCCACCATCATGGGCGACGGCCGCGTCGCCCTCATCCTCGACGTGGGCAGCCTGCAGCGCCGCTCGCGTCACTGAGCCGAATCGCCTCAACCCTCACCGGCCCGTCACCATGAACCTGAACAACTTCAAGATCGGCCAGCGCCTCGCGTTGGGCTTTGGCGCGCTGCTGGCGCTGACGGCGGTGATGTTCGCCGCCGCGTTCACGCAGTTGCTGGCCAACGCCGAGCACAGCCGTACCGCGGACGAGTACAGCCGCCGCGCCGGCCTGGCCGCGCAGTGGACGGCATACACCGAGCTGAACGTGACGCGCACGCTGGCCATCGCCAAGGCCACCGGCATGCCGCAGGTGGAGGCGCACTTCGGCCCGCTGATGAAGGAGACCTCGGCGAAGATCTCCGAGATCCAGAAGGACCTGGAGGCCAGCATCACCAGCGAACGCGGCAAGGCGCTGATGGCCGAGGTGGGCGAGAAGCGCAAGGCCTACCTCGACCTGCGCAAGGAGCTGATGGGGCTGGTCAAGAACGCCGACCCGATCGCCGCCGAGGCGCTGCTCGGCGCCAAGGTGCTGCCGGCCTCGCAGAGCTACCTCGCCTCGATGAAGGCCGTGCTCGACCTGGAGAACGAACTGGCCGCGGGCCATTCGCAGAAAGTGATCGACGGCCTGGCGCGCGGCAAGCTGATCCTCGCCGTGCTGCTGGTCGCTGCGCTCGCGCTCGGCGGCCTGCTGGCCTGGTCGACCGCGCGCTCGGTCACCGTGCCGGTCGGCGAGGCGGTGCGCGCCGCCGAGGCCATCGCCGCCGGCGACCTGACGCAACACATCGCGACGCAGCGCCGCGACGAACTCGGCGAGCTGCTGCGCACCGTCGGCCGCATGCAGGAATCGCTGCGCACGCTGGTCGGCCAGGTGCGCGCCAGCACCGACAGCATCGGCACCGCCAGCGTCGAGATCGCGACCGGCAACCAGGACCTGTCGGCGCGCACCGAGCAGACCGCCAGCAACCTGCAGCAGACCGCCTCCTCGATGGAGCAGCTCACCGGCACCGTGCGCCAGAGCGCCGACTCGGCGCGCCAGGCCAACCAGCTCGCCGCCTCCGCCGCCGAGGTCGCCCAGCGCGGCGGCAGCGTCGTCTCCCAGGTCGTCTCCACGATGGACGAG
>JAKOZT010000012.1 GCA_029779845.1 Pseudomonadota bacterium | reverse complement strand
GACCGGTCGCGCGACGCCGATCACGGCGGACGCGCTGACCGGACCGAAATACCGGCTGTCGAACGACGCCGGGTTGGTCACACTCAAGAGGAACAGTTCGCCGGGTTCGAGGCGACGGCATTGCTGCCAAGATGGCAGCGGCCGGCCCCAGCGGTCAGCGGGCAGCACGGCGGCCGAAGGCACGCCGTCGATGCGGACGATGCCGCCAGCGATGCACACTTCCTGCGGCGCGACGGCGCCCACGCGCTTGAGCAGCGGCACGCGCGCAGGCAGATAGCCGCGCTGCGCAGCCAGCGCGGCGGCATCTGGCGGCAGCGTGGTCAAGACGATGCTGCTCACTTCCAGCCGATATGGCAGCGAGCCGATGCCGTGGCCCAGCGGATCGACGCGATACCAACCGACCGCCACACTGTCGGACGGGTTGTAGATCAGGCGCGGCAGCGGATGAACGAAGGACGCCCAGGCCAGCGCAGCGAGGCCGCAGGCGGACAGGCCCGCCAGTACGATGTGAGCGCGCAGGCGCGAGCGAGGACGCGGCGCGGTGCTGGCAGTCGAAACGGCGGTCATGGTAGTTCCCTCCCGATGAGCCAGGCGGCGTGCCGCTCGGCGGTGTATTCGGGCAGCGGTAAGCGCGCAGCGAGACGGTTGGCGAGCGTGCGCCAGTACGCGGGCGAGACAGCGGCGGGTGCGATGCCCAGCACCTCGATGGCGTCGATGCGCTCCAGCACGGCGCGCACCTGGTTCTCGCCCTCGGCGTGCAGCAGCAGGCGCGCGCCCGGCTGGACGCCGGGGATGCGCTGCGCCGCGTCCAGCGGCGTGCATGCCTGCATCACCATGAGCTGCCAGCGCACGGTGCCGTAGTCGTTGGCCTGCCAGCGGATGCGGCAGAACATGGCGCCCGGCAGGAACACGGCGCAGCGCCGCCAGCGGTCGAGCTGGTGCGTGCGCGCAGGTTCGCCGAAGCGCAAGTAGAGCTTGAAGCGTGGTTCGATGTAGGCCAGCGCCACGCGCGTCAGCGGCGCGCTGGCCGGCCGGCCGGAAGGTGCTGCGCGCGCAGCCGTGACCACGCTAGCGGCAGGCGAAACGGATGTGTTCATGGCGTGTTCTCCCTGCGGTGTTCTGGAAACTCCCGCTCCAGCAGGCCGCGCAGCAGATCGGCCACGGTCACGCCTTGCGTGAAGGCCGATACCTTGATGCGCGCCCGCATGGCGGGCGTGATGTCGAGGGTCAGGCGCGCGGTGTAGAGGTCGCCCTTGCCCAGCGCATCGGCGTCGCCCTGGCGAATCCACGCCTCGGCGTGTGGATTCGCGGGCAGACGCGCGCCGATGCCGACGCGCTTGGCCGTGCGCTTGCTGTTCGGTGGCGGCTTCGCGGTCATGTCTGCCACCGCAGCAGTTCGTCCACCAGTGCGGTGATTTCGCGCGCGGCAGCGCTGTCCGGCGCCGTCTCACGTGCAAGCCGGCCAGCGGCCACGCTGTCGGCAAACACGATGCGCTGATGCACTTCCGCGCGCAGCGCAGGAAGCGGTTGGTCGGCGAGCGCCTGGCGCGCTTCGCGCCCGATGACGGTGGTGCTGACGCGCCGATTGATGACGAAGGCCGCGCGCAGCGCAGGCCGAAAGACTTGCGCCTCGCGGATCAACGCCACCATCTCGGCGCTGGCCCACAGGTCGTAGGGGCTGGGCTGCACGGGGATCAGCACGCGCTCGGCCGCCAGCAGCGCAGAGCGCGCCAAGGCGGCGATCCTGGGCGGCCCGTCGATGACGACGTGATCGGCCCGCCTGGCGAGTTCTGGCGCTTCCTGATGCAGCGTTTCGCGTGCGAGGCCCACGGCGCTGAACAGCCGTGGCAAGCCTTGCTGGCTTCTGCGCTGTGTCCAGTCCAGCGATGAACCCTGCGGGTCGGCGTCCAGCAGAACGACGTGCTGGCCGCGCATCGCCAGCTCGCCGGCGATGTGCGTGGCGAGCGTGGTCTTGCCGACGCCGCCTTTCTGGTTGAGCAGAGCAACGATCATGGCTTGGCCCTCCATGCTGGAAAGCCCGGCTGTTGCTGCTGCCTTTCATGCCGTGTGGTGGTTATCCACCGTGGCGCGGCGCTTCTACTACCAGTTAGAGGTTTTAAGTTAGCGACGTTAGAGGGGCCGCAAACCCGCGCCGTTATTGGCTTTGCGGCCGATTCGTACTCCTGATAGCACGATAGCCGTACTCCCGATAGCACGATCCCTCGTACTCCTGATAGCACGAGCCCGTCCACAAGCTGCGCACCGTTTATCCCCGTGCCGTGTGCGGCACGGGCCGGAAGGTCAGCAGCTCGGCGCCGTTGTCCGGCATCCGCTCGATGCCCAGGGCGTAGCCCGGCAGCGACTGCCGCGCGACCAGCGCGCGCAGGTCGTAGGCGAAGTCCGAGAAGCGCGTGGCACTGCCCGATTTCCGATACAGGTGTCGGAAATCGAATTGCCAGCCGCCCGGCTGGCGCCCGCCGTGCTTGCGCACCAGCCGGTAGAGCCATCGCTCGATGCCGCCGGTCAGCCGGAAATACGCCGGGTCGATGGTCAGCACCAGGGCGGCATCCATGACGCCGGCATAGAACCAGTCCGGCAAGATCAGCTCCAGCCCCAAAGGCGTGCCCTTGGCATCGGCCAGTTCCTTCCACTCGTTGATCCACGAGAAGCGATGCAGGCGCCGCCCGGTCGTCTCGCGGATAGACGTGGCTACCGTGGTCGATTGCAGGCGATCCAGCGCGGCCTTGAGGCGCTGGTAGTCGCGCAGCGACGTGCCGCGCCCGATGAAGCGCAGGATCTCGTAGGGCGTGGCCTGCATCAGCCGCGACGGGCGCAGGCCCGCGTCGCGTGCTTCCACGATCTGCGAAGCCGCCCATATCAGCACGTCGGCGTCCCAAATGGTGGCGATGCCATGCTCCTGCGTGCCTTCCACGCGGATCGTCACGTTCCCCGCCCGAAAGTCGATCGGCGCAACGCGCCGCGACTTCGCCAGCGAGAAGAACGGAAAGGCCATCAAGTCCTGGCTGTCGCGCGGCGCCATGTCGCCCGGCAAGGCGCGAAACAGATCGAGCTGTTCGCGTTCCTGCGATGGCCGCTGCCGGGACGGCAGGGCAGGGCTGGACATGGCGAAGGCCATCCGCGCGCAAGCGATCAGCGCGCACGGCTGTCCGCCGCGTGGTGCTCGGCGTATTCGGGATCGGAAGTCGTCTCGAAACTGCGGTCGGCGGCCCAAGCATCGAGGTCGGCCACGGCGTACATGACGCGGCGACCGAACTTGCGAAAGCGTGGGCCGCCCCCGATCACGCGCTGCTTTTCCAGCGTGCGCGGCGACAGGCGCAGGTATTCGGCGGCTTCGTCGTTGGTCAGATAGCGTTGGGGCTGCGCGGCAGCAGTTGAGACAGCGGCGGCAGGCCGCAAAGGAGCGGGACGCATGAGATGAACCTCCATCGGTTGCAAAGCTCCGGCCACACAGCGCAACCGGATGGAAGCCAGTCTCAGAAAACGAAGCTGCTCTGCTCAGGGACGTTTTGCGTCTCCATCAAAACGTCCCTTCTCAAGCGGCGACAGTTGTGCTAGGCGGCGGTAGCCGCCGCGCATCAACGCATCGCCGCGCCGCACCAGGCGGCGCACGCGGGCACGCAGATCGCCATCGGCGTGCCAGTCGGCGGCCACGGCATCGGCGCCGAACAGACCTTCGGCCACGTCGCGCAAGGACGCACCCGCCAGGGTCGCGTCGAGCGCCTGCAAGGTGTGCAGTTCCAGCAGCGCGGCAGGTGTCGGCCTACGTCTGGCATCGGCCAGTGCCGCGCCGAACACATGACCGCGCGCAGGCGCGGCAGCGCCGCCGCGGTGGGCATAGGCGACGGCCATGCCGTCTTCCAGTCCAGGCGCGAGCGCGAAGCGCAGGCAATGGCCGGGGCTGCGTGCGGTGAGCGCCAGCCCCTTGCCATCGTGGAGCAGTTGCTTATGGCCGGGGATACGCCAGAACGCGAAGGATTCGGCATCCACGGGCGGATCGGCATCGGGGTAGAGTTGCACCACGGCAGCGTGGCCGGGCTGCCAGGCCGGATGCGCGTCGCGCGCATCCAGGGCCGGGTCTTCCAGCAGGCGCAGGCCCCAGCGATGCGCCGCGTCCTGTGCTGCCTGTGACCGGCGACGATGGCGCAGCCAATCGAGCCGGTAGTCGGGGTGCCTGCGCAGGTACTCCCAGGCGAGCGCAAGGCTGTCCAGATGCAGCACGTACAGATACGCGGCAGTCGGATACCAAGACTCGGCGGCGCGATCGGCCATGACGCAACCTCCAGGGAACAGGAATCGCCGCCACGGCCGGGCTACGCGCTACATCGCCATCGTCAGAACGTCATGGGTAAAAATTGTGGCTCGGGTTGTCAAGACCAATTGGCTCCGATGCGTTGCGGTTTCCGTCTCAATGTGGCAGTGGCAGCGCCCCGACCGTGGGACGCCGTACAGGCCAGCCTGCCGCAGCCCAGGCCGGACATCATGACTGTTTCGATCAGATTTGCCGGGGTATGCCGCAAGAGTGCCGATTAAGACCTATCCGGCATGACACCAGACTGAGAAAGCCACAGTAGGCCGTA
>JAKOZT010000154.1 GCA_029779845.1 Pseudomonadota bacterium | reverse complement strand
CGACGGCGCCATGCTCATCGGCCCGCTGCGGTTGAACAGGTACTCGAGCCCGATGGCCGCCTTGCCCAGCAGCGAGTTGGCCTGGCGGTTGAGCGTCTTCACGCCGTCCACCTCGAACACCGCGCGAATCTGCAGGTGGTCCTGCAGGTTTTCGCCCACGCCGGGCAGCTCGTGCGTCGGCGCGATGCCATGCGCCTGCAGCAGCGGCGCCGGGCCGATGCCCGACAGCTGCAGGATCTGCGGCGTGCCGATCGCGCCGGTGGCGAGGATGACCTCGCCGCCATCGTTCAGGCGCGCCTGCAGCGGCTCGCCGCCGCCGTGCGGCTGCACCTCGATGCCGATGGCGCGCCGCGAGCCGTCCCACGAGCCCTCGCTCTCGCGGTGCGCGAGCAGCAGGCGGCGGACGTGCGCGCCGGTCCAGACCTGCAGGTTGTCGCGCTCCTGCACCGGGCGCAGGAAGGCCTTGGTGGCGTTCCAGCGCACGCCGGCGCGCTGGTTCACCTCGAAGTAGCCGACGCCCTCGTTGTCGCCGCGGTTGAAGTCGTCGCAGGCGGGAATGCCGGCCTGCTGCGCAGCCTGCGCGAAGGCGTCGAGGATCTCCCAGCGCAGCCGCTGCTTCTCCACGCGCCACTCGCCGCCCGGGCGTGCGCCGGTGGGGTCGAAGCCGGGCGCGGCGTGGAAGGCGTCGGCGCCCTTGTGGAAGTCCTCGTGCTTCAGGAAGTACGGCAGGCACTCGACCCAGCTCCAGCCCGGGTTGCCGAGCGCGCCCCAGTGGTCGTAGTCGCGCGCCTGGCCGCGCATGTAGATCATGCCGTTGATGCTCGAACAGCCGCCGAGCACCTTGCCGCGCGGGTAGCGCAGCGAGCGGCCGTTCAGGCCGGGGTCGGGGTCGGTGGCGTAGAGCCAGTCGGTGCGCGGGTTGCCGATGCAGTACAGGTAGCCGACCGGGATGTGCACCCAGACATAGTCGTCGTTGCCGCCGGCCTCGACCAGCAGCACCCGCTTGGCCGGGTCGGCGCTCAGGCGGTTGGCCAGCAGGCAGCCGGCCGTGCCGGCGCCGCAGACGATGTAGTCGTACCGGCTCTCGCTCATCCCTGCCCCTCAGCCCCGCCCCTCGATCGTGGCCGCGATGATAGGCGCGCCTCAGCGCACGACGGAGGCCAGCACCGGGAAGAGTTTCACCAGCCCGTCGCTCATCACCTCCACGGCGAGCGCCGCGAGGATCAGGCCCATCAGCCGCGTCATCACATTGATGCCGGTCTGACCGAGCACCCGCGCGATGCGGCCCGACAGGCTGAACGCCGCCCAGACGGCCAGGCCGATCACCACGCCGTAGCCCACCAGCACGCCGAGCTGCCACCAGTGCCGCGTCTTGTCGGCGTAGATGACCATGGTCGAGATCGTCGCCGGGCCGGTCAGCAGCGGGATGGTCAGCGGCACCACGGCGATGCTGTCGCCGGCGTCGACCTTGCTGTCGCCGGCGGTGACGTCTTCCTTGCGGCCCTCGGCCGGCTGGGCGTTGAGCATCTGCAGCGAGGAAATCAGCAGCAGCATGCCGCCGCCGACCTGGAACGAGGCCAGCGAGATGCCGAAGAACTCGATGATCTTGATGCCCGCCAAGGCACTCACCGCGATGACGCAGAAGGCGCTGAAGGCAGACACCCGAATGGTGCGCGCGCGCTGCTCCCGGCTGAAACCCTGCGTGAAATGGATGAAGAAAGGGATAACCCCGATCGGATTGACGATGGCCAGCAACGCGATCAGCGGCTTGAAGAGGTCCATGGCCGCAATGCTAGGCCCGGCGCGGGCTGGCGGGGCGCGGGGCCCGATCCGCGGGTGTCAGCCCGAAAACAACACTTTCTCGCTTGACACGGTGCGGACTTTTGCGCACTTCACTTATATTCGTCAGTCTGTGCATGGACGCGGCGCCTTCGCTTGAATGGTTCACGATGGGTAGAAGCTCCAGTTCTGCAGGTTTTGGAAAGGGGCTCTCCCATGGGCAACAAACTCTACGTCGGTAACCTCGCCTATTCGATCCGCGACGAGGATCTCCAGCAGTCCTTCTCGCAGTTCGGTACCGTGACCTCCGCGAAGGTCATGATGGATCGCGAGACCGGTCGTTCGAAGGGCTTCGGCTTCGTCGAGATGGCCTCTGACGCCGAGGCGCAATCCGCCATCAACGGCATGAACGGCCAGGCCATCGCGGGCCGCGCGGTGGTGGTCAACGAGGCGCGTCCTCGTGAAGAGCGCCCGGGCGGCTTCCGCGGCGGCTTCGGCGGCGGCGGTGGTGGTGGCGGCTACGGTGGTGGTGGCGGCGGCCGTTCCGGCGGTGGCGGCTACGGCGGTGGCGGTGGCTACGGTGGTGGTGGCGGCCGTTCCGGCGGTGGCGGCTACGGCGGTGGCGGCGGTGGCCGCTCCGGTGGTGGCGGCTACGGCGGCGGTGGCGGCAGCCGCGGCGGCTACTGAACCCCTACAGGTTCACGAATCAGGGCGGATGCGTAGGCATCCGCCCTTTTTCATTCCGGTCGCGCTTCAGGGCCCGAACTCGACCGAGACCTTGGCGAAGACCTCGCGCTCACGCGTGCGCGGCAGGCCCGGCGCCGGCCGGTCGCTCTGGCGGCTCAGGCCCAGGCTGAGGCTGCGTCCGACGCCGAAGCGCCGCAGCGCCACGAGGCTGGTGACATGGCCGCGCGCGTCGCCCGGTGGCACGCTCTCGCCGCTGCCGTAGCGGACGAAGCGGGTGCCCTGCCAGATGGCGCGCAGCGAGTCGCGCGCGTCGACGTGCAGCACGGCGAGCCACTGCAGCGCGGTATCGGCCACGGCGCGCTGCCCGTCGGGCGCGGCGATGGTGGTGTGTTCCAGGCGCTGCTCCGATTCCAGCCAGAGCCGCCCCAGCGGCGCGCGCAGGTTGAGCTCGACCAGCGCCCGCCGGCTGCGGCCGACCCGATCGGCGTCCACGTCGAGCTTGCGCCCGGCCTGGGCCTCGACATGGACCTTGGTGAGCCAGGGCCACGGGTTGGCGGCAATGCTCGCGGCGAGCGAGTTCATCGTGCGCAGCGGCGTGTCCTGCCGGGCGCGCTCGGCGTCGTACTGCAGCTGCACCCAGGCCTCGCTGTTGCGCGCGGCGATCAGCCAGACGCCGGGGTGCAGGTAGCGCAGCACGGTCTGGCCGGCCGGTTGGCCGACGTCGGCCAGCGTGGAGCGGTGCTGCGCCCACAGGTAGGTTTCGAACTCGTGGGCCTGGAAGGCCAGCGGCCCGGGCACGTCCACTTCGCCCCAGCGGCGGATGATCTCGGTCTGCACGATGCGCACGCCGGTCTGCTCGAGGAAGCCGTTGTCGTTGCGGAAGCGCGGGCTGATCTCGGTGGCCTCGGCGGCGAAGTTCCAGCCTGGCACGCGCATCAGCCAGGCGGCGCGCACGTGGTGGCCGCTCTCGCCCGGCGCGCCGGCCGCATCGCGGCTGCGCGAACTCATCGCGCGTGCGCTCCAGCGCTGGTCCTCGCTCGGCCGCCATTCGAGGTCGGCCCCGACGACGCTGTTGCTGGCGCCGCCGTCGGTCTCGTCGCGCATCGTCAGCAGCGCGCCGGCGCTGATGTTCTCGCCGTGCCAGCGGCCGCGCAGCAGCGTGGCCTGCGAACGGCGCTCCTGCGGCAGCAGCGTGGTGGCGTAGGGGCCGGGGCGACGCAGCACGCCGCCGCCGTCGTCGCGCAGCGACAGCGCCGTGGCGTCGGCGTTCGTGCCTCGCCAGGTGGCGCGCAGGCCCCAGCCGGGGTCGGTGACGGTGCGCGAGTAGAAGGCCTGCTCCGGCAGCGCAATCAGGTCGGTGCTCTCGAGGAAGAACGGCCGCTTCTCCGGGATCACCTGGGCAAATCGGGTGTTCACGGCCAGCTGCGGCACGTCGAGCTCGACCTGCGAGAAGTCGGGGTTCAGCGTGGCATCGAACACCCAGTCCGCGCGCGGCCGCCACTTGATCTCCGCGCCGACCGCGGCGCGCGATTCGCTCAGGCGGGTCGTGCCGTCGTCGCGGCGGGCGGAGCGCAGCGTCAGCTCGGGGCGCACCGACAGCAGCGCGTGCGAGCGCACGCGTTCGGCGATGTCGGCGAGCCCGCCGATCTCCTGCAGCTCGGCGATGAAGCTGATCGCGTCCTTGTCGAGCGGTGCGCTGACCAGCAGGATGCTGTCGCCGCGCGGGATGCTGCGCGTGGCCATCAGCCGCCAGGGCGCGCCGGCCTCGGCCGGGTAGCGCAGGCTCAGCAGCGGCAGGCGCAGCTCGACGCTGTAGCCGTCGGGCAGGCGCTGCACCGCCGCCTCGACGTCGAAGTCGGGCGCGAAGTCCTCTTCCTTCTCGCGGCCGGTGAGGAACATGCCGTCGGCCACCACGCCGGCGGCGCTGACGCGCACGAACTGTGCCGCTCGGCGCGTGCCCATGGTGTCGATCAGCACCGAAACGAAGTCCTGGTCGCGCTCGACCTTGTCCCGCCGCACCAGCGGCGCGCGGATCTCCTCCGGGCGTGGATCCCAGGCGCGGATCCCGATCACCAGCGCATGCTCCTCGGCGACGATCTGCAGCGTCGTGCGGTAGCCCTCGGGCGGCGGCTGGCGGTCCAGCGGCAGGTACTGCACGAAGCTCTCATGCAGCGGCGCGGCCTGCCATGCAGTCTCGTCCAAACGGCCGTCGATGCGCAGCAGCGGCGTGCCGGCCTCGACGCGGAGAGCCTGCGGGCCGTCCGCCAGCGCGCCGCCGGCGGCCAGCACGAGCGCCGCGAGGACAGCCAGGCGCCTCACTCGCCGCGGCGGTGCTTGCGCGGACGGCCGGCGAGCGCGCGGTCGAACAGCGTGTTGGGCAGCAGGCGCAGCAGCTTGGCGACGACGCCCATCTGCCACGGGATCACGCGGTAGCTGGCGCCGGCCTCGACGGCACGGAAGGCGCGCTCGGCGAAGTCGCTGGCCTGCATCAGGAAGGGCATGCTGTAGCGGTTCTCGCGCGTCAGCGGCGTGTCGATGTAGCCCGGCAGCAGCGTCACCACCCGCACCCCGCTGCCGCGCAGCTCGCCGCGCAGGCTCTCGCAGTAGCTGATCACCGCCGCCTTGCTCGAGCAGTAGGCGCCGTGGCCCGGCAGGCCGCGGATGCCCGCCACGCTGGCGATGCCCACCAGCGTGCCGCTGCCGCGCTGCCGCATCGCGCGCGCGAAGGGGTGGAAGGTGGCGGCCACGCCGATCACGTTGGTCTCGAAGGTGGAGCGCATCACCTCGAGGTCGTCGAACACCTCGGTGTCGATGCCCACGCTGATGCCGGCGTTGGCGATCACGACGTCGGGCACGCCCTGCGCCGCGATGCAGGCACGGCCGGCGGCCTCGATCGCAGCGAGGTCGCGCACGTCGGCGGCATAGACCCCCGCGTCTTCGGGCCCGCAGCCCTGCGCGTCGGCCCAGGCACGCACCTCGGCCTCGCGGCGCGCCACGAGCGCGAGCCGGTAGCCGCCGCGTCGATAGTGCAGCGCGAGCGCCTGGCCGATGCCGCTGGAGGCCCCTGTGATGAAGACGAGCGGTCGGCTGCTCATGCGGGCCTCACGGTGCTGTGGGGCGCGCGCGCGGCACGAAGGTGGCACGCTGCCGCCCCTTCAGCTCGACGACGTGTGCCAGGTTGTCGTATTCCAGACCGTCGGCGCGCAGCTCCGCGCCGCCCTGGCGCACCCACACCGGCAGGTGCGATCGCACCCGCTCGGTGGCCAGGAAGGCGTGCAGGAACTCGCTGCGGAACTCGATCACGTCCTGCGGCCGCTCGGCCTCGCGCACCACCTGCGCCGAACCGAACAGCTGCACCTCGCTGCCATCACCGTTGGCCAGTGCGCGCACCGCGGAGGCGTTCGTGACATGGCCGTCGGGCCCGAACGCGCGGATGCGCGGGCTGTCGATCTCGAGCGTGTCGGTGTCGGGGTAGTGGCGCAGCTCGACGCCTTCGATCTGCACCCGCAGCCGGCCGTCGGCGGCGAAGCGCTGCACCGTGAAGTTGCGCATCGTGTAGTCGGGCTCGTGGCGCGGCGGCAGCGGTGCGCGCTCGGCCTCGGGGGAGGGCGACACGTTGACGAGCCACCAGGTTCCGAGCGCGAGCGCGCCCATCAGAAGCACCGGCAGATAGGCCGTGGCCGCCTCGAGCAGGCGCAGGTGCCAGGGCAGGCGCAGCCGGCGGCGATCGGTGGCCGGTGCCGGCGCCAGCACCGCCAGGTCGTCGAGGGCATCGCTCACGGTGCAGCGCCATCCAGCGTGACGAGGTGACCGTGCAGCAGCTCCGCGTAGCGCCCGGCAGCAGTCAGCAGCAGGTCGCAGCACTCGCGCGCCGCGCCGTGGCCGCCGTCGGAGCGGGTCACGTGGTGGGCGATCGCGCGCACCTCGGCGTGCGCGCCGGCCGGCGCGCAGGCGAACGCGGCGCGGGTCATGAGGGGGAGGTCGGGCCAGTCGTCGCCCATGGCCGCCACCTCGGGCCAGTCGATGCCGAGGCTCGCCAGCAGCGGCATCGCGGCGGCGAGCTTGTCTCCGGCACCGTACACCGCGTGGCGGATGCCGAGGTCGGCGACGCGGCGCCTCACCGCCGGCGAGTCGCGGCCGGTGATCACCGCCGGCACGATGCCGCCGCGCGCCAGCAGCTTCAAGCCGTGGCCGTCGAGCGTGCTGAAGGCCTTGAAGGCCTCGCCCTGCTCGCCGATGTAGATGCGGCCGTCGGTGAGCACGCCGTCGACGTCGAAGATCGCGAGGCGGATGCCCTGCGCCCGCAGCAGCAGCTCCGGCGGAAACGACAGGACGGGCTCGAGCGGGGTGGGCGCCATGGACGGCGCAGTCTAGCCGAGCGTCGCGGCTCCAGTAGCATCGGCTTCTCCCCTCATCCTTTCCATGGCCACCACGCTCGAACTGGTTCTGCTGTACCTGGTGGCCGCGGTCACCGGCGTGGTTGCCTGCCGGCTGGCCAAGCTGCCGCCGATGCTGGGCTACCTGGTGGTCGGGGTGCTGATCGGTCCCAACGCCACGGCGCTGGCCAAGGATTCGGCCGGCGTGCAGTACCTCGCCGAATTCGGTGTGGTGTTCCTGATGTTCGTGATCGGGCTGGAGTTCAACCTGCCCAAGCTGAAGAGCATGCGCCACCTGGTGTTCGGCCTCGGGCTGGCGCAGGTGGTGCTCACCATCCTCGGTTCGCTGGCCGGCAACGAGCTGCTCACCTGGGCCTATGCCTCCGCGGGCAAGCCCTGGGACCTGAAGTGGCCCGGCGCCGTGGTGCTCGGCAGCGCGATGGCGATGTCGAGCACGGCCATCGTCGTCAAGCTGATGGCCGACCGCCTCGAGCTCGAAAGTGAGCACGGCCGCCGCGTGATGGGCGTGCTGCTGCTGCAGGATCTGGCGGTGGTGCCGCTGCTGGTGCTGATCCCCTCGCTCGGCTCACCGGCCAAGGACATGGCGATGTCGCTCGGCGTGGCCGCCTTCAAGGCCGGCGTGCTGCTGACGCTGCTGCTGGTGGGCGGGCAGCGCGCGATGCGCTGGTGGCTGACGCAGGTGGCGCGACGCAAGAGCGAGGAGCTCTTCATCCTCAACCTGCTGCTGATCACGCTCGGGCTGGCGTGGCTGACCGAGCACTTCGGTCTTTCGCTTGCGCTCGGCGCCTTTGTCGCCGGCATGCTGGTGGCGGAGACGGAGTTCAAGCACCAGGTGGAGACCGACATCCGGCCGTTCCACGATGTGCTGCTGGGCCTGTTCTTCATCACCATCGGCATGAAGCTCGATTGGCGGCCGGTGATCGACGAGTGGCTGCTGGTGCTGCTCCTCACGCTCGGGCCGGTGGTCGCGAAGTTCGCGCTGGTGGCGGCGCTGGCGCGTGTGTTCGGCGCGTCGCCGGGCGTGGCGCTGCGCACCGGCTTGTACCTCGCGCAGGCCGGCGAGTTCGGCTTCGTGCTGCTGACGCTGGGCGCCGGCCACCAGCTGATCGATCCGCGCTGGCTGAGCCCGGTGCTGGCGAGCATGGTGCTGTCGATGCTGGCCACGCCGCTGCTGGTGATGTACAGCAACCGCATCGTGATGAAGCTGTCGGCCACCGACTGGCTGATGCAGTCGGTGGCGATGACCAGCATCGCCAAGCGATCGATCAACACCTCGGCGCACGTGATCATCGCGGGCTACGGCCGCAGCGGGCAGAACCTGGCGCGCATCCTCGAGACCGAGCGCATCCCGTATATGGCGCTCGACCTCGACCCCGACCGCGTGCGCCAGGCCGCGGCGGCCGGCCAGAGCGTGGTGTTCGGCGACGCCGCGCGGCTGCAGAGCCTGATGGCCGCCGGCCTGGCGCGCGCCAGCGCGGTGGTGGTGAGCTACCAGGACACCGCGTCGGCACTGAAGATCCTCCGCCTCGTGCAGGAACATGCGCCCAAGGTGCCGGTGATCGTGCGCACCATCGACGACAGCGAGATGGAGAAGCTGCGCGCCGCCGGCGCCACCGAGGTGGTGCCCGAGGCGATCGAAGGCTCGCTGATGCTGGCCAGCCACGCCTTGGCGCTGGTCGGCGTGCCGATGCGGCGCGTGATCCGCGTCGTGCAAGACCAACGCGACGCGCGCTACGGCCTGCTGCGGGGCTACTTCCACGGCGCCGACGACGACACCGTCGACGACCTGCAGACCGCGCGTCTGCTGAGCGTCTCGCTGCCCGCGGCGGCCTCATGCACCGGCCAGACGCTGGGCGCACAGGCGCTGCACGCGATCGGGGTCTCAGTGGTATCGGTGCGTCGGGCCTCGGGGGCCGTCACGCAGCCCGACGATGAGTTGGTGCTGGGCGCCGGCGACACGCTGGTGCTGTCCGGCCTGCCCGAGCCGCTCGCGCTGGCCGAAGGCAAGCTGCTCGGCCGCGCCTGAGCGCGCGCCCGCGCGCCACAATCGCGCCATGGACACCGCCGCCGACCTGCCCGGGCAGACGCCCGCCGAGTACATCAAGCGCCACATCCGAACCGTGCCGGACTGGCCCTCGCCCGGCATCCAGTTCCGCGACATCACGCCGCTGCTGTCGAACCCGCGCGTGTTCCGCGTGCTGATCGACCAGTTCGTGCACCGCTACTTCGACCTGCGGCCCAGCGCCATCGCCGGGCTGGATGCTCGCGGCTTCATCATCGGCTCGGTGCTGGCCTACGAGCTCAACGTCGGCTTCGTGCCGATCCGCAAGAAGGGCAAGCTGCCCTTCACGACCGTGGAGGAGACCTACGAGCTGGAGTACGGCTCGGCCACGGTGGAGATTCACACCGACGCGGTGAAGCCTGGCGACCGGGTGCTGCTGATCGACGACCTGATCGCCACCGGCGGCACGATGATGGCCGGCATGCGGCTGCTCGAGCGGCTGGGTGCCACGGTGATCGAAGGCGCGGCGATCGTCGACCTGCCGGAGCTCAGCGGCTCGGCGCGGCTTCGGGCGGCGGGGCTGTCGGTGCACACGCTCGTGTCCTTCGAAGGTCACTGAGCGCGGCGCGCAGGGCGCGCCTCAGGTAAAGGGCGTCTGCTTCGCGAGGTTGGCCCGCATGCGCACGGCCATCACGTTGCCGGCCGCGCGAAGCAGTTCGAGCGCCAGCGCCGGGTTGCGCTGAGCCAGTTCTTCGAGGCGCGGCCCGCGCAGCGCCCAGACCTCGCAGGCCGTCATCGCCTCGACGTTGGCCATGCGCGGCCCGTCGTTGAAGAGGCCGGGCTCGCCCACCACCGAGCCGGTACGCAGGATCGCGATGCGGCTGCTGCCCGGCGGGCCGCCGCTGACGAACACCTGCAGCGATCCCTGCGCGAGCATGTACATGGAGCGGTCGGCGTCGCCCTGCTTGATGAGCAGGTCGCCGGAGCGGATCTCGTGGCGCGTCAGGAAGGGCGCGATCACACGCCACTGATCCAGCGTGAGCCGCGGCCGGAAGGCGTCTTCCGCGTTGAGCGTCTGCATGGCCTGGACCAGCGGGGCGATGTCCATCGTGTTCCTTGTGGTACGCGCGAGCGTCTTGTGTTCGACCCATTATCGGCCGCTGTTACAGCCGTCTCAACCCGCAGGCAGGCGTCGGCCGCTCGCTTTACTTCCCGATACAGAAGCGGCTGAAGATCTCGCCGAGCAGGTCGTCGGCGGTGAAGGCGCCGGCGATCTCGCCGAGCGCATCGTGCGCGAGGCGCAGCTCCTCGGCCAGCAGGTCGAGCGCCGCGTCGCGCCGATCCGCCAGCGCATCGGCGCGCACGAGGTGCTCGCGCGTGCGTTGAAGCGCCTGCACATGGCGCGTGCGCGCGATGAACACGCCTTCGGGCTGCGCATGCCATCCCGCCAGTTCGAGCAGCCGGTCGCGCAGGCGTTCGAGCCCGTCGCCCTGGCGCGCCGAGATCACGATCGCATCGCCCTCGGGGCGCAGCGTCACGGCGTCGGCCTTGTTGTAGACCTCGATCAAACGGCCAGAGTCGGCCAGACCGGCCGGCCAGTCGCGCGCGATGCGGCGATCGGCCTCGTCGTAGTCGGGCTCGCCCAGGCGCGTGAGGTCGCGCAGGAACAGCACCGCGTCCGCTTGGCCGATCTCGGCCCAGCTGCGTGCGATGCCGATGCGCTCGACCTCGTCGGCCGAGGCCTCGGGGTCGCGCAGGCCGGCGGTGTCGGTCACGTGCACCGGCACACCGTGGATCTGGATGGTCTCGCTGACCTTGTCGCGCGTCGTGCCCGGGATCGGCGTGACGATCGCCAGCTCGGCGCCGGCCAGCGCATTGAGCAGCGAGCTCTTGCCGACGTTGGGTTGCCCGGCCAGCACCACGCGCATGCCTTCGCGCAGCAGCGCGCCGCTGCGCGCTCGTTCCAGTACCGCGTCGAGCTCGGCACGGATGTGCGCGAGCCGGCTCCGCGCGTCGGCCTTCTCGAGGAAGTCGATCTCCTCCTCGGGGAAGTCGAGCGTGGCCTCGACCAGCATGCGCAGTTGCACCAGGCCATCACGCAGCACGTTGACCTGGCGCGAGAACGCACCGCTCAGCGACCGCCCGGCCGAGCGCGCGGCCTGCTCGGTACTGGCCTCGATCAGGTCGCTCACGGCCTCGGCCTGGGCGAGGTCGAGCTTGCCGTTGAGGAAGGCACGTTCGGTGAACTCGCCCGGCCCGGCCAGCCGCAGGCCGGGCATGGCCTCGAGGCAGCGCGCCAGCAGCAGCTGCAGCAGCACCGGCCCGCCGTGCGCCTGCAGCTCGAGCACCGCTTCGCCGGTGTAGGAGTTCGGCGCCGGGAAGTGGATCGCCAGGCCCTGGTCGAGCGTCGTGCCGTCGGCCGCGAGGAAGGGCAGGTACGTGGCCACGCGCGGCGCGAGCGGCCGGCCGCACACGGCGTCGATCAGCGCGGAGAGATCACGCCCCGAGGCCCGCACGATGCCGACCGCGCCACGGCCGGGCGCAGTCGCGACCGCGACGATCGGCTCGTGGTGGCGGGGCAGCATGGCGGGATTCTGGCCCAGGCGGCGGGCCGCAAAGACGAAGGGCGGTGCACCGCACGCGCGATGCACCGCCCTCGATTGGCGCGGGGGGTAGCGGCGTCCGGCCTGAGGGCACCGGTCCGTTGCACTGCCCGAGCCGGCCGGTGCACGCGTCGTGCTGTACCGGGTCTGCCCCGCATGGAACCTGAGGAAGTGGCTTCCGTGGAGTGCATGTTCGGCACCCTCGGCCGCCACGCCAAGCCCCCAGGCGAGGGTACCGGGCCCCTCGCCCAAGTGGTTCACGAAAATCGCGGCTCAGCCCTTGCCAAGCACGCCGAGCTGCTTGTTGATCACGTACTGCTGCGCGATCGACAGGATGTTGTTCGTGAGCCAGTACAGGACCAGGCCGGCCGGGAAGAAGAAGAACATGACCGAGAAGACCAGCGGCATGATCCACATCATCTTGGCCTGCACCGGATCCGGCGGCGTCGGGTTCAGCCAGGTCTGCAGCAGGCTGGTGCCGGTCCTCAGCAGCGGCAGGATGTAGAACGGGTCGATCGCGGACAGGTCGGTGATCCAGCCGATCCACGGCGCATTGCGCATCTCGACGCTGGACAGCAGCACCCAGTACAGCGCGATGAAGAACGGCATCTGCGCGACGATCGGCAGGCAGCCGCCGAGCGGATTGACCTTCTCCTCGCGGTAGATGCGCATCATCTCCTGCTGCATCTGCTGCGGCTTGTCCTTCAGGCGCTCGCGCAGCTCCATGATGCGCGGGTTGATCGCCTTCATCTTGGCCATCGAGCGGTAGGCACTCGCGTTGAGCCAGAAAAACGCGATCTTCAGCAGCACCACCAGCGCGACGATCGACCAGCCCCAGTTGCCCAGCAGGCCGTGCAGCTTGGTCAGCAGCCAGAAGAGCGGCTCGGCGATGATCTTGAAGTAGCCGTAGTCCTTCACCAGCTCGAGTCCGGGCGCGAGCGCGGCGAGCTTGTTCTCCTCCTGCGGGCCGGCGAAGAGCTGCGCGTCGAAGGCCTTGGTGGTGCCGGGAGCGACCTCGCCCACCGGCAGGAACATGCCGACCGAGTAGGTGTTGGCGTCGACCTTGCCGGTGTAGAACTCGCGCGGCAGCTTGGCGCCGCTGCCGTTGTCCGGCAGCCAGGCCGAAGCGAAGTAGTGCTGCACCATCGCCACCCAGCCGTCAGCCCCGGTGGTGGCGTGATCGGGCTTGTCGCCCGGCTCGCGCTTCTCGATCTTCTTGAACTCGACCTTCTGGAACTTGCTCGCGTCGGTGAAGATCGCCGGGCCAGTGAAGGTGAAGTAGAACTTCGACTCGCCTTCCGGCGGATTGCCGTCGCGCACCAGCTGAAGGTACAGGCGCGGGCTGATCGCAGCGCCCGAGCGATTGATCACCTCATGGCGCACGCCGATGACATAGTCGCCGCGGCGGAAGGTGTAGATCTTCGCGAGCTTCACGCCACCGACCTCGGGCGACTCGAAGCGCACCTGCAGCTCGTTGCTGCCTTCCTTCAGGGCCAGGTCGCCCGGCACCAGTTCCATGACGGTGTGGTGGTTGGGCAGTCCGGCGCCGCCGGCGGGCGGGATCAGGCCGGTCTCGGCCTTGTAGAGCCGCTTGGCCGACTGGTCGAACAGCACGACGTTCTTGGTGCGGTCGTTCTGGTCGGCCTGGGTCAGCAGTTCGAGACGCACCAGCGAGCCGCCCTGGCTGTCGAGCGTGGCCTTGACGAGATCGGTGCTGATGGTGACCTGCTTGGCCACCGGCGCCGAGGCCGCCGCGGCGGGCTGGGCCGGGGCCATGCCCGGTGCGGCAGCGACGGCGGATGCATTCGGCGTGGCGGGCGTGGGCACGGCCCCCGGGGCGGCCGATGCGGCCGCGGCAGGCCGGGCCGGCGCCGGCGAGAACATCGACGGGTTGCCGTTGTGGCGCTGCCAGGCGTCCCAGATCAGCACCAGGGACATCGAGAACACCACCCACAGCAGGGTGCGACGGAAGTCGGTCATGGGGAGGTCTTGTCGGACAGAGGAGACACCGCGGCTGCGTCGTCCACGACGAAGCGGCGGAACAGCGACGGGGCGCGATCGGGCACGGGATCGAACCCGCCGTCGCACCAGGGATGGCAGCGAACCAGGCGCGCCGCCGTGAGATAGCTGCCGGCCGCGGCGCCATGGCGCTCGAGTGCCTGCAGTGAGTAGGCCGAGCAGGTGGGCTCGAAGCGGCAGCTGCTGCCGAGCCAGGGGCTGAGCAGCAGCCGGTAGGCGCGCACCAGGCCCATCAGCAGGCGCTGGGGCCAGCGGCTCCAGACGGTCTTGGCGGAAGCGACGGCGTCGGCCATGACGGTCTCAGGCGCGGGCGCGGCCGAACAGCGCCGCCAGCTCGGCACGGGCGGCTTCGGCCAGGGCGCTGGAAGCCGCCGAGGGGAACTGCCGCGGGTCGAAGGCGGTGCGCAGCCGCACCACCCAGAGGCCGTCGGCCAGCTCGGCCTCGCGGCGACCGGCGGCGGCGCGAATCTGTCGCTTCAGCAGCGATCTCGTCACCGATCGGCGCGCATGGCGCTTGGGAATCACCAGGCCCAGCCAGCAGCGCGGGCTGGCCAGACTTGTCTTGTCACAAGAGTCATCCACAGGCGGATCGGAAACCGGGGCTTCGCCTGTTGACAAGTCGGCCGTGGCGCGCTTGGCCGCGGCACCGGCCGGCAGCGACGGCCGGTCGCGCAGGTGGTGCAGGGCGAAATGGGCCGTGCGCGACTGCGGCGCATTGCGCAGGACGCGTTCGAAATCGGCGGAGCGCACGATGCGGCCGAGCACGGCGAAGGGGATGCGCTCGCGGACCGGGCCGGCGGCCTGGGCCGCCTTCCTCAGACGGCCAGGCGCTTGCGGCCCTTGGCACGGCGGGCGTTGATGACCGCGCGGCCACCGCGGGTCTTCATGCGGACGAGGAAGCCGTGCGTGCGGGCGCGGCGGACTTTGGAGGCTTGGTAGGTGCGCTTCATGATGGGTCCAGCGAGTGCAGTTTCGGGGGGATGGTGCCCACGGCGGCTGCGTTCCGCGGGGCCTGCCGGGCACGCTGCGGGTTTCCCCGCACGGCTCCGGCGAACCCGCGATTACAGCAAGAAAGTGCTTTGTGGTCAATGACTTGCCTGCCAAGACCCCAGAGCGGGCGTCGACCGGGCACCTAGATCATCTGTGGATAACCCCTGGCGCACAGGCTGGCGGCGGGTAGAATCCCGGCGCTCACAAGAAGACTTTTCCACAACATGGCGGCAGATCTGTGGCAGCGTGGTTGCGAGAAGCTCGCAGCCGAACTGCCAGAGCAGCAATTCAACACCTGGATCCGACCCTTGCCGGCCGCCGACGTCACGAATGACGCGGAGGGCGGCGCGGTCGTGACCGTGCGTGTGCCCAACCGTTTCAAGCTCGACTGGATCCGCAACCAGTACGCTGGCCGCATCGAGACCGTGCTGAGCGAACTGGCGGGCAAGCCGGTGCGCCTGGACATCACGCTGGCGCCGCGCGAAGCGGCCACCACGACGCAGTCCCGCCCGGTCACGGCCGGGCCGCAGCCCGTGTCGGCTGCGCTGCGCGCGCCGTCCGCTGCCGCGTCGGCGGTACCGGTCAACGGTATGCCACGGCCGGCCACGCTGCCCACCGCGTCGCCGGCCTCGCGCAGCCGCCTCAACCCGCAGCTCACCTTCGACACGTTGGTGCCGGGTCGGGCCAACCAGATGGCGCGCACCGCGGCGCTGCACGTGGCCGGCGCGCCGGGCCAGATGTACAACCCGCTGTTCATCTACGGTGGCGTCGGCCTGGGCAAGACGCACCTGATCCATGCCGTGGGCAATGCACTGCTGGCCGACAAGCCCGATGCGCGCATCCTCTACCTGCACGCCGAGCAGTTCATCACCGACGTCGTGCGCAACTACCAGCGCAAGACCTTTGACGAGCTGAAGGCCAAGTACCACTCGCTCGACCTGCTGCTGATCGACGACGTGCAGTTCTTCGCCGGCAAGGAGCGCACGCAGGAGGAGTTCTTCAACGCCTTCGAGGCGCTGTTGGCCAAGAAGGCGCACATCATCATGACCAGCGACACCTACCCGAAAGGGTTGGTGGACATCGACGAGCGGCTGACCAGCCGCTTCGACGCCGGCCTGACGGTGGCCATCGAGCCGCCCGAGCTGGAGATGCGGGTGGCCATCCTGATGCGCAAGGCCGAACAGGAAGGCTCGCCGATGCCGGAGGACGTCGCCTTCTTCGTCGCCAAGAACGTGCGCGCCAACGTGCGCGAGCTCGAAGGGGCGCTGCGCAAGATCCTCGCCTACTCGCGCTTCAGCCAGAAGGAGATCAACATCGGCCTGGCGCGCGAGGCGCTGAAGGACCTGCTGTCGATCCAAAACCGGCAGGTCGGCGTCGAGAACATCCAGAAGACGGTGGCCGACTTCTACAAGATCAAGGTCGCCGACATGTACAGCAAGAAGCGGCCGGCCTCGATCGCGCGGCCGCGCCAGATCGCGATGTACCTGGCCAAGGAGATGACGCAGAAGAGCCTGCCCGAGATCGGCGAGCTGTTCGGCGGACGGGACCACACCACCGTGCTGCACGCCGTGCGCAAGATCTCCGGCGAGCGCCAGAAGAACAGCGAACTGAACCAGCAGCTGCACGTGCTGGAGCAGACGCTCAAGGGTTGAACGGCGATGTCAAGCAACAAGCCTGGGGACAGTTCCGGGACAACTTCGTGGATGTCCACAGGCGCGTGCCGCGGCGCCGAGTTGTTCATGGCCGGGCCGCCACTTCAGGCGCTTCGCCGCACAGGGTTTGGTGGCCTCTAAAGGCTTGACGGAAAAGGCGAAAATAGCGTTCTCCACAGAGAACTCGGTCCTCTACTAGAACGACCAGATTAAGAGGTTCACATGATTGTCTTGAAGGCAACGCAGGAAAAAGTTCTGTCGGCCCTGCAGGCCGTGGCCGGGATCGTCGAGCGGCGCCACACGCTGCCCATCCTGGCCAACGTGCTGATCCGCAAGACCGGCAGTCAGGTCGAGCTCACCACCAGCGACCTGGAGATCCAGGTGCGCACCACCGCAGAGCTCGACGGCGACAGCGGCAGCTTCGCCACCACGGTGGGCGCGCGCAAGCTGATCGACATCCTGCGTTCGATGCCGGCCGACCAGACCGTGAGCCTGACGGCCAACCAGAACAAGCTGACGCTGCAGGGCGGCAAGAGCCGCTTCACGCTGCAGACGCTGCCTTCCGACGACTTCCCGCTGGTGCAGGAGGCCGCCGACTTCGGCCCGATGTTCAGCGTGCCGCAGAAGACGCTGAAGGCGCTGATCAACCAGGTGCACTTCGCGATGGCGGTGCACGACATCCGCTACTACCTCAACGGCATCCTGTTCGTCGCCGAGGGCAAGAGCCTCACGCTGGTGGCCACCGACGGTCACCGCCTCGCGCTGGCGCAGGCCACGCTCGACGTCGAGATCCCGAAGCAGGAAGTCATCCTGCCGCGCAAGACCGTGCTCGAGCTGCAGCGCCTGCTGAAGGACGAGGACACGGCCATCGAGATGCGCTTCGCCGGCAACCAGGCCAAGTTCGTGTTCAGCGGCATGGAGTTCGTCACCAAGCTGGTCGAGGGCAAGTTCCCCGACTACAACCGCGTGATCCCGAAGAACCACAAGAACGCCGTGACGCTGGGCCGCGCGCCGCTGCTGGCCAGCCTGCAGCGTGCCGCCATCCTCACCAGCGAGAAGTTCAAGGGCGTGCGCGTCAACATCGAGCCGGGTACCCTGCGCATCGCGTCGAGCAATGCCGAGCAGGAAGAGGCCAAGGAAGAGCTCGAGATCGACTACGGTGGCGACACCATCGAGATCGGCTTCAACGTGACTTACCTGATCGATGCGCTCACCAACATGAGCCAGGAGATGGTGAAGATCGAGCTGCAGGACACCAACTCCAGCGCGCTCATCACCGTGCCCGAGCAGGCCGGCTTCAAGTACGTGGTCATGCCGATGCGGATCTGAGCGCCGGCCTCCCGACCCACCAGCGAGCGGGCTGCGGCCCGCTTGCGCTTTTCTCCCGAGTGCGAATCGCGTTTCGAAAGCGGCCATGAGCGACACCCCGAACACCCCCGAGAACACGCCGAAGCTTGCCGAGGCCTATGGCGAGGGCAGCATCCAGATCCTCGAAGGCCTCGAGGCGGTGCGCAAGCGGCCGGGCATGTACATCGGCGACACCTCCGACGGCACCGGCCTGCACCACCTCGTGTTCGAGGTGGTGGACAACTCCATCGACGAGGCGCTGGCCGGCTACTGCGACGACATCGTCGTGACCATCCACACCGACAACTCGATCTCGGTGGTCGACAACGGCCGCGGCATCCCGACCGGCGTGAAGATGGACGACAAGCACGAGCCCAAGCGCTCGGCGGCCGAGATCGCGCTGACCGAGCTGCACGCCGGCGGCAAGTTCAACCAGAACAGCTACAAGGTCTCGGGTGGCCTGCACGGCGTGGGCGTGAGCTGCGTGAACGCGCTGTCGAAGTGGCTGCGCCTGACGGTGCGCCGTGAAGGCAAGGTGCACTACATCGAGTTCCGCAAGGGCGTGCCGCAGGATCGCGTGCTCGAGATGCGCGACGGCTTCGAGACCTCGCCGATGAAGGTCACCGGCGAGACCGAAAGGCGTGGCACCGAGGTGCACTTCCTGCCCGACGAGGAGATCTTCACCAACGTCGACTTCCACTACGAGATCCTCAGCAAGCGCCTGCGCGAGCTGAGCTTCCTGAACAACGGCGTGAAGATCCGGCTGGTCGACGAGCGCAACAACAAGGAAGACAACTTCGCCTTCGCCGGCGGCGTGAAGGGCTTCGTCGACTTCATCAACACCGGCAAGAAGGTGCTGCACGGCAACGTGTTCCACGCCACCGGCGAGAAGAACAGCGACCAGGGCACCACCATCACCACCGAGGTGGCGATGCAGTGGAACGACGGCTACAGCGAATCGGTGCTCTGCTTCACCAACAACATCCCGCAGCGCGACGGCGGCACCCACCTGACCGGGCTGCGCGCGGCGATGACGCGCGTGATCAACAAGTACATCGAGGACAACGAACTGGCCAAGAAGGCCAAGGTCGAGGTCAGCGGCGACGACATGCGCGAAGGCCTGTGCTGCGTCCTCTCGGTGAAGGTGCCCGAGCCGAAGTTCAGCAGCCAGACCAAGGACAAGCTCGTCTCGAGCGAAGTGCGCGGCCCGGTGGAAGACGTGGTGAGCAAGGCGCTCACCGACTACCTGCTCGAGAACCCCAACGACGCCAAGATCATCTGCGGCAAGATCGTCGAGGCCGCACGTGCCCGAGAGGCTGCTCGCAAGGCCCGCGAGATGACGCGCCGCAAGGGCGTGCTCGACGGCATGGGCCTGCCCGGCAAGCTGGCCGACTGCCAGGAGAAGGATCCGGCGCTGTGCGAGATCTACATCGTCGAGGGTGACTCCGCCGGTGGCTCCGCCAAGCAGGGACGCGACCGCAAGTTCCAGGCAATCCTGCCGCTGCGCGGCAAGATCCTGAACGTGGAAAAGGCGCGCTACGAGAAGCTGCTGTCGAGCGACGCGATCCTCACGCTGATCACGGCGCTGGGCACGGGCATCGGCAGCGAGGACTTCAACGTCGACAAGCTGCGCTACCACCGCATCATCATCATGACCGACGCGGACGTGGACGGCGCCCACATCCGCACGCTGCTGCTCACGTTCTTCTATCGCCAGATGCCGGTGCTCGTGGAGCGCGGCCACATCTACATCGCGCAGCCGCCGCTCTACAAGGTGAAGCTCGGCAAGGACGAGCAGTACCTGAAGGATGGCCACGAGCTCGATGCCTACCTGCTGCGCGTGGCGCTGAAGGAGGCCAAGCTCGACACCGGCATCGCCGGCGCGGCCGTGCTGCAGGGCGAGGCGCTCGAGACGCTGGCGCGCCAGTACGTGCTGGCCAACAACGTGGTGGAGCGGCTCTCGAACTGGATGGACGTGGAAGCGCTGCGCGCCATGGCCAACGGCCTGGAGCTGAACCTCGACACGCTCGAAGCCGCCGAAGCCTCGGCACTGGCGCTGAAGGGCGCACTCAGCGCCGCTGACGTGGTAGCCGAGTTCGATGCCCGCACCGACAAGCACCACCTTCGCATCAGCCGCATGCACCACGGCAACGTGAAGAGCAGTGTGGTCACCGCCGACTTCCTGCACGGCGCCGACTACGAGGCGCTGTCAACCGCCGGCAAGACCTTCAAGGGCCTCGTGTCCACGGAAGCGGTGGTGAGCCGCGGCGAGGGTGAGAAGCTCAAGGAAGCCAAGGTGGGCGACTTCCGCCAGGCCATGGCCTGGCTGATGCAGCAGGCCGAGAACGCCGTGGGCCGCCAGCGCTACAAGGGCCTGGGCGAGATGAACCCCGAGCAGCTGTGGGAGACCACGATGGACCCGACGGTGCGCCGGCTGCTCAAGGTGCAGATCGACGATGCGATCGAGGCCGACCGTGTCTTCACGATGCTGATGGGCGACGAGGTCGAGCCGCGGCGCGATTTCATCGAGACCAACGCGCTACGGGCGGCGAACATCGACGTGTGAGGCGGGCCGCCGTAGGGCGCCAGATTAACTGCGACTCGCGCCACAGTTCTGCGACTGGCGGTCGTTAGTTAGTGCGACTGACCTACTGGCTCCTGGGTGTTGACGCTCACTGAAATCTGACCCACCCCAGAGGGGTGCGCTCACGCAAAACTGACCCACGCAAACACACTGCCCTGCTCGAGGAACGAGCGGGGAGAGCCAGGAGTGATCAGCGTAGGCATGTTGGCCAAGATCAGGCGGATGCACTTGCGCGATGGGCTGTCCATCCGCGAGGTGAGTCGGCGCACGGGGATGTCGAGGAATACCGTGCGGCAGTGGTTGCGCCAGGAGGGCGTGACCGAACCGAAGTACCCCAAGCGCGAGGCGGCTCACCACTGGCCGGTGTTGGGCATCGACGCCCACGGCTCGGCCGGCGCCAGCGGCGCGCCGGCCTGTAGCAGTTCGATCGAGATGGCGTCGGGCGAGCGCACGAAGGCCATGCGGCCGTCGCGCGGCGGGCGGTTGATGGTCACGCCGTGGCGCTGCAGGCGCTCGCAGGCGGCGTAGATGTCCTCGACCTCGTAGGCGAGGTGGCCGAAGTTGCGCCCGCCGCCGTAGGCCTCGGGGTCCCAGTTGTGCGTCAGCTCCACCTGCGCGTCGGGCTGCCCCGGCGCGGCGAGGAAGTAGAGCGTGAAGCGGCCGGCGCTCACCTCGTGCTTGCGCACCAGCTCCAGGCCGAGGGCGTCGCAGTAGAAGCGCAGCGAGGCTTGCGGGTCGCTCACGCGGACCATCGTGTGCAGGTATTTCATGGCGCGATTTTCGCGCCGCCCGCATGCCTGCCCGGCTCAGTGCGGCTTTGCGTGGTCCTCGCCGGGCGGGTGGTCGAGCTCGACGATGTGGATGCCGTCGCGCAGGTCCATCGACGAAGTGGCCCAGCTGTCCATCGGCAGCGTCGTGCGGTCGTCGAAGTCGGTGGAGGCGGCCGCTCGCGGCGGGGCCGAGTCGGCATCGACCCATTCGCCCTCGGGCTTGCTGTCGGTGATGCGCCAGACGCGCCGCGGCGACGCCGGCGCCGGCGCGCGCGGCGCCGGCCAGCGGCCCAGCGTGAGCAGCCTCAGGACGGCCAGCATGACGCGCTTCACTCCTCGATTCCGCAACGGTTGAACGGACGCGCACGATAGGCAGCCGCGCGCCGCGCGTCATCTGTCGAGCCGGGGATACACCGTCAGGCTGCACGCACTCCCGAGCGCGGGTCGCCGCACGGCGACGCGGCTGCGACGGATGTCACACCCGCCGCGGCGCGACACGCAGCCCGCCGCGGCGCGACACGCAGCCCGTCGCGCGTGGCCGGCGGCGGGTAGACGATGACCTGCGCGCCGGGCGCGAGGCCGGATTCGATCCAGGCCTCCTGGCCGTTGCGCGCGCCCAGCTGCACCGCCACCTCGCGCGCGCGCCCGCCCTCGACGACGAACACCGCGTGGCCGCCCTCGGCGCGCGGGAATACCGCGCTGACCGGCGCCTTCACGACGCGCGGCAGCGCGCGCGTGACGATGCGCACGCCGACGCGGTAGCCGTCGCCGAGCGCGCGCCACTGCGCCGGCGGGCTCACCAGCTCGATCAGCACGCGCACGCGCTGCTCCTCGACGCCGAGCGCCGAGACCTTGGTGAAGGCGGCCGGCTCGACAAGCCGCACGCGCCCTTCGAGCGTGCCGTCGCCGCCCCAGCGCTCGATGCGCACCGCGCTGTCCGGCGCGGCGCGCAGCGCGTCGGCGGTGAGCAGCTCGGCGACGACCTCCAGCCGCGCCGTGTCGCCCAGCTCGACGAGCGGCGTGCCCAGCGCCACCGGCCCTTCGCTGGCCTGCGCCACCTTCAATACGCGGCCGGCCACCGGGGCGCGCACGGCGAAGCCGCCGTGGCCAGCGGCGCCCGGGCGGGTGGCCGCCATCAGCGCGGCGCGCGCCTGTTCGACACCGTGCGCAGCGACGTGGCCTTCCTCGACCGCCGCCTCCAGCTCCTTCTGCGCCGCCTGCACGCCGAGCAGGTCGCTGTCGAGCTTGGAGGGCGAGACGAAGCCCTGGCGCGACAGCTGCTCGGTGCGCTGCAGCGTGTTGCGCGCCTGCGCGAGCGCCACTTTTGCCCCTTCGACCCGCGCCGCGGCGCGCTGTGCCTGTGCCTGCGCGATCTCGACGCCGAGCTGCTGCTCGCGGCGCGTGCGCGCGTCGAGCATCGCCGGCAGCACCGGGGCGATGGAGGCCACCACGGTGCCGGCCTGCACCGCATCGCCCTCGCGCAGCGTGATGCGCGCGAGCGTGCCGGCCAGCGGCGCGGCGACGCCGTAGCGGTCGCGCAGGCGGGTCTTGCCGTCTTCCTCGATCGCGGTCTCGAACGGGCCTTCGGTCACGGCGGCGAGTTCGACGGCCAGCGGCCGCGGCGCGAACGCCCAGGCGAGCAGCCCGAGGGCCGCGGCGCCGCCGGCGGCGAGCAGGAGCCAGGTCTTCTTCTTCATCGTGTTCATTCCCTCGTCTTCAGCACCGCCACCATGTCGAGCCGGTCGATGCGCCGGCGCACCACCAGCGCGCTGACCGCGCCGGCGGCCAGCACCGCCAGCGCGGCCCAGGCGTAGGTGCGCGGCAGGATCACCACCGGAAAGTAGAACTGGTCGGACGACAGCAGCGCCGAGATCGCGTGCACCAGCGCCCAGCCCAGCGCCATGCCCAGCGGCAGCGCCAACGCGATCAGCAGCGCCAGCTCGCCGAGCAGCAGTGCCGACACCTCGGCGCGCGTGAAGCCGAGCACGCGCAGCGAGGCCAGCTCCCAGCCGCGCTCGGCCAGCGCGATGCGCGCGTTGTTGTAGACCACGCCGACCGCGATCACCACCGCGAAGGCGGTCAGGATGGTGCTCATGATGCGCACGTTGCGCGCGCTGATCTCGTTCATGTTGCGCAGCATCGTCGCCTTGCTGAACGCGCCGGCCACGCGCGGCAGCGCCTTGAGCGCTTCGAGCAGCGCGTCCTCGCCGCCGCGCTGCACCGCCAGCACGAAGCCGCTGGCGAGGTCGCCGTCGCCGAGCGCGCGGTTCAGCGCGTCGCGCGCCATGTAGGCGTTCAGGCCCATCGTCTCGCGCACCGTCGCGCCGACGGTCAGCGCCACGCGGCGCGGCCGGCCTTCGAGCACTTCCGCCTCGACGCGGTCGCCGACGCGCACGCCGAGCTTGTCGGCCAGGCGGTCGGTGATCACGAGGTCGCGCGCGTCGAGCACGCTGGCGCGGTTGTCGGCGTCGACCACGCGGTACAGCTGCGCGCGGCCGTCGTAGCCGCGCAGCAGGCTGCGCTCGCTGCGGTGGCCGCGGTGCAGCACCACCGGCACGAAGCGCGTGGCCTCCACCTGCGTCACCGAGGGCAGGCGCGCGAGTTCGAGGCGCATCGCGGCGTCGGCCGGCTCGGCCAGCCACACCGCCACGTCGCTGCGCATCGCGACGTTGAACTGCGTGTCGACGATGCTCTCGATCGCGTCGCGGAAGAAGTTGCCCAGCACGACGATCGCCACCGCCGCGGCCACGCCGGCCACCGACAGCGCGCTGCGCAGCGGGTGGCGTTCGATGTTGCGCAGGATCATGCGCAGCGCCGGCCCGATCGCCTGGATGCCGGCGCGTTCGAGCAGCGTGCGCCGGTAGCGCCCCGGCGCCGGCGGGCGCATCGCCTGCGCCGGCGCGAGCCGCGCGGTGGCGAGGATGGCGCCCAGCGTGCCGGCCACCGCGGTGGCTACCGTGATGCCGGCGCTGACCAGCAGCAGCGCCGGGGCGATGCGGTGCTCGAAGCGCGGGAAGAAGAAGAACTCGGCGTACAGCCGCGTGAACAGGGTGCCGAGCCGGTCGCCGACGAACACGCCGAGCGCGAGCCCGGCGGCGACGATGAGCAGCACCAGCGCGAGGTAGTGCGCGGCGATCGCGCGGTTCGCGTAGCCGAGCGCCTTCAGCGCGGCGATCTGCTCGCGCTGCGTGGCCACCAGGCGCGACACGACGACGTTGAGCAGGAACGCCGCCACGCCGAGGAAGATCGCCGGCAGCACGGTGCCGAGCACGCGCTGCTCCTTGATCTCGTTGTCGAGCATCGCGTTGGAGACCTGGTCGGCGCGGCTGACGATCTCGCGCCCGCCCCCAGGGCTCGAGGCGGCGCGACAGCGCGGCGATCACCGCCTCGCCCGAGGCGCCCGGCGCGAGCCGGATCGCCAGCCGGTTGAAGGCGCCGTTCATGTCGTAGGCGGAGGCGAGCGCCTCGCGGTCCATCCAGAACACGCCGAAGCCGCGCAGGTCGGGCATGCCCCACAGCCCGGCGAACACGAACTCGGGCGACAGCGCGGTGCCCACCACCCGCAGCGTGCGCTGGCGGCCGTTGACCAGCGCGGTGAGCGTCGAGCCGGGCGCGAGGCCGCGCTTCTCGGCGAAGCCCTGCGACACCAGCACCTCCAGGCTGCCGTCGCCGCGGCGCGCGCCGTCGTCGGACGACAGCGCGCGGCCGCTGGCCAGCGTGACGCGGTTCAGCGAATGCGGCCGGCGTGCGTCGATGCCGATCAGCTGGCCGATGATGGGGTCGGCCACGCCCTCGATCTGCACGCGCACCATCTGCTCGACGCTGGCCTGCACCTCGGCGACGCCGGGCTCGGCGGCGAGCTGCGCGGCCAGCGCGTCGGGCGCGCGCTTGACGCTGGCGAACAGGTCGGCGAAATGCGCGTCGGCGTAGAAGCCGTCGCGCGCCAGCGCGAGCGAATCCACCGCCGACAGGCTGGTCAGGAAGCCGCCGATGCCGCTGGCCACCACCAGCGCGATCGTCAGCGCCTGGCTCCACAGCGCGCGCAGGTCGCGCAGCAGCTTGCGGTTCAGCGCCTTCACCAGCTCAGCTCCGCCGGCGTCAGCTTGTGCGCGTTGCGGGCTATGCGCTGCACCGTGCCGTCGCCCAGGTGGATCACGGTATCGGCCATGCCGGCGATGGCGGCGTTGTGCGTGATCACCACCGCGGTGGTGCCGATCTCGCGGTTGATGCGCGCGATCACGTCGAGCACCAGCTTGCCGGTCTGGTAGTCGAGCGCGCCGGTCGGCTCGTCGCACAGCAGCACCTGCGGGCGCTTGGCGATGGCGCGTGCGATCGCCACGCGCTGCTGCTCGCCGCCGGACAGCTGCGCCGGGAAGTGGTCGCGCCGCGGCGTCAGGCCGACCAGCGCCACCGCCTCGTCCACCGGCATCGGGTTCGCAGCGATGTCGGTGACCAGCGCGACGTTCTCGCGCACCGTCAGGCTGGGGATCAGGTTGTAGAACTGGAACACGAAGCCGACGTGCTCGCGCCGGTAGGCGGTCAGCTCGGCCTCGCCGGCGCCGTCCAGGCGCTGCGGGCCGAACCAGACCTCGCCGGCGCTGGCCACGTCGAGCCCGCCGAGGATGTTCAGCAGCGTCGACTTGCCGCTGCCCGAGGGCCCGAGCAGCACGACGAATTCGCCGCCGGCGATGTCGAGGTCGACGCCGTGCAGCGCGCGCACCTCGACCTCGCCGCTGCCGTAGGTCTTGGCCAGGCCGCGGGCGCGGAAGATCGGGGCGGGGCGGTCCATCGCGGGGATTCTGGGCGGCCCCGGGCGTGGCGGGCTGACAGCCGTCAAGCGAGATTTCACACGGGCGGCGCGCCTTGCGGGCGCTCGCTTCGTGCGCGCGGGGGCTAACTGCGACAATCATTTCGCCTCGTCCCGCTGGCCGCCACTGACCGCCACTGACCGCCGATGTCCGCCCCGACCATCCCCATCAAGACCGCGCTCGGCCAGGAGGCGTTGCGGCGGCGCACCGGCGAGATCGGCCCGCGCCACCGCACCCTCCTGTTCCTCGTCGACGGGCGCCGCCCGCTGGCCGAGGTGCTGGGCCTGGCGCACCAGGCGGGTTCGGCCACCAGCCACTTCGAGGATCTGGTGCGCATGGGCTACGTCGAGCTGCCGAGCGCCGACGCGGCGGCGGAGCCCGCGGCGGTGGAAGAGGCGCCGCTGGAAGCGCCGCAGCCGGCCGAGATCACCGCGCTGGCCGTCGAGGTCGGCGCGCAGGCCGCGCCTCCCGCCGCGCCCGCGCCGCCGCCTCCGTTGCCGCCGTCGCCCACACCTGCGGGCAGCGAGGATCTGCCGCGCCGGCCCTTCCTGCCGCCCGGCCGCGAAGCCGCCGCGGCGCCGCCCCGCGAGCCGGTGCCGGCCGCGCCGCCCGCCGAAGAGCTGCCGGTGCTCGAGCGCGCCCGCGCCCAGCTGCTCGACTGCCTGCGCTGCGACCCGCAGCCCAACGGCGTGCGCCTGGCCGAGCAGGTGCGCGGCGCGCTCGGCAGCTCGACGTTGATCGACGTGGTGTGGACGATGGAGCGCGGCCTGTCCCACCACCAGCGCACCCACCACGGCCTGCTCGCGCTGCAGCGCGCGCGCGAGCTGCTCGGCCTGGGCAACACCCTCGTCGACGAAGACAGCACGCCCGGCCGGCTGGACGAGGACGACTGGTAGGGATGTGGGATGCGGGCCGGCTTGGGAGCGGCCCGGCGCTCGGCCCGCGCCGCGCTCAGCTGCCGACCGTGACCCGGTTGCGCCCCTCGCGCTTGGAGCGGTACAGCGCCTGGTCGGCGCGGTCGATCAGCGTCTCCAGCGCCTCGCCCGGCTTCCAGCTCGCCACGCCGAGCGAGACGGTGATGTTGCCCACGCTCTCGTGCTTGGCGCCGCGGCGGATGCGCGCGCCGGCGATGGTGGCGCGGATCTGCTCGGCCAGCGCGCTGGCGCCGGCCAGCGCGGTGCCGGGCAGCAGCACGACGAACTCCTCGCCGCCGTAGCGCGCCACCAGGTCGCGCCCCTTGACGCAGGAGCGGATCGCCAGCGCCACGCTCTTGAGCACGGTGTCGCCGAAGACGTGGCCGTACTGGTCGTTGATCTGCTTGAAGTGGTCGAGGTCGATCAGCACCACGCTCGGCCCGGCGTCGCCGGCCTGGTGCTCGCGCAGCAGCGCCTCGATGGTCTCGTCGAAGCCGCGCCGGTTGGCTGCGCCGGTGAGCGAATCCATCGTCGCCTGCACCTTGGCCAGGTCCAGCTCGGCGCGCAGCGCCTCCAGCTCGGCGGTGGCCGTCTGCAGCCGCTGCGACAGCGCCGCCAGGCTGGCGCCGGCGTCGCGCGAATCGCTCAGCAGCGCGTCGATCTCGGCGCCCAGCGCGGCCGGCGCGCCCAGGCTGGCGATGCGCCCGCTCTTGGCCTGCAGCGCGGCGGTGAACTCGGTGACGCGCTCGCCGGTCTCGCTGGCGCTCTGGCCGACCTCGTCGATCACCGCGCGCAGCCCGTCGGAGACCTGGTGCGCGGCGTTGGCGGCGGCGTCGAGGATGTGGCGGCGGTACAGCGTGTGCACCAGCTCGTCGCCCAGCGGCACGCCGTTGGCGCGCGCCGAATCGACCTCGGCGCGCAGGTCGCCGTTGCGGCCGGCCAGGTAGTCGTACCAGACGGCGTAGGTGATCGGGTGCAGCGGCGCGGGCTGCTGCGCCATCATCGGGATGGCCAGGCGCAACAGCTCGGCGGAGCGGTCTTTCGAATCCGGATAGTGCATGCGGCGCCCTGTCGTCTCGGTGTCCGATTCCGCGGCGGAATCGGGTGACGATTGTGGGCCATTCATGCGGGTTCCCGCTCAGGAATGAGTGGCGCCGGCATCCGAATCGGGGCGGCGGCGCAGCATGCCCCAGCCCTCCATCGTCATCACCACCTCGCGCTGCTGGTTCAGCACCTGCCAGCGCTGGCGCACCAGGCCGACGTCGGGGCGGCTGCCCATGGGCCGCGCCTCCAGCACCTCGAGGCGCACCGACAGCGTGTCGCCGGGGTAGACCGGCCGGGTCCAGCGCAGGCTGTCGATGCCCGGCGAGCCGAGGCTGGCGGCGTCCAGCAGGTGGTCGTCGCAGATCATGCGCATCGTCATCGCGCAGGTGTGCCAGCCGCTGGCGGAGAGCCGTCCGAACAGCGAGGCCTCGGCGGCCGCGTCGTCGAGGTGGAAGGGCTGCGGGTCGAACTCGGCGGCGAAGGCGAGCACGGCCTCGCGCGTCACCGGCTTGGCGCCGAACTCGCGCACGCTGCCGGCGGGGAAGTCCTCGAACCAGAAGCGGATGGGGCGTGGCGCGGTGCTGCTCATCGCGTCAGCATAGCGGCGGCGGCGAGTTCGGCCGCGGCGAGGTCTTCGAGCGCGCTGCCGACGGCCTTGAAGAGCGTGATCTCGTCGCCGCTCTCGCGCCCGCGGCGCCCGCGGCGCTCGCCGCGCACCAGCTGCGCGAGCGTGCCCTGCAGCCGCGCCGCGTCGAACGCGCCTTCGGCCACCGCGCCGAGCACGTCGCCCGACTTGGCGAGCGCCTCCTCGGTGTCGACGAAGACGCGGCTGCGCGCGAAGCATTCGGCATCGCACTCGCGCATGCGCGGCGTGAAGCTGCCGATCAGGTCGAGGTGCGTGCCGGGGCGCAGCCACGCGCCGCGCACCAGCGGCGCGCTGGCGAGCGTGGCGCAGCTGACGATGTCGGCCTCGGCCACCGCGGCGGCGAGGTCGGTGACCGGCTGCGCATCGGCGACGCCCTGCTCGCGCCACTCGCGCGCCAGCGCCGCGGCGCCCTCGCGGCGGTGGTTCCACACCCGCACCCGCGCGATCGGCCGCACGCATCGCATCGCCTCGGGCAGCAGGCGCGCGACGCGGCCGCAGCCGAGCACCAGCAGCCGCGCGCTGTCTTCGCGCGCGAGCAAGGAGGCCGCCAGCGCCGAGGCCGCGGCGGTGCGGCGCGAGGTGATTTCATTGCCGTCGAGCTGGGCCAGCGGCACGCCGGTGCGGGCGTCGAACAGCGTGTAGAGCGAATGCAGGCCCGGCAGGCCGCGCGCGCCGTTGGCGGGGAAGATCATCACCGTCTTCAGCCCGAACAGGCCGCCCGGTCGCCAGGCCGGCATCAGCAGGACGGTGCCGCCCGGGCCGTGCGGATCGGCCGGGTCGGCGAGCGTGTGGGTGTGGCGCAGCGGCACTTCGGCGCCGCGCGCGAAGGCCTCGCGCAGGGCCGGGATCAGCGCGTCGAAAGCGAGCTGCGCGGCGGTGGCGGAGGCGTCGAGCTGGAACACGGGCGGCAGTATCGCCGGCCAGGGTTCAGGAGAAGAAGTGGCGGAACACGTCGGGCTCGCGCAGCTCGCGCGTGGCCAGGCCGGTGAGCGTCTCCTGGAACGGCCCGCTCTCGGTGATCGGGTCGAGCGCGGCGGGCATGGTCACGTCCCAGGTCTGGGAGATCGCCGCGGCGTTCTGGAACGCGCCGGTGCTGACGAGGCGGCCGGTGAGCGAGGGCATGTCCTCCCACTCGATCAGCGCGCCGAAGGCGCTGGGGCGATGCGGCATGCGATGGGCGGTGCGGTTCATGGTGGTCCTGCCGGGTGTTGCGTGTGATGGGAAGCTTATCGACGCCGGGCGCGGGGCATGAACCCGAAAAGCCGTGCAGCGCACCGCCAATTCGCCATCGCACCGCGTCTCGCGTGAGAAAGTGCGCGCGCTGCCGCGCAGGCGCCCTGCGGCCGGGGCTTGACGCGACAATCGCGGCCATGCCACGAGTCCAGCCGCTGCCCGCCGCATCGCCCGCCGCCAGCGCCGCGCCGCGCCCGCGCGGCGTGCCCGCCGATCCGCAGAAGTACGCGGTCGATGTGAAGCCCAGCCGCATCGACGGCCGCGGCGCCTTCGCCGCCGAGGCGGTGCCGGCGCGGCGCAAGATCGGCGAGATCCGCGGCGAGGCGATCAGCGTGCGCGAGGCGCGCCGCCGCGCGAAGGGCCAGCGCCGCATCATGATCGTCGAGCTCAGCGAGACGCGCGCGATCGACGCCTCGCGCTCGGCCGACCCGCTGCGCTTCACCAACCACTCGTGCCGCCCCAACGCCGTGCTGCGCATCCGCCAGGGCCGCGTCGAGTTCTACGCGATGCGCGACATCGCGCCGGGCGAGGAGATCACCGCCAACTACGGCGAGACCCACCACGAGGGCCGGCTCGCCTGCCGCTGCGGGGCGCCGGGCTGCGTGGGGGCGATCTGAAGAAGCTCAGCGCGCCGCGCGCGGCAGCAGCGCCCCGATGCCGATCGAGCCTTCCTGGCTGAAGCGCACCGCGCCGAACGCGCCGCCGGCGAGCTTGCCGCGCAGCACGAAGGGCACCGAGTCGCGCGCCGCGGCGCTGCCGTCGGCGAGGGCGAGCGCCTGGCGCACCGCGCCGAGCGCCGAGATGCTGACCGGCACCACCAGCACGCGCTCGCCGTAGCGCGGCACGCTGCCGCGCTGGTCGCTGACGCCGGTGGCGAGCGTCTTGCCGTTCACCTCCAGCTCGAGCGCGCTGCCGTCGTACTCGACCGGCGCGTCGTTCGGGTTCTGCACGCGCAGCTTGACCGCCAGGCGCAGTTCCAGGCCCTGTCCTTCGACCGGCTCGATGCCCACCAGGTCGACGCGCAGCGGGTCGCGCCCGGACAGCGCGGCGCAGGCCGCGAGCGCGATCGTGGCGAGGAGGGCGGGCAGCAGGGAGGTGAATCGTCGCATGGGCGCAGTATGCCGCGCACTCGATCGGGCCCGGGCGGCCGATTGATTCAGTTCAACACAGCGCCGCCGCCGAGGCATACGATGCAGCCGTCGATCGGAGAGATTGCTCATGAAGTCGCTGAAAGCCACGCTGAACACGCCGCCCGAACCCGGCTTCGACGAGGCCTCGCTGGCGGACGCTTCCCTGCCCGACGACGGCAGCATCGTGCGCCACCCCGACGGCTACTACTGGATCGCCGCCGACGGCCACCAGGAGTTCGGCCCCTTCGACACCGTCGGCGAAGCGCTGGCCGACATGAACGCCGGCTTCGACGACAGCCCCGAGCCGGGCGAGACGCTGCAGGAGGCCGAGCAGGAGCTGGGCCTGGCCGACTGGGTGGACGCCGACACCGGCGAGCTGGCCGAGGGCACCGGCACGCGGCTGGAAGATCACTGAGCCGTCACTGCGCCGCCAGCCGCGCCGCCAGCGCGGCGCAGCGGCGCGCCACGGTGGCGATGTCGGCATCGGTGTCCAGGCGCAGCGCGGCTTCGTCGGACGCCGGGATCTCGACGATGCGCAACTGCAGCGTCAGCACCGCCTGGTCGGCGTCCGAGGCATCGCGCCCTTGCGCTGCGCGGCGTGCGATGCGCTCGCGCAGCACCGCTTCGGGCGCCACGCATTCGACCAGGCGGAACTCGGCGCCATGCGCTTCGGCGAGCGCGCGCAGCGCGTCGCGTTCGGGGCGGCGCAGCGCGGCGGCGTCGACGATCACGTTCAGGCCGGCATCGAGCAGCGTGCCGGCGAGGCTGCCGAGGCGCGCGTAGGTGCGCCGCGTCATCGCGGCCGAGTAGAGCGTCTCGGTCTGCGCGGGTGTCGGCCGCGCCTCGGCCGCCAGCCCGGCGAGGCGCTTGCGCTCGACGTCGGAGCGCAGCCGCAGCGCGCCCAGCGCCTGCAGCAGTTCGAGCGCCACCGTGCTCTTGCCCGCGCCGGAGAGCCCGACGGTCAGCAGCAGCAGCGGCCGCGCGCGGCGTGATTGCGCGATCTCGCGCGCGATGCGAACGTCGCGCGCGCATGCGGCGGCGTCGCCGCGCAGCGCCGCCACCTGGGCGCGCACCAGCGCGCGGTAGACCGCGAAGAAGGGCAGCAGCGCCAGGCCCTCGTGGTCGCCGCCGCGCTCAGCATAGGCGCTGGCGAAGCGCCAGGCCAGCGCGCGCAGGCCGTGGCGCCACAGGTCCATGAAGACGAAGGCGGCGTCGGCCATCGTGTCGGCGTGGCGCAGCGCCGGGTTGAACTCGATCGCGTCGAAGGGCACCGGCGCGCCGTCCCGCATCACGATGTTGGCCAGGTGCAGGTCGCCGTGGCCCTCGCGCACGCGGCCCTGGGCGCGGCGCAGCGCGAGCAGCGGCGCGATGCGCTCGAACTCGTGCTCGGTCCAGTCGCGCAGATCCTGCAGTTCGTGCGCGGCGCCCAGCGCCGCGAAGTTGGCGCGCGCCCAGCGCAGCACGCCTTCGGGGTCGCCCCAGGCGGCGGGCGAGGCGCTCAGCGACGCATGGAAGTCGGCCACGCCGCGCGCCAGCGCGTCGACCTCGGCCGCGCCGAGCGCGCCGCGCGCGGCCAGGCGGTCGAGCAGCAGCTCGTCGTCGAAGCGGCGCATGCGCAGCAGCCAGTCGATCGCGCCGGCGCCTTCATCGGGCGCGCCGATGCGCGGCGCGGCCGGCGTGCCCAGCACCGGCCGCACGTCGAGGTACAGATCCGGCGCGGTGCGCCGGTTCAGGCGCAGCTCTTCGTCGCAGTCGTGCCGCCGCGCGGCAAGGCTCGTGAAGTCGAGGAAGGGCAGCGCGAGCGGTTGGCGCAGCTTGTACGCAAACTCGCCCGCCAGCAGCAGCGTCGAGATGTGCGTCTCGATGACGCGCGTGGCGGGGCCGAGCGCGGCGGCCAGCGCCGCGACGAGCGTTCGATGGTCCTGCAGCGGCGTCACGTCGTCTGCACGGGCGTCGCGCCCGCGCCGTCGCGGCGCCGGTGCGCGTGCCGGCCCACCCACTGCACCGCGTCATCGACGAAGGTGAACACCACCGGGATCACCAGCAGGCTCAGGAAGGTGCTGGTGATCAGCCCGCCGATCACGACGATGGCCATCGGCGCGCGGAAGCTCGGGTCCACGCCCAGGCCGAGCGCGATCGGCGTCATGCCGGCGCCCATCGCGATGGTGGTCATCACGATCGGCCGCGCGCGCTTGCGGCAGGCGTCGAGCAGCGCCTCCCAGCGGTTCAGGCCGTGCTCGCGGCGCGCCAGCACCACGTAGTCGATCAGCAGGATGGAGTTCTTGGTCGCGATGCCCATCAGCATGATCAGACCGATCATCGACGGCATCGACAGCGACGACTGCGAGATGAAGAGGGCCAGGAACGCGCCCGGCACCGACAGCACCAGCGCGGCGAGGATGGTGGCGGGCTGCACGAAGTCCTTGAACAGCAGCACCAGCACGACATAGATGCACAGCACGCCGGTGGCCATCGCCAGGCCGAAGCTCTCGAACAGCTCGGCCATCGCCTCGGCGTCGCCCACCGAGGTCTGGATCACGCCGGGCGGCAGGTTCTTCAGCGAGGGCAGATCGTGCGCGATCTTCTCCACCTCGCCGAGCGGCTGGCCGTTCAGCTCGATCTCGAAGTTGACGTTGCGCAGCCGGTCGTAGCGCGCGATCTCGGTCGGGCCGGAGTCGATCGCCAGCGTCGCGACGTTGCCCAGCGGCACCGGCCCGCGCGCGCCCGGCACCGGCAGGCGCGACAGCAGCGCGAGGTCGGCGCGCGCGTCGTCGGCGAGCTTCACCACCACCGGCACCTGGCGCTCGCTGAGGTTCAGCTTCGGCAGGCCCTGGTCGTAGTCGCCGTTGGTCGCGACGCGCAGCGTGTCGGCGATGGCCTGCGAGGTGACGCCCAGATCGGCCGCGCGCGCGAAGTCGGGCCGCACGATCAGCTCGGGCCGCACCAGGCTCGCGCTCGAGGTCACCGCGCCGATGCCGGGGATGCCGCGCAGTTCGCGCTCCACCTGCGCGGCGTGCGCGGCCAGCACGCGCCCGTCCTCGCCGGCCAGCACCAGCACGTACTTCTCGTTCGACGCACCCAGGCCGACCTTGACGCGCGCCCCCGGCAGCACCGCCAGCGCCTCGCGCAGCTGGTCCTCGATGGCCTGCTTGGACAGGCCGGGGCGGTCGTTGCGGTGCGTCAGGTTGATCGTCAGCACCGCGCGCCGCACTTCGGCGAGCGTGGGCGCGAACGGGTCGGAGCCGGCCGCGCCGCCGCCGATCGCGGTGTAGACCAGCTTGACGTGCGGGTTCTTCTGCACCAGCTCGCGCGCCTGCTCGGCGGCCGCGGTGGTCTCGGCCAGCGTGCTGCCGGGCGGCAGCGTCAGCGTCACCTGCGTCTGCGACAGGTCGTCGGGCGGGATGAAGCCGGTGGACAGGAAGGGCACCAGCGCGAAGCTGCCGACGAAGAACAGCGCGGCGGCCAGCAGCGTCCACCAGCGGTGCTTCAGGCACCAGCGCGCCCAGCCGAGGTAGATCGCCAGCCAGCGCGGCTCCTTCTCCTGGTGCTTCGGCGCTTTCAGGATGTAGGCCGCCATCATCGGCGTGAGCATGCGCGCCACCACCAGCGAGAAGAACACCGCGATCGCCGCCGTCCAGCCGAACTGCACGAAGAACTTGCCGGCGATGCCGCTCATGAAGGCGGTGGGCAGGAACACCGCGATCAGCGTGAAGGTGGTGGCGATCACCGCCAGGCCGATCTCGTCGGCGGCTTCCATCGCGGCCTGGTACGGCGTCTTGCCCATGCGCAGGTGGCGCATGATGTTCTCGATCTCGACGATCGCGTCGTCGACCAGGATGCCGACCACCAGCGACAGGCTCAGCAGCGTCACCGTGTTGACCGTGAAGCCCATCAGCCACATCACGAAGAAGGTCGGGATCGCCGACAGCGGCAGCGCCACCGCCGAGACCAGCGTGGCGCGCCAGTCGCGCAGGAACAGCCACACCACCAGCACCGCCAGCGCCGCGCCTTCGTAGAGCAGCTTCAGCGAGCCGTCGTAGTTCTCCTGCACCGGGTCGACGAAGTTGAAGGCCTCGGTGATGTCGATGTCGGGGTGATCGGCTTTCAGCTTGTCCAGCGCGGCGCGCACGCCGTCGGTGACCTCGATCTCGCCGGCGCCGCGCGAGCGCACGATCTCGAAGCCGACCACCGGCTTGCCGTTCAGCAGCGCGGCCGAGCGCGGCTCGGCCACGGTGTCGTGCACCTGCGCCACCTGGTCGAGGCGGATGCGCCGGCCGTCGGCCAGCGCCACCTCCATGCGCGCCAGCTCCTCGGCCGACTGCACGGTGGCGATGGTGCGCACCGATTGCTCGGCGCCGCCGAGGTCGGCGCGGCCGCCCGAGGCCTCCTGCTGCACCTGGCGCAGCTGGCGCGAGATGTCGGCCGCCGTGGCGTTCAGCGCGAGCAGGCGCGCCGGATCGAGCTCGACGCGCACCTCGCGCGTCACGCCGCCCACGCGCGACACCGCGCCGACGCCGCGCACCGCCAGCATCGCCTTGGCGACCTGGTTGTCG
The DNA here is from genome assembly GCA_029779845.1 of Pseudomonadota bacterium. Lineage (GTDB taxonomy): Bacteria > Pseudomonadota > Gammaproteobacteria > Burkholderiales > Burkholderiaceae_C > Piscinibacter. The sequence continues at coordinate 57,190 of JAKOZT010000154.1, read as the reverse complement.
ACGAACCACGACAGCGCCTCGTCGTCCATCTTCTGCGAGGCCACCGTGTAGGTGAGGATGGGCGTGCCGGCGAGGTCGACCTTCTTGATCACCGGGTCGCGCAGGTCGGCCGGCAGGTCGGAGCGCACGCGCGAGACGGCGTCGCGCACGTCGTCCACCGCTTCCTGCGTCGGCTTTTCGAGGCGGAATTCGGCGGTGATCGTGACGGTGCCGTCGGTCAGGCTGGTGTACAGGTGCTTGAGGCCCTGCACCGTGGCCAGCGAGTTCTCGATCTTGCGCGCCACCTCGGTCTCGAGCTGGCCGGGCGAGGCGCCGGGCAGCGCGGCCACGATGCTGACCATCGGCAGGTCGATGTCGGGGAAGTTCTGCACCTTCATCGCGCGAAAGCCGATCAGCCCCGCCAGCGTGAGCATCACGAACAGCAGGATCGCCGGGGTCGGATTGCGGATCGACCAGGCCGAGACGTTGATCGCCATGACGTGGGCGCTCCTTACTTGACCGCGGCCTTGGCCGCCGGCGCCGGCGCGGCTTCGACCACGCGCACCAGGTCGCCGTCGCCGAGGAAGCCGCCGCCGGCGGCGACCACGCGCGCATCCTTGTCGAGCCCGCCGGTGATCTCGACGCGGTCGCCCCAGCGCCGCCCGGTCGCCACTTTCACCTGCTGCACCTTCGAGTCGGACCCGAGCCGCAGCACGTAGCTGAAGCCGTCGCGCAGCAGCACCGCGCTCTGCGGCAGCGACAGGCCCTGCGTCTGGCCGATCTCGAACTCGCCGCGCGCGAACATGCCGGCGCGCGCCGCGCCGGGCTGCGGCAGGTCGACGTAGACGATGCCGTTGCGCGTGGCCGCGTCGACGGTGGGCGCCACCATGCGCAGCTTGCCGGCGACGGGCGTGCCGCCGGCCGGCGTGACGGTGGCGGACAGGCCCGGCTTGAGCTGCGCCAGATCGGGCGCGGCCACCTCGGCGCGCCATTCGAGCCGCCCGCCGCGGATCAGGCGGAACAGCTCCTGCCCGGCCGGCAGCACCGCGCCGACGGTGGCGCTGCGCGCCGAGATCACGCCGTTGTCGGGCGCCAGCACCTGCGTCTGCGCCAGGCGCAGCTGCTGCGTCTTCGCGGCGGCGCGCTGCGCTTCGAGGCGCGCCTGCGCAGTGCGCTCGGCGGTGAGGTACTGGTTGATCTGCTGCGCCGACAGCGCGCCGGTGGCCTGCAGCTCGCGCGCGCGCTGCGCGTTGGCACTGGCCTCGGCGAGCGTCGCCTCGGCTTCGGCGACCGCGGCGCGCGTCTGCGCCAGCTCGGCGGCGACGGTGTCGGAGGCGAAGCTGGCCAGCACCTGGCCGCGCTTGACGACGTCGCCGACGTTGACCTTCACGTCGGCCAGGCGCAGGCCGTTGGCCTCGGTGCCGACGCTGGCTTCCTGCCAGGCGGCGATGTTGCCGTTGGCAGCGATCTTCAAGGGCACCGTGGCCGGCTGCGGGCTGGTGACGGTGACGGTCAGCGCCGGCTTGGGCGCGGCCGAGGCGGCCGGCTTGTCGGCGGCGTGCACCGCGACGGTGACGGCGAGCGCGGCCAGCGCGATGGCGATCGGCGTGGCGATCAGCAGGAGGCGGGTGGATGCGGGCATGGGGGTGTTCTTCTTGATGTTTTGGGGGTCAGCTGCGCGGCGTGTCGGCGGCGGCTTGTGTGTCGGCCGACCAGCCGCCGCCGAGCGAGCGGTACAGCGAGATCCAGGCGGCGACGCGCTCGCGCTGCAGTTCGATCAGCGCCGACTGCGCGGCCACCGCGGTGCGCCGCGCGTCTTCCAGCTCGAACAGGCTGGCGAGGCCGCCGCGGTAGCGCGACTCCACGGCGCGCAGGCTGCGCTCGTAGCCCTCGGCGGCGCTGCGTGCGTCTTCGCCACGCGCCGCGGTGCTCTGCAAGGCCACCAGCGCTTCTTCGACTTCGCGCACCGCTCCACGAAGCTTCGCCGCGTAGCGCGACGCCGCGGCGTCGTAGGCGGCTTGCGCGGCCTTCACGTTGGCGCGCCGCGCGCCGCCGTCGAAGAGCGGCAGGCTCACGCTGACCGGGCCGATGCTCCACAGCGTGCCGTGCGTGCTGGCGCCGCCCGTCTCGAAGCGCGACGGGCCGATGCTGCCGGCCAGCGTGACGCGCGGATAACGTTGCGCGCGCGCCTGCGCGGTGTCGGCGGCGGCCGCCACCAGCTCGCGCTCGGCGGCGGCCACGTCGGGCCGCTGCGCCAGCACCTGCGCCGGCACCGCCGCGACGCCGAGCTGCGCCGGCTTCGGCAGGCTGGCGCGGCGCGCCTGCAATTGCGTGCGCAGCTCCGGCTCGGGCAGCGCGGTGAGCGCCACCAGCGCCTTCACCGCCAGGTCGCAGGCGGCGCGCTGCTGCGTCAGCGTGGCGTTGCCCTGCGCGGCGCTGGCGCGTGCCAGCTCGGCGCTGGCCGGCGCCTGGAAGCCGGCCTTGGCGGCGAGGTCGGTCAAGCGTGCGGTCTCGGCGCGCGAGGCGGCGTCGAGTTCGCTTTGCGCCAGCTGCGCCTCGCAGGCGCGCAAGGCCAGGTAGGCCGAGCCGGTTTCGGCGGCCACCGAGATGCGCGCGTCGTGCCATTGCGCCTGGCTGCCTTCCAGGCGCGCCTGCGCGGCGTCGCGGCCGGCGCGGTTGCCGCCGAACAGGTCGATCTCCCAGCCGGCCTGCAGGCTCGCGCCCAGCGAGGTGCCCACCGGCGTGGCGAGGTCGAGCTTGCCGCGCGTGGCGTTGGCGCCGGCGTTCAGCGTGGGGCCGAGCGCCGCGCCGGCGCCGACGCGCGTGGCGCGCGCCTGCTCGATGCGCGCGCCGGCGTCGGCGAGCGTCGGGCTGGCGGCCTGCGCGGCGGCTATCAGTTGCGTCAGCAGCGGGTCGTCGAACTGCTGCCACCACGCGCGCAGCTCGGCGCCGGGGTCGGCGGCCGGCAATGCGGCCTGCCACTGCGCGGCGGGTGCGGCGTTGGCCGGCGGCGCGGCGGGCTCGACGCTGGCGCAGCCGGCCAGCGCCAGCGCGGCGGCGAGTGCGCCGAGTGGAAGTGAGTGGTGTCCTTGCATGTTTGTTGTTCTCCCTGGGGGTTCACGCCAATCTCAGGCCGGCGCGCGCCGGCGTATTTCGGCCGCCACCATCGCCTCGGCGTAGATCAGCAGCGCGGCCAGCCAGCGGTCCGGCGCGTCGGGCGCGTTGTTGAGCGCCGGCGCGAGCGCATCGGTGACGTCGCGGCCCACGTGCAGGTGCACGCCCAGCGCCGCCACGCACACCGCGAGGCGCTCGAGGTGCTCGTCGGGCTCGGCCGCGCCGACGTGGCGGCACAGCACGCGCAGCAGCGCCTCGTGCACCGGCCGGATGCCGCGCTCGATCTCCTCGCGCCACAGCCCGGTCGGTTCGAGCATCTCGCGCATGTGCAGCTTCATGCACAAGGTCGTCAGTTCTCCCTGCTGCAGCGGCTCCAGGAAACCGAGGTACAGCCCGCGCAGCGCGTCGCGCAGGCTCAGGCCCTCGCCGTCGAAGCGACGAATCTCCTCCTCGGGTTTCGACTGCATCCCGAAAAACACCGCGCGGTACAGGCCCGCTTTGTCGCCGAAGTAGTACTTGATGGCGGCAAGATTGGTGCCAGCCGCCTCGGCGATCTCGCGCGTCGAGGTGGTGGCGTAGCCCTGTTGGGCGAACAGGTTGAGCGCGGCGTGCAGCAGTCGCTCGCGCGCGGCCGCAGTATTGATCTCGGTCATGGGGCGGCGATGCTAACCCGCCAATCAATCGTTTGATTGAATTTCCGCGTCGCTGACCGAGGGATTGTCGGAAGATGGATGACGTGAGCGCGAGCTCACAGCGGAAGCGGTGCCTGGTGCGGGATGGTGTCAACACTGCGCGCCACCACCGCATGCGGCACGTAGCCGCGCGACGCCAGGTTCCAGCCTTCGGTGGCCTGCGCGTCGGCGATCTGCTCTATGCGCTGCGTCGCCAGTCCCTTGGCGGCGGCGCGCGCCAGCACCGCCTCGCACTGCGCCGCCGTCAGCAGCCGGGCGAAGGCGCGCCAGCGCTTGATCACCAGCGGGTTGCGCCAGGCGTCTTCGACCGCCCAGCGGGCGCGCTGCGGCTCGTCGCAGCGGCCGGCTTCGAGCACGCGCGGCAGCAGCGCGTGGAAGAACATCTGGAAGGCGCGCCTGGCCGGCTTGCCCGGCAGCAGCGCCTCGAAGCGCGCGACGCGCTGGCTCCAGCCCGGCGTGAGCAGCTGGCGGCTGACGAAGGCCTGCAGCGCCTGCACCGGGTTGAACAGGCGCAGCCGGTTCGGCGGCAGCACCAGCAGCGGCAGCGCGCTGGCTTCCTCGTGCGACAGCGGCTCGACGAAGCTGCACAGCACCGCGACGCGTGCCCACTGCGCCACGGTCAACCCGCCGCCGGCGTCGGCATTCGCGGCTTCGAGGTCGCGCACGATGCGCAGCGCGTCGCGAAAGCCGTGCGCGGCCTTGGCGTGATTCGCCTGGGTGGACATCACCGCGAGGTTGCCGGCGGCGTAGCCGGCGTCGTTGCGCACCCGGTCGACCGAGGCGTCGCTGCCGTGCAGCGTGGCGACCGACAGCGCGACGCGCGTGATCGGGCAATGGCTGGCCTCGATCTGCTGCAGATGGTTGGGCGTGACCTGCACCAGCTCGACGCTGCGCCCGCGCAGCCAGGCGTGCAGCCGCAGCTGCAGCCACTTGCGCACGGGGCGCGTGGGCGGCAGCGTGCGCGCGCCGAAGGCGGCCGCGCCGGCGCGCAGGCCGTGGCGCAGCGCCGAGGGCTCGTCGGCATAGGGCACGGGCGGCTGCAGGCCGTGGTGGGCGTAGTCCCAGCCCAGCTCGAAGCCGATCTGGTCGTGCGCGGTCAGCGTGGTGGCGGCGAAGGCGGTGGTCATGGCGTGTCCTCGGGTGACGCCGCGGGCTGCGGCATGAGGCGGCAGTGTTTCGGCCGGGTGGCTCAAGGCGTGAGCCACCGGAACGCACCGATCTCGGGGTAAGCTCGCGCGACCCTGGCTCACCCCATGAGCCACCCTTGTGCCACGGGAGCCCGATGGACCGCACCGAACGCTTCTACAAGATCGAGAGGCTGCTCAAGAGCCGCGGCAGCGTCAGCTTCGCCGCCTTGCTGGAGGAACTGGCCGTCTCGCGCGCCACGCTCAAGCGCGACCTGCAGTACCTGCGCGACCGGCTGCACGCGCCGATCGTCTACGACGCCTACGACAACGGCTACCGCTTCGACGCGGCGAAGAACCACGAGCTGCCCGGGCTGTGGTTCAGCGAGCACGAGATCCACGCGCTGCTGACGATGCACCAGCTGCTCGCCGGGCTGGACGACGACGGCGTGCTGTCGCGCCACCTGCAGCCGATGCTCGAGCGCCTGCAAGGCCTGCTCGGCGCCGACGCGGCCGAGGCGCGCGAGCTGATGCGCCGCATCAAGGTGATAGGCACCGCGCGGCGGCGCGTGCCGAGCCGCTGGTTCGAGCTGCTCGGCAGCGCGCTGCTGCAGCGCAGGCGCGTGCGGCTGCGCTACTTCAAGCGCAGCGACCGCAGCGAGAGCGAGCGCGAGGTCTCGCCGCAGCGCCTGGTGCACTACCGCGCCACCTGGTACCTGGACGCCTGGTGCCACCAGAGCGACGCGCTGCGCCGCTTCGCGCTCGACGCGGTGCGCGACGCCGGGCTGCTGGCCGCGAAGGCGAAGAACGTGCCGCTGCGCGAGCTGGAGGCGGCGCTCGACGCCGGCTACGGCATCTACGGCGGCGGCCAGGCCCGGCTGAAGTGGGCCACGCTGCTGTTCGCGCCTGACGCCGCGCAGTGGGTGGCCAACGAGGAGTGGCATCCGCAGCAGAAGTCGCGCCACCTCGCCGACGGCCGCTACGAGCTGCAGGTGCCCTACGCCGATGCCACTGAACTCAGCATGGACATCCTGCGCCACGGCGACAGCGTGCGCGTGCTGGGCGACAAGGCGCTGGCCGCCGCCATCGCCGCGCGGCTGCGGCGCGCGGCAGCGCAGTACGGAGAACTCCCCGAGTGACCCGGCGCGCCGCGCTGGCTAGCATGCGCCTCACACCCTCCACCGAAGGACGATCCCCATGCGCAGATTCGCTCTCCCGTTCCTCGCCATCGCCTGTGCCCTGCCGCTGGCGGCCCAGGCGCAATCCACGCTCGACAAGGTCAAGGCCAGCGGCAGCATCGGCGTGGCCTACCGCGAGTCGTCGATCCCGTTCAGCTACCTCGACGACAAGGCGCAGCCCACCGGCTTCGGCTGGGAGATCTGCGCGAAGATCGTCGACGAGGTGAAGAAGGCCACCGGCCGCAGCGACCTGAAAGTCGCCACGCAGGCCGTGACCTCGGCGAACCGCATCCCGCTGCTGATGAACGGCACCATCGACATCGAGTGCGGCTCCACCACCAACAACAGCGAGCGTGCCAAGCAGGTGGCCTTCGCGATCAACTACTTCTACACCGGCACGCGCTTCCTGGTGAAAGCCGGCACGCCGGTGAAGACGCTGGCCGACCTGAAGGGCAAGACGGTGGTCTCGACCACGGGCACCACCAACTTCAAGATCATCCGCACGCTCAACGAGGAGCAGAAGCTCGGCATCGATCTGCTCGGCGCGAAGGACCACGCCGAATCCGCGCTGATGGTGCAAAGCGGCCGCGCGGTCGCCTTCGCGATGGACGACATCCTGCTGTACGGCCTGAAGGCCAGCTCGGCGAACCCGGCCGAGCTGGCGGTGGTGGGCGACGCCATCCAGGTGGAGCCCTACGCGATCATGCTGCGCAAGGACGACCCGGCCTTCAAGAAGCTGGTCGACGACACGCTCGCCGGCCTGATGAAGAGCGGCGAGTTCGAGCGGCTCTACAAGAAGTGGTTCGAGTCGCCGATCCCGCCCAAGGGCATCAACCTGCAGGCGCCGATGAGCCAGGAGCTGAAGGACAACCTGAAGGCCTTGTCGGACAAGCCGGCGACCTGAGGGGCGCGGCGACAGCCGCCGGGCCGCTCAACCGATGCCCGGCGGCGTGATCAGCCCGAGGCGGCTGGCCTCGAACACGGCCTCGGTGCGCGAATGCACCGACAGCTTGCCGTAGATGTTCTTCACGTGCGCATGCACGGTGTGGCGCGAGATGCCCTCCATGTCGGCGATCTCGGCATAGGAGAAGCCCTGAGCGATGCGCGTCAGCACGAGCAGCTCGCGCGGCGTGGGCCGCACCCACTGGTCGTCGCCCTCCGCCGCGGCGGCGCCGGCCGGCGCCGCCGGGCGCAGCCGCTTGAGCACGAGGCGCGCGATCACCGGCGACATCGGCGCGCCGCCAGCGCGCAGCTCGCGGATGCGCGCGGCCATCTCGTCGGCCAGGCAGTCCTTGAGCAGATAGCCCGACGCTCCGGCCTCCAGGCTGCGCACCACGTGCTGCTCGTCCTCGTGCATGCTGATCACCATGATGTCCGAGCGCGGGTGGCGCCGGGCGCAGTAGGCGATCACCGCCAGCCCGGGGATGTCGGGCAGGCCGAGGTCGGCCAGCAGAACGTCGGGTTCGTGGCGTTCCAGCCAGGCCAGCGCCTCGCCGCCGCGCGCGAACTGCGCGGCCAGCCGCAGGCCGGCGTCCTGCTCGATCGCGGCGCAGAAGCGCGCGCGTGTCGCCTCGTCGTCTTCGAGCACGGCAACGCGGATGGGGTCGGATGAGGCTGGCATCGGCGCCACTGTAGACCGTCGCGCGATCGGCACGTCCCCTGATCGGGTGAGTGGCGGGGCGCCGCGCTCCGGGAAGACCCTCGGCCCTCTACCGGGCCCGTGCGGCCACGGGTAGGCTCGGCCTTGACGCATGCCAAGGGGGAGAGCGTGGTGCGTTGCCTGCGGGCCGTCGGGAGCGGGGGAGCCTTGCTGTTGTTGTTGCTGTTGCTGCTGCCTTGGGCGGCGGCGGCGGGCGGCGGCGCGCAGCGGCTCGTGTCGGCCGAGCTGCAGGCGCCGGGCGGTGGTGTCAGCACGGTGCGGCTGCCCGACCCCTGGAACCCGCGCGACCGCGACGGCACCTGGGAATACCGCGTGGCTTTCGAGGGCCCCGGCAATCCGAGCGCCGAACCCTGGGGGCTGTTCGTGCCGCGCGCCGGCAATCGCTTCGCCGTGCTCCTCAACGGCCGCCCGGTCGGCCAGTTCGGCCGCTTCGACGGCGATCCGTCCGACCACGCGCAGCGCCCCCACTTCCTGTTCCTGCCCGCCGAAGACCTGCGCCCCGGGCGCAACGAACTGCGCTTCGTCGTGCAGGGCGAGCGCGCGCGCTACGCCGGCCTGTCGAGTCTGACGGTCGGCCCCGCCGCCGAGGTGCGGCCCGAGTTCACGCTGCGCGAAGCGGCGCAGACCTGGGGCTCGTTCGCGATCGTGGTCGTCTCGCTGGTGTTCGGCGTGATCGCGCTGGCGCTGGCCACGACCGTGCGTGATCGCAGCTTCGCCGTGTTCGCCGCGGCCTGCCTGTTCTGCGCGCTGCGCACCAGCTACGCGCTGGTGACCTCGCCGCCGCTCGACTACCGCGGCTGGTCGGCCGTGCTCGACACCAGCTACGCCGGCTACCTGGTCTGCCTGTGCCTGTTCTGCACCGAGCGGCTGGCGCTGCGCCAGCGCTGGATCGCCTGGGCCACCGCCACGCTGCTGGCGGCCACCGCGCTGCTGGTGCCGTGGTTCGCCTGGGGCCGCTCGGCGGGCGCGCGCCAGCTGCTGCTGGCGGTGATGGTGCTGTACGCGCTGGCGCTGTGCATGGCGGTGATTGCGGCGTGGTGGCGCCAGCGCACGCCGGCCAGCCGCGTGCTGGCCGCGGCCGGGGCCGTCTCGGTGGCGCTGGCGGTGCACGACCACGTGCTGGTGTTCTACACGCACGACGGCTACGGCTCCTTCGCGCTGGCGCGCTACTCGCTGATCACCTTCATCGTGGCGATGGGCTGGCTGCTGATCGACCGCTACTCGCGCCAGGCGAGCCAGGAAGCGCAGCTGCGCCTCCAGGTGTCGCAGGAGCTGGCGCTCAAGAAGCTCGAGCTGGAGGCGCAGTTCGACCGCCAGCAGCAGCTCGCCGCCGAGAACGCGCACCAGCACGAGCGCCGCCGCCTGCTGCAAGACCTGCACGACGGCATGGGGCTGCAGCTCAACGGCCTGCTCGGCCTGCTGCAACGCGGCCCGCTGCGGCGCGACGAGCTGACGCACGAGGTGCGTACCGCCATCGAGCAGATGCGCATGCTGATGGACAGCACCGAGGACTTCGACGGCGACGTGTCGCTTCTGTTCGGCCACATCCGCTACCGCATCGAGCAGCGCCTGCGCCGCCAGAGCATCCGGCTGGAGTGGGACGTGCGGCTCGCGCAGCCGCAGCGCGTGCTGCCCGCGCACCGCGCGATCGCCCTGCAGCGGCTGGTATTCGAGCTGGCGACCAACACGCTCAAGCACGCCGGCGCCCGCACGGTGACGCTGAGCGCGCGCGACGGCGACGAGCCGGGCGCGGCGCTGGTCATCGTCTACGCGGACGATGGCCGCGGCGTCGTGGCCGGGGCGGCCGCCGGCGTCGGCTCCGGCTCGATCGCGCGGCGCGTCGAGGATCTGGGCGCGCGCCTCCTGCAGCAGCCCAACGCGCCGAGCGGGGTCCGCTACGAGCTGACCATCCCCTTGCCGTCCTTCGAATCCCCAGGAGCGGGGAGGAGCGTCGCGGCGTCCGCGGGTTAGGGTTCACGGCGCAACGGGAGACGATCATGGCTGAGCTGGTAGACGATCTCGCAGGGTTGAACGTCACGCCGATGCGCGACCAGCCTTTCCTGGTCGATCCGGCGCACGCGCGGCGGCTGGTCGCCGGGTCGGCCGGGCTCAGCCTCGGCGTGGCCGGCGCGCGGCACACGCAGGGCGGGCACTGCTTCGTGCGCGACGGGCGCCTGCTGCACACGATGGGCGGGCTCAACGCCATCGGCCAGCCGCGGCCTGTCGAGGGGCACTCCCACCTCGCCCTGCTGCACGTCGAGGCGGGCGCGACCTGGGAGGAGATCCAGCGCGTGGTCGGCCCTTACGGCTATGCGCCGATGGTGCAGCAGTCGTCGCCCTTCTTCAGCGTCGGCGGCTCGCTGGGGGCGAATTGCCACGGGCGCGACCCGCGCTGCGGGCCGCTGTCGTGCAGCGTCGAGGACCTCACCGTGCTGACGGGCACGGGCGAGCTGCTGACGGCATCGCGGACGGTCGAGTCCGAGCTCTTCAATGCGGTGATCGGCGGCTACGGCGCCTGCGGGATGGTGCTGTCGGCGACGCTGCGCCTGGTGGCGAATTCGAAGCTCGAGTACGTCGGCGACTGGAAGCGGCGCGAGGTCGACGACTACGTGCACCACCTGCGCGACCTCGCCTCGCACCCCGAGGTCCAGCTGCACTACGCCTGGCTGAACTGCGTGCCCGGGCGCTTCTACGAAGAATGCCTGGTGGCCGACCTGAAGAGCCAGACGGCGCCCGACCAGCTCGTGCCGCAGACGGTTTTCAAGGAAGACGAATGGGGCGAAGGCGAGATCCTGCGCGCCGGCTGGTCGGCCGCGCGCCGCGACATGCGGGCGCGCCGCCTGGTGTGGGAGGAGCTGTGCGATCTGCACCTCGTCAACAAGGACGGCCGCGCCGGCGGCAAGGGGCACGCGGCGCACCGCATCGACTGGTTGCGGGCCTCGGTGAGCTTCACGGCGCGGCGCTCGCCCGCGGCGGCCGACATTCTGCAGGAGTATTTCGTGCCGCTCGATGCGCTGCCCGGCATGCTCGGCGAGCTGCGCACGATCTTCCAGAAGGCCTCCGCCTCGCTGAACGTGCTGAGCACCACGCTGCGCATCGTGCGCCGGGAGCGTGACGACGTCGTGCTGTCGTACTGCCGCGGCGGCGACCGCGTCTGCATCGCCGTCGACGCCGAGGCGGCGACAACGGGCAGCGGCGAGGGCCGCGAACTGGACGAGGAGGCGCGCGGCGCGATCCAGGCGGCGACCGACGCGGCGCTGGCGCATGGCGGCAGCTGGTATCTGCCTTATGCGCGCGTCGCGGGGCGCGCGCAGATGCGCGCCGCCTACGGCACCGACCGCGTCGAGCGCTTGCAGGCCGCGATCGATCGCTGGAACCCGGCCGGCGCGGCGGGGCCGCACCGGTTCTGGAACCGCTTCCTCGGCCACTATTTCGATTGATCCGCGAACGGCGCCGTCAAGGCGCGTCGTACTCCTTGCCGAGCGGCCGGTTCAGGCGCAGCAGGTTCGCGCTGCGCCACAGCATCTGCACGGTGAAGATGAAGAAGTTGCGGCCCAGCGGGTGATGGGCCGGATCGTGAGCGGGCGGGAAGAGGTAGTCGCGCAGCCGGGGATCGGCCAGTGCCGCGGCGATCGCGTTGCCGATCGGCGAGCCGGGCGGGTTGTGGTCGCGCATCCAGCCCCAGCGCCGGCAATCGCCGGTGTCGGCGGGCAGCTCGTGCGGCGGCAGCCCGGTGCGCACGTCGTCCAGCACGCGGTAGACGAATTCGCTGCAGTACAGCCGGGCGTCGTCGGCGAAGCGCGGCGAATCGAAGAACGAGTACGAGCGGCCCAGGTAGCGCCTGGCGGCCGGCACGATGGCCTCGCGGATGCGGCGCGCGAGCGCCGCGTTGCCGCCCTCGTCCAGCGCCGGCGGCCGCGCGCGCCAGACCGCATCGCCGCGCGCGGCCCGCTGCCCCAGCCATGAGCGGTGGTGGCCGCTTCCGTCGGCGCCGTCGCCGTCGATGTGGTACGGATGGGCCGTCACGCCGTAGCGCGAGAAGCTCGTGGCGTTGGCTTCGATCACCCACAGCGGCGCGTCGGGATCATCGCTGTGATGGCCGTCCTCTTCACGCAGGACCAGGGCGCAGTGGCCGATGAAGAAGCCGCTGGACAGGTCGCCGTTCAGCGCTTGCAGCAGCACCTGCGCCAGAGGATGGTCCAGGAACCGGTCGACGCTCATGTCGAACCACTCGTCGAACAGGTCGGCGAACTCGAGCCGCAGGATCGCCAGCAGCAGCGCGACGCGCTCGGGCGCGAAGGCGCCGCGCTCGTCGCGATCCTCGCGGCGCTCCGCGACCGCTGCGTCGGCGGGTCGGGCGGCCAGCCGCTCCAGCAGCTGCGCGTCGCCGCCGGAGACCAGCTGCAGCGTCAGTGCCGGACCGAGGAAATCGCGCAACGGCATCTCGCGTTCGCGGCCGCTGAGCGATTCGAGCAGGTTCCCGGAGGCGGTGCCTGCGGCCTCCGGGAAACCCGGGCAGCGCGGAAACAGCAGGTCGCCGGTATTCAGCGACCGCGGCGTCGGGTGCATGCCGCTTGTGAAGTCGATCGGCAGCGGCGGGCAGTGCTTCGGCATGGCGGTCTCCTCGGTGCGGGCTCGGGCTCGATCTTCCATTCTCGTGCCCATGCGAACGCTCACCAGTTGTGGTGATGCCTGCGCGGCGTGCCGACACGACAGTGCCTCCCGTCCGCAACGACGCGGCCTACCTGGAGGCACCCCCGATGAAGCATTTCCCTTCCCGACTCACTCCGCTCGTCGCCGCCCTCGCCGGCGCCGTCACGCTGCTGGCCGCCTGCGGCGGCGGGGGTGGCAAGGACCAGCCCGCCCCTGGGCCGACCACCACCGTCAGCGGCGTCGCCGCCACCGGCCTGGCGATCGCCGCGGCGACCGTGACGCTGGTCGATGCCAGCGGCACGACGGTCGATCCGGCCGCGGTGACCACCGGCGCCGACGGCAGCTTCAGCATCGATGCCAGCGGGCTGGTCGCGCCGTTCTCGCTGCGTGTGGTGTTCACGCAGGATGGCGTCCAGCGCACGCTCTACTCGGTGCTGCCGACGGCCACCGCCGGCGCCGCCAACACCGCCAACATCACGCCGCTGACCGACGCCGTCGCGGTGCTGGTGGCGCCGGGCGGCAACCCGGCCGCGCTGACCGATCCGGCGGCGCTGAGCAGCGCGCTGTCCGGCGCGAATGCCAATGCCTTCACCAATGCGGTCGCCTCGCTGGTGGCGGTGCTCAACAGCGATCCGGTCATCGCCGCCGCGCTGGCCGCCGCGGCCGGCAGCGGCACCGCCTACAACCCGGTGACGACGCCCTTCACGGCCAACGGCGGCGGCGTCGATGCGGTGCTGGACCAGATCACCGTGACGACCAACCCGAGCGACGCGCCGGCCGGCACGGTGACGATCCAGAACAACGCGCAGGCGGCCACCGGCGGCGGCGTGGCGCCTGCAGCGACGCTGACCCCGGCGACCACGCCGGCCACCGCGCCGACGCTGCCGCCGACGGCGGCCGATCTGCCCACCGCGGCCGAGTTGGACGCGGTCGCGGCGCGCTGGACGGCCTGCTATGCGCTGCCGGCGGCGCAGCGCGTCACGGCCACCGACGCGCACGGCACGCCGACCGCGCTGGCCGCGGCCTGCGAAGCCGACGTGAGCGACTACAAGGCCGGCGGCTACACGTGGATGGAGTCGCAGGGCGCCAGCCTGCGCAATGCCGGCCTCGACGGCGCGAAGTTCCAGCGCCCGACGATCATGCTGGTGGTGCCGGCGGCGAACTTCGTCGATCCGAAGGAAATCAAGAACCCGTACTGCAACACCGCGCAGTGCGTGGTGGTCGACATGCGCGGCACGCTGCCGGCGGCCGGCAACCAGCCGCTGCGGCGCACGCTGCTGCTGGCGAAGGTGAACGGCGCGTGGAAATCCGTCGGCAACCAGCGGCCCTACGACTACGATGTCACCGCGCGCCTGCAGCGCTACGTCAACCGCAATGCGGCGCCGGCCAACCCGGCCAGCTACGCCGCGCGGTCGCGCTACGAGGCCGTGCTGCGCCTGCAGCTCGACCCGTCGGGGCCGGGCATGAACGGCGTGCGCGCGGCGCGCGTCAGCGGGCCGGGGCTGCCGGCGGCCGGCGTGGTGCTGTCGCGCTCGGCGCGCTGCACCTCCGACCGCATGGTGATCGTCAGCAAGGCCGGCGACACCTACGTGGTCGACGGCGGCGTCAACCAGCCGCGCTACTGGACCAACAACGCCAGCATGGATTTCAAGGTCGGCGGCGCGCTGATCGACGGTTCGGACATCGACGCCCTCTGGCCCTCGGGCAGCGTGGACTTCGCCGACCAGCAGGATGGCGACGGGGTCGTGCCCTACGGCGTCTACAAGTGGGAGTTCTTCTTCTTCGGCAGCGCCACGCCGGACCAGCCCGACCGGATCGGCTACCAGCGCCTGATCGTCAGCGACACCGACTTCAATCCGTACGTCGACAAGGCCGCCAACTGGTGGCCGACGCTGGCGCCCGCGAACGTGGCCGCCTACCTCAGCCCGGGCGGCAGCGGCGCCGGCGCGCTGACCGACCTGTCGCTGTCGTGGACGGTGCCCGCGCTGCTCGGCCGCGTCGACGGCGCCTATCTGTTCGGGCAGAACAACGCGCTGGTCGACGGCACCAGCTACAACAAGCGCACCCTTCTTTCGGCGCAGATCGCCAAGCCGGGCGACACCGCGGCCAGCGTGACGGGCGGACAGACGCCGTGGGTCTCGGGCACCTCGACCTCGACCTACACGGCCGGCATCGTCGCGGCGCAGAACCCGCGTTGCGGCGAGGCCGACAGATCGCTGGTGCCGCTGGCCGGCGTGGCGGGCGACTACCGCGAACTGGGGCTCACCACCACGCTGGGCAACGGCTTGCGGCTGGTCTCGATCGACTACTGGCAACCGTGAGCTGCGGCCGGCGGCCGGCCGTGCGCCGGCCGCCGCGCCTCTCAGCGGATCTTGCCCAGCAGCGTCTCGACGTTGTCGAGCATGTGGCCCAGGTCGGCCTTGGCGGCCGGCTTGTCGCCCAGCCGCGCGGACAACTCCTGCTCCATGAAGCACACCGTCATGCGCACGTAGGCGCTGTCCAGCGCCTTGCGCACCGCCGACATCTGGCCGGCGATCGCGAGGCACTCCTCGCCTTCTTCGATCATGCGCTGGATGCCGCGCAGCTGGCCCTCGGCGCGCTTGAGGCGGTGCAGCAGGTCGGTGCGGGACTTCTCGTCGTTCAGGACGGACATGGTGCAAGGCAGCGCGGGGCGCGCGGCGGCGGTCAGGCGATGGGTGGCCATTGTGCGATACCGCTGCTGCTCATGCAGCACTGCCCTGTGGCTGGATGGGGATCGCCGCCGGGCCCTCGGCCACCAGCAGCGTGCCGGCGCGCAGCCCGCGCAGCGTGGCGACGCTGAGCGCGACGATGACCAGCGAGGCGAGCGCCAGCAGCGCCAGCGCCGGCACGCGCAGCCAGGCGCCCTCGGGCGTGGCGGCCAGGCGCAGCGTCAGCACCGCGAGCGCGGCGAGCGGAAAGCTCATGCCCCAGTGCGGAATGCCGAAAGGCAGCGCGGCGATGCGGCGCAGCTGCGTGCCTGCCCACAGCGCCTGGAACAGCGCCATGCCCCACAGCATCCACGGCAGCGGCGCGGCCGCGCCGTACTGCAGCGCCGCCACGCCCACCACCGCCGGCGGCGCGACGAAGATGAACAGCGCCGGCAGCAGCCGCTCCGGCGGCATGCCGGCCTGCGCGATGCGCACGAAGTTCAGCACCAGCACCACCGGCCAGAACAGCAGCCCGAGGCCGAACTGCGCCGAGGCCCAGGCCGTGTGGCCGAGCGGCACGCCGGCCAGCGGCGCGAGCACGTTGCCGACGATGGGGATGAACAGCACCGGCGTCACCGCGCCCCAGTTCGGCTTGTGGCCGGGGCCGCCGGCCGGGCCGGCGATCCACTTGGACAGCACCCACAGCGTGATGCCGAACTGCGCCAGCGAAGCGATCCACCACAGCGCGCGCGCCCCCGGCGCTTCCGGCCCGAACAGCGCGACGGCGAGCGTGGCCAGCAGCAGGCCGGAGATCGGGATGGCGGCGAAGAAGGTGTGGCGCACCGGGTGCACCAGGTCTTCGCGCAGCGCCTCGGCGTGGCGCTGGCCGCGCAGCAGCATCGCCGCGGCGAGCAGCACGAAGATCAGCGCGGCCACGCCGCCGGCGGCGAGCGCGATGCCCGGCGCCGCGTCGCCCATCAGCGGCGTGGCGCGGTGCCAGGCCAGCGCCAGGCCCGACCAGCCCATCACGATGGCGAACCAGCCGGGGAAGAGGTGTGCGAGCGGCTTGTGATTCATTTCAGCACCGCTCCCTGGGCATCGAGCACCGCCACGCGCACCGGGATGCCCTGCGCGATGCTCTGCGTCACGGTGCAATAGGCCTCGAAGCCGGCGAGCACCCGATCGAGGTGCTCCAGCGCCTCGGCCGGCACGCCCAGCGTCAGCGTGGCGGCGATGCCGAGCACGCGCAGCCGGCCCTGCTCGTTGCGGCCGACTTCGCAGGTGACCTCGCACTGGATCGGCTCGGGCTGCTGCTTGAACTTCCTCAGCGCGAACAGCAGCGAATCCGCGAGGCAGTTGCCCACCGCCGCGCCCAGCAGCATCAGCGGCGAAGGGCCCTGGCCCGCGCCGAGCGGCGGCGGCTCGTCGGCGAGCAGGCTGCCGGCCGCGCCGCCGAACTGCACTTCGAACTGGTAGTCGCGCTGCTGCGCGAGGCGGACGATGACGTTCTCGCTGGCCATGGTGCGGGCTCCCTTCAGCGCGAGCAGGCGCTGCCTTCGTCCTTGAAGCCGAGCCTGCGCAGCAGGAAGCTCGGCGGGCAGAAGCCGGTGAAGCCCGACTGGAACAGGTTCAAGCCGACGAAGGCGGTGAAGGCGAGGAACCAGCGGCTGACGAAGACCGGGCTGCCCTCGACGCCGAGGGCGAGCGAGAGCATCACGAAGAAGCCGGCCATGATGCGGATGGTGCGTTCGATGGACATGGGTGAACTCCTTGTTCGAATCGGATGGGTAGAACTCAATCGGCCAGGCGCACGATGCCCAGCGCCTTCAGCACGTATTTTTCGTAGACCGGGTCGGCATTGCCGCTGCGCATCTTGTGCAGGAAGTACTTCTCGAAGGCGATCTTGGCGTAGTGCACCCACTTGCCCTTCTTGAACCAGTTGACGTTGCGCGGCGGGATCTGCGGCAGCGCGACGAAGGCGGCGCCGGTGTCGCCCATGTCGGCCAGGCAGATCGCGTTCCAGGTGCCCTTGGCGGTGGCGGGCTGGCCGGCCAGTTCGGCGGCGATGTTGTGCGCGATCGCGGTGACCATGGTCTCGATCATGTAGCCGGTCTTGGGCGCGCCGGTCGGCACCGGCGTGGCTTCCACCGGCGGGATCGCCACGCACACGCCGGCCGAGAAGATGCTCGGGTAGGCCTTGCTGCGCTGGAACTCGTCGATCAGCACGAAGCCGCGCGGGTTGCACAGCCCCGGCACCGCGGCGACGGCGGCTACGCCCTTGAAGGCCGGCAGCATCATCGCCAGCGCGAAGGGGAGCTCGTGCTCGCGGCGCGGCTGGCCGAGGTCGTCGAGCTCGGTCGCGAACAGCTTGCCGGGCTCCACGCGCGTGGTCTTCGCGTTGGTCACCCACTTGATGTCGCGGCTGCGCAGCTCGCTTTCCAGCATGCTCTTGCTGTCGCCCACGCCGCCCAGCCCGAGGTGGCCGATGTAGGGCTCGCTGCTGACGTAGGTCATCGGCACCTTGTGGCGCAGCTTGCGTTTGCGCAGGTCGGCATCGAGGATGAAGGCGAACTCGTAGGCCGGGCCGAAGCAGCTGGCGCCGGGCATCGCGCCGACGACGATCGGCCCCGGCGCCGCGAGGAACTTCTGGTAGTCGGCCCGGAACGTCTGCGCGTGGTCGACGCTGCACACCGAGTGCGTGTGGCCCTCGTCCGGGCCGGCGCCGGGCACTTCCTCGAAGGCCAGGCGCGGGCCGGTGGTGATCACGAGGTAGTCGTAGTCCAGCGTGTCGCCGCCGGCGAGCGTCAGGCGGCGCGCCTCGGCGTCGATGGCCGTCACCGGCCGGCCGACGAAGGCGATGCCTTTCGCTTCGAGCAGCGGGGCGATCTTCAGCACCACGTCGTCGCGCTCGCGCCAGCCCACGGCGACCCAGGGGTTGGAGGGCACGAACTGGAAGTAGTCGACGGCGCTGACCACCGTGACGCGGTGCTCGGCGCCCAGCCGCGCGCGCAGCTCGTAGGCGGCGGGCATGCCGCCCAGGCCGGCGCCCATGATGACGATGTGGGCCATGCCCGTCTCCTTGTCAGGTGCGGCGCGCGTACAGCGCGTAGTAGAGAACCGGGATGACGACCAGCGTCAGCAGCGTCGAGACGAAGATGCCGAAGATCAGCGAGACCGCCAGGCCGTTGAAGATCGGGTCGTCGAGGATGAAGAAGGCGCCGATCATCGCGGCGATGCCGGTCAGCGCGATCGGCTGCGCGCGCACCGCGGCCGCGGCGACCACCGCGTCCTCGAAGTTGCGGCCCTGCGCGAGCTGCAGCTCGATGAAGTCGACCAGCAGGATGGAGTTGCGCACGATGATGCCGGCCAGCGCGATCATGCCGATCATCGAGGTGGCGGTGAACGGCGCGCCGAGCAGCGCGTGGCCGGGCATCACGCCGATGACGGTCAGCGGGATCGGCGCCATGATCACCAGCGGCGTCAGGTAGCTGCGGAACTGCGCCACCACCAGCAGGTAGATCAGGATCAGGCCGACCGCGTAGGCCGCGCCCATGTCGCGGAAGGTCTCGTAGGTGATCTGCCACTCGCCGTCCCACTTGATCGCGACTTCGCGGAACGGGTTGCTCGGCTGGCGGATCCAGTATTCGCCGAGATTCGCATCGGCGAGCCTGGGGCGCACCGCGAACAGGCCGTACAGCGGCGAGTCGACCAGCTTGCGATCGTCGCCCGCCACCGCGCGCTCGCCGACGTCGCCGAGCACGTAGACCACCGGCTGCAGGTCTTTCGTGTACAGCGGCTTGTCGATCACGCCGCGCTCGACGCGCACCAGTTCCGACAGCGGCACCAGCTGCCCGTTGGCGGCGCGCAGCGGCAGCGCTAGCAGCGCATCGAGCCCGAACTGCTGCTCGGCCGGCAGCTGCAGCCGCACCGGCACGGCGTACTTGCTGTGGCCGTCGTGCAGGTAGCTCGCGTCGGCGCCCGACAGCGCGGCGTGCACCGTCTGCGCCACCACCGCCACCGGAATGCCCAGCGTCTCGGCGCGCTGGCGCTCGATGCGCAGCCAGGCGCGCGGCGCGTCGGCGGCCAGCGTGCTGTCGATGCCGACGATGTGCGCGGTGTCGCCGAAGGCCTTCAGCACGCGCTCGGCCGCCTGGGTGCGCGTGGCCTCGTCGGGCCCGTAGATCTCGGCCACCAGCGGCGCCAGCACCGGCGGGCCGGGCGGCACTTCCACGACTTTCAGGCGCGCGCCGCGCTGCGCGGCGATCGCGTCGAGCGCCGGGCGCAGGCGCTGCGCGATCGCGTGGCTTTGCTCGTGGCGGTGCGCCTTGTCGACCAGGTTGACCTGCAGCTCGCCCTGCTCGGCGTCGGCGCGCAGGTAGTACTGGCGCACCAGGCCGTTGAAGGTGATCGGGCTGGCGGTGCCGGCGTAGCCCTGCAGGTCGCGCACCTCGGGCTGCTGCGCGAGCTGCGCGCCGAGTGCCTGCAGCGTCGCGGCGGTCTGCTCCAGCGGCGTGCCGGCGGGCATCTCCAGCACCAGCTGGAACTCGCTCTTGTTGTCGAAGGGCAGCATCTTCAGCACCACCCATTGCACGACCGCCAGGCCGACCGACAGCAGCAGCGCGGCGACGATGCCGGCCAGCAGCAGCCAGCGCTTGCGCGCGCTGGCCAGCAGCGGGCGCAGCACGCGCTCGAAGAGGCGCTGCAACCGTGTCGGCGCGTTCGTTGCCGCCGCGGCGTGACCGGCGCCGCCGTGCGCCTTCATCAGCTTCAGCGCCAGCCAGGGCGTCACCGTGAACGCGATCGCCAGCGACAGCGCCATGCCCAGGCTGGAGTTGATCGGGATCGGGCTCATGTACGGCCCCATCAGCCCGCTGACGAAGGCCATCGGCAGCAGCGCGGCGATCACCGTCAGCGTGGCGAGGATGGTCGGCCCGCCGACCTCGTCGACGGCCGCCGGGATGATCTCGGCCAGCGGCTTGCCCGGCTCCAGCGCCTGATGGCGGTGGATGTTCTCGACCACCACGATCGCGTCGTCGACCAGGATGCCGATCGAGAAGATCAGCGCGAACAGCGACACGCGGTTGAGCGTGAAGCCCCAGGCCCAGGAGGCGAACAGCGTCGCGGTCAGCGTCAGGATCACCGCCGCGCCGACGATCACCGCTTCGCGCCGGCCCAGCGCCAGGCCCACCAGCAGGATCACCGAGCCGGTCGCGAAGGCGAGCTTCTGGATCAGCTTGTTGGCCTTCTCGGCGGCGGTTTCGCCGTAGTCGCGCGTGATCGTCGCCTGCACGCCTTGCGGCAGCACCGTGTTGTTCAGTTCGGCCAGGCGCGCGCGCGTCGCGCGCGCCACGTCGACGGCGTTCTGCCCGGGCTTCTTGCTGATCGTCAGCGTCACCGCCGGATGGACGGCGCCGGCGCCGGCGTCCGAGGCCGCGGCGCCCGGCGTGAACCAGACGTAGCGCTGCGGCTGCCTGGCGCCATCCTCGATGCGCGCCACTTCCGACAGGCGCACCGGCTTGCCGTTGGCGACGCCGACGATCAGCTCACCGACCTCGGCGGCCGAGCGCAGGAACTCGCCGGTCTCCACCGCCAGCAGGCGCGGCTGCGCGGCCAGGTCGTCGAGCACCGCGCCCGCGGGCATGGCCTGGTTGGCGGCGGCCAGCGTGGCCTGCAGCCGCGCGATGTCGATGCCGCGCTCGCGCAGCCGGCCGGGGTCGAGCCAGACGTTCACCGCGCGCCCGGGGCCGCCGATCGTGGTGACCTCGCGCACGCCGGCCACGCGCTTCAGCTCGGCCTCCATCGTGTGCGCCACGCGCTCCAGCTCGGCGGCGCTCGTGCCTTCGCGGGTCCACAGCGTGACGGCGAGCACCGGCACGTCGTCGATGCCCTTGGGCTTGACCACCGGCGGCAGCACGCCGAGGTTGGAGGGCACCCAGTCCTGGTTGGCGTTGAGCACGTCGTACAGCCGCACCAGCGCCTCGGTGCGCGGCACGCCGACCTGGAACTGCACCGTCAGCACCGCCATGCCGGGGCGCGACACCGAGAAGGTGTGCTCGATGCCGGCGATCTGGCCGAGCACCTGTTCGGCCGGGCGCGCGACGAGCTTGTGCACGTCGGCGCTCGATGCGCCCGGGAAGGCGATCAGCACGTTGGCCATCGTCACGTTGATCTGCGGCTCCTCCTCGCGCGGCGTGACCAGCACCGCGAAGGCGCCGAGCAGCAGCGCCACCAGCGCCAGCAGCGGCGTCAGCGCATGGCGCTGGAAGGTGCGGGCGAGGCGGCCCGAGACGCCGAGAGCGGGAGCGCTCATGGCGCCGCCTGCGCGCCTTGCAGGCCGGCGCGCACCGGATCGGCGGCGACGCGCTCGCCCGCGGCGAGGCCGGCCAGCACCTCGACACGCCCGCCGGCCGCCGGCCCGACGCGCAGCGCGCGCAGCACGAAGCCCTGCGGCGCGGCGACGTAGACGGCGGTCAGCTCGCCGCGCCGCAGCACGGCGTCGGCCGGCAGCGTGGGGCGGGCGGTGCCGGCCTGGGCGCCCAGGCCGGCGGCCGTCACGCGCAGCGTCTGGCCGGGGCGGGCGTTGTTCGCTTCGGCGGGCAGGTCGAGCCGCCACTCCACGGTTTGCGACACCGGGTCGGCGGCCGGCAGCAGCTCGCGCGCGCTGGGCTTCAGCACGCGGCCGTCGGCCAGCTGCACGCGGATGTCGCCGGCGTTGGCCAGCGTGGCGGCGCGCGAGGCCGGCACCTGCACCACGGCGCGCATGCGCCCGGGTTCGTAGAGCGTCAGCAGCGCGCGGCCGGGCAGGGCGAGGTCGCCGGCTTCGACGTGCGTGGCGCTGACCACCGCGTCGTAGGGCGCGAGCACCTCCGCATGGGCCTGCGCCAGCGCGGCCTGCGCGCGCGCGGCGCGGGCTTGAGCCAGCCCGGCGCGCGCCGCTTCGGCCTGGGTTTCGGCGCTGTCGACCGCGGCCTGGCTGACGAAGCCGCTCTTCTTCAGGTCGCGGCTGCGCGCCAGCGCCACGTCGGCGTTGCGCGCCTCGGCCTCGGCCTGCGTCACCGCCGCGTCGCTGCGCGCCACGCCGGCGCGGCTGTCGCGGTCGTCGATGCGAACCAGCGGCTGGCCACGTTTGACGCGCTCGCCGGCGCGCACCCGCAGCGCCAGCACGTTGCCGCCCACCTGCGCGGTCAGCGTGGCCTGGCGCACCGGCTGCAGCACGCCGTCGAACCCGGCGCTGGCGCCGGCGGCGCTGCTCGCGACGGTGATCGTCGGCACCGCGACGGCGGGCGGGGCGGCCTGGGCGCCTGGAACGGCGGCGGCGAGCAGCGAGGCGGCGGCGAGCAAGGCTTTCATGGCGGACGGTCGTTGATACGGCGCGGAGTATATGCCCTATGGGGTATGCGTCGCAAGCGCGCCGGCCGGCTTCGCGCTACGCTGTCGGCCGTGCCCGCGCTGCCCGATCCGTCCCCTGTTCCTTGCTCGCCGCTGGCCGCTTCGGCGGCGCACCAGCGGCGCCTGCGCGAGGTGTGGCGCTCGGCCGGCTGGCCGTGCCGGGACGGGATCGAGGCCGAGCTGCTCGCCGCCGGGCTGCTCGAGCGCGTGCGCCACGACAGCGGCCACGAGACGCTG
The DNA here is from genome assembly GCA_029779845.1 of Pseudomonadota bacterium. Lineage (GTDB taxonomy): Bacteria > Pseudomonadota > Gammaproteobacteria > Burkholderiales > Burkholderiaceae_C > Piscinibacter. The sequence goes on along the minus strand of JAKOZT010000154.1, from coordinate 34,495 downwards.
CGCGTCACCGATGCCGGCGTGGCCGCGCTGGCCGCCGCGCTGGCGCGCAACCGGGCGCGGCGCGGCGCGCACGAAGCGCTCGCCGAGCGCGTGGCGCGCGAGATGACGCGCGCCGGCCGCATCGCCTGGCGCGGGCTCTCGCTGCGCGCGCATGTGGTGGATGCCGGCGACCCGAGCGGCGCGGGCCGCTGGGTGATGGCGATGCCCGACGTGTTCTCGATCCGCCACACCACGGTGGAGGACTGGCTGGAGCCGGCCGCGCACGAGATCAAGGTGAGCCGCGCGGACCTGCTGTCCGACCTGCGCCAGCCGCGCAAGCGCGAGGCGTATCGCATGCTGTCCAGCCAATGCTGGTATGTGCTCAAGCAAGGCATCGCCGATGCCGATGAGGTGCCGATGGAGTTCGGAGTGATGTTCGCCGCCGAGAGCGGCGCGCTCGAGGTGGCGCGGCCAGCGCCCAGGCGCGCGATGCGGCTGCCGCTGGCCACCTGGATGGCGCTGGCGCGCGCGACGGCCGAGCCGGCGCTCGACGGCGAGGCGCAGGCCTGGCTGGGCGGGGAGGGCGAGGCATGAGCCTGTGGTCGCGCTTGTTCGGCGCGCAGCGAGCCGCGCCGCCGCCCAAGCTGTCTTCGTTGCCGCCGCCGGCGTCCACGGCGGCGCCGCAGTCCGTCGCCCCGACCTTCGGCGCGCGGCGGCCGCTGGTGGGCGTCAACGGCGAGGTCGCCGGCTTCGAGTTCCGCCTCGCGCCGGCGACGCAGCGGCGTTTGCAGGCCGCCGCCGCCGACGGCGCCGCCGCGGCCGCGCACGCGATCGCGCTGCTCGCGGCGATGCGTTCCACGCTCGCCGCCGGCCGCGTCGCGCTCGGCGAGCTGCCGGCCGAGCTGCTGGCGCGCACCCGCGTCGCCGAGCAGGTGCCCGAGGGCGCCTGGATCGTCGTGCAAGGCGCCTTCGAGCCCGGCGACACCCTGGCCGGCGCGCTGACCGCGTGGCGCACACGCGGCGTGCGCCTCGGCGCGGTCGACGGCGGCACCGAGCCGCCCGGTGCGAGCTTCGTCGTGCTGCACGCGGGGCAAGACTTGCCCGCGCTGACGGCGGCGCTCGAACGCAATGCGCAGCAGCGCCCCACGCTGGCCCGCGTGGTGCTCGACCTGCCCGGCGTCGAAGGCATCGAGCAGGCGCTCGAACGCGGCGCCGCGCTGGCGGCCGGGCGTGTCGAGGCGGGCGACGCCGCGCTGGCGCAGCGCCGCATCGTGCAGCCGGCGACGCAGCGCCTGTGCCAGCTGCTCAACGACGTGGTGGCCGACCGCGACACCGCGCAGATCGGCGCCGCGCTGCGCGCCGACATCGCGCTGAGCTACCGGCTGCTGCGTTTCGTCAACAGCCCGGCGGTGGGTTTGTCCAAGCCCGTCGAGTCGGTCGAGCAGGCGGTGATGGTGCTGGGCCGCGCCGAGCTGTACCGCTGGCTGAGCGTGCTGCTGACCGCTTCCGGCGCCGGCCGCAAGGCCTCGCGTGCCTTGCAGGAGGTGGCGCTGGCGCGGGCGCGCCTGCTGGAACTGCTGGCACCGGCGGTGGGCGCGCCGCCGGCGGCGCTGTTCACGGTCGGCCTGCTGTCGATGCTCGATGCCTTGCTGCAGGTGCCGCTGGCCGACGCGCTCGCGCCCTTGCAGATCGCGCCGGAGGCGCGCGAAGCGATCGTCGACCGGCGCGGGTCGTGGGGCCCGCTGCTGGCGCTGGCGGTGGCCGTCGAACGCCACGACCTTGCGGCGGCCGAGCCGCTGGCCGCGCCTTTCGGCGGCCTGGACGCGGTACTGGCTCTGGCCGACGAAGCGTGGGCGTGGTCGGCCGAGCTGTCGCGCACCCAAGTCGGCCCATGAGCGATCACGACACGGCGGGCCGAGCGCCGGGCCGCTCCCAAGCCGGCCCGCATCCCCTCGGGGGATCGGCTCGCGTACCCGCGAGCCGAGGGGCTGTCATGCCCCGCGAGCGTGCCGCCTTGTGGGCCGCGCTCGCACTCATTCTTTGTTGGGGCTCCAACTTCAGCGTGCAGAAAGCGGTGTTCGCCGCGCTGACGCCGGGCGGCTTCCTGTTCGTGCGCTACCTGATCATGCCGGCCGCCGCGGCGCTGCTGCTGCTGGCGCATTTCGGCACGCGCTGGCCGCGTCTCACGCGCCGCGAGCTGTGGCGGCTCTTCAAGCTCGGCGTCACCGGGCATCTGCTGCACGTCGGGCTGGTGACCTACGGCATCCACTGGTCGACGGCGTTCTCCAGCTCGCTGATCCTCGCGATCGGCCCGGTGTTCACGCTGCTGATCCTGCGCTGGCACGGCACCGAGCACCTGACGCGCGGCCAGGTGGCCGGCGTCGCGCTGGCGGTGTGCGGCGTGCTGGTGTTCCTGTCCGACAAGCTCATCGGCGCGCAATGGCAGGCGAGCGGCGGTGACCTGACGCTGCTGATCGCCGCGGCGTTCTTCTCGCTGTACACCGTCAACGCCAAGCCGCTGATCGAGCGCCACGGCGGCGTGGTCGTGATGGCCTACGGCACGCTGCTCGGCAGCCTGCCGGTGCTCGCGTTCAGCGCGGCGCAGGGCCTGCAGGTCGACTGGCGCGCGGTGAGCCCGCTGATCTGGCTGGGCACGCTCTACGCGGTGCTGGTGGCGGCCTTCCTCGGCTGGATCGTCTGGGGCTGGATCAACGCGGTGCGCGGCGTGGCGCGCACCGCACCGCTGATGTACCTGATGCCGCCGGTGGCCGCGCTGGTGGCCTGGATCGTCACCGGCGAGCGCTACACCGCCATCAAGCTGCTCGGCGCGGCGATCACGCTGGGCGGCGTCGCGCTGGCGCAGTTCGCGTCGCGCGGTTCGCGCGACGAGGTGCGCGACTCCGTTCCTCCGATCGAGTGAGAAGCGCGGCCGCCGTTTTGCGGCAGACTCGCGCCCCATGACCCGCGCGCTGCGACTCTGGCTGCTGCTGGCCGTCGCAGCGGCGATGGCCGGGCTGATCGCGCTGGCCAGCGGCAGCGTCGCGCTGGCGCCGAACGAGGTCCTGCGCCTCCTGTGGCAGCCCGATGCCAGCAGCGCCTCGCAGGTGCTGCACGGCCTGCGCCTGCCGCGCGCGCTGGCGGCCTTCGGCGTCGGCGGACTGCTGGCGCTGGCCGGCGCGCTGATGCAGGTGCTGCTGCGCAACCCGCTGGCCGACCCCTACGTGCTGGGCGTCTCGGGCGGCGCCTCGGTGGGCGCCTTGTTGGCGCTGATGCTGGCCGGCGGCGCTTTCGCCGTGCAGGCCGGCGCCTTCGCCGGCGCGCTGGCGACCATCGTGCTGGTCTTCGCGCTGGCGCAGCGCGACCTCGGCCGGCTCGACACCACCGCGCGCCTGGACAGCGCGCCGCGCCTGCTGCTCACCGGCGTGATGCTGGCCGCGCTGTGGTCGGCGCTGATCACCGTGCTCTTGATGCTCGCGCCCGAGGCGCGCCTGCGCGGCATGCTGTTCTGGCTGGCCGGCGACCTGGGCGGCAGCGAGGCGGGCATGTTGCCGCTGGCGCTGCTGGCCCTGGTGCTGCTGCTCGCCTGGCCGCTCGGCCGCGAGCTGAACGTGCTGCTGCGCGGCACCGCCGCGGCGCAGTCGCTGGGCGTGCCGGTGCTGCGGCTGCGCCGCTTCGTCTACGCGCTGGCTTCGCTCGCCACCGCGGTGGCGGTGACCAGCGGCGGCGCGATCGGCTTCGTCGGCCTGGTGGTGCCGCATGCCTTGCGGCTGCTGGTGGGCAACGACCAGCGCGTGCTGCTGCCGGCCTGCGCGCTGGCCGGCGGCACGCTGCTGCTGCTGGCCGACACGCTGGCGCGCACCGTCGTCGCGCCGCAGCAGCTGCCGGTGGGCGTGATCACCGCGCTGCTCGGCGTGCCGACCTTCATCGCCCTGCTGCTCGGGCGCGGGGAGCGGCGATGAGCCACGCCAGGCCGCTGCTCGACGCGAAGGCGCTCACCGTCACGGCCGGCACGCGCACGCTGATCGAAGCGCTCGACCTGCCCGTGCAGCGCGGCGAGCTGTGGTGCGTGCTCGGGCCCAACGGCTGCGGCAAGACCACGCTGCTGCACACGCTGGCCGGGCTGCGCGCGCCGCGCGCCGGCGCGATCACGCTGAAAGGCAGGCCGCTGCCCGACTGGCCGGTGGCCGAGCTGGCGCGAGCGCGCGGCCTGCTGCCGCAGGCGCAGCACGATGCCTTCAGCGCCGCGGTGATCGACGTGGTGCTGCTCGGCCGCCATCCGCACCTGGGCCGCTGGGCCTGGGAGAGCGAGCACGACCGGCGCATCGCGCACGCCGCGCTGGCGGCGATGGACCTGGCCGCGCTGGCCCGTCACGACGTCACCACGCTGTCCGGCGGTGAGCGCCAGCGCGTCGGGCTGGCCGCGCTGCTGGCGCAGGATCCGCCGCTGCTGCTGCTCGACGAGCCGGTGTCGCACCTCGACCTGCACCACCAGGTGACGGTGCTCGAACACCTGCGCCGCCTGGCGCACGAGCGGGGGCGCGCCATCGTGATGTCCATCCACGATCTGAACCTCGCGGCGCGCTTCGCGACGCACGCGCTGGTGATCGGCCCGGGCGCCAGGCTGCACCAGGGGCCGGCCGAGTCGACGATGAACGAGGTGGTGCTGAGCGCGGCTTTCGGCCACCCGGTGGCGGCGGAGCGCTTCGGCAACCGCACGGTGTTCGTGGCGGACTGAGCATGCGCCGCCTCGCAACGTTCCTGCTGCTGCTCGCGCTGCTCGTCCGCCCCGCGCTCGCGCTGACGCTGACCGACGACAGCGGCGCGAGCCTCACGCTGCCGCGCCCGGCGCAGCGCATCGTCAGCCTCGCGCCGCACCTGACCGAGCTGCTGTTCGCCGCCGGCGCGGGCGAGCGCGTGGTCGGCGTCGGCGCCTGGTCCGACTACCCCGAGGCGGCCAAGGCGCTGCCGCAGGTGGGCGACAGCGCGATGCTCGACCTGGAGCGCATCGTCGCGCTCAAGCCCGATCTGCTGGTGGTCTGGCGCGACGGCAACTCGCCGCAGCAGTTGCGCAAGCTCGCCACGCTGGGCATCCCGGTCTACGCCAGCGAGCTGGGCACGCTGGCCGACGTCGCCGCGACGCTGCGCCGCCTCGGCCAGCTGGCCGGCACCGAGGCCGCCGCGAACGCGCGCGCCGCCGCCTACGAGCAGCGCCTGCGCGCGCTGCGCGAGCGCTACGCCGGCCGCGCGCCGCTGCGGGTTTTTTACCAGGTGTGGCCGCGCCCGCTGCTGACCTTCAACGACCGCCACCTCGTGATGCAAGGCCTGGCGCTGTGCGGCGCGAAGAACGTGTTCGGCACGCTGGCGCCGCTGGTGCCCACGGTCAGCGAAGAGGCGGTGGTCGCCGCCGACCCCGACGTGATCGTCACCGGCCGCGCCGCCGCCGAAACCACCGACGGCCTGGCCGGCTGGCGCCGGTTCGCGCGCATGAAGGCGGTGCGCAGCGGCGCGCTGATCGAGGTCGATCCCGACACGCTGCACCGCTCGTCGGACCGCATCGTCGACGGGCTGGACCAGCTCTGCGCGAAGCTCGACGCCGTGCGCGCGCGGCGCTGATGCGGCACACTGAAACAACCATGCGACGCGCCGTCCTCGTCCTCGCCTGCGCCCTGTCGGTCGCCTCGTGCTCGAAGAAGGACGAGGCGCCCGCCGCGCCGGTGGGCATCGCCTGGGTGCAGGCCGCCGGCGATGCCGAGGTCGACGCCGCCTTCGCGCGCGCCAAGGCCGAGGGCAAGCCGGTGTTCGTCTACTGGGGCGCCCAGTGGTGCCCGCCGTGCAACCAGCTCAAGGCGACGCTCTTCAACCGCCAGGATTTCATCGAGCGTTCGCGCGCCTTCGTGCCGGTCTACGTCGACGGCGACGCGCCGGGCGCGCAGAAGCTCGGCACGCGCTTCGCGGTGCGCGGCTACCCGACCACGGTGGTGTTCGGGCGCGACGGCCGCGAGCTGACGCGCCTGCCCGGCGAGGTCGACGCGCAGCAGTACAACGAGGTGCTGGCGCTTGCGCTCGCCGCGCAGCGGCCGGCCAGGGAACTGCTCGCCGCCGCGCGCGCCGGCGGACAAGGCCTGAGCGACGCCGACTGGCGGCTGCTCGCCTGGTACTCGTGGGAGACCGACCAGCAGCAGCTCGCGGCGGACAAGGACGGCCCCGCCGCGCTGCTGCGCGAACTGGCGCGCAACTGCCCGAGCGGCTCCGCCGACGCGGCGCTGCGGCTGCGCCTGAAGGCGCTCGCCGCCGAAGGCGAGAAAGGCGTGGTGGCCGATGCCGCCGCGCAGCGGCCGGTGGTGAGCGCGCTGCTCGCCGATGCCGCCCAGGCGCGCCGCCACGTCGACGTGCTGGCCGGCAGCGCGAAGGAGATCGTCGCCGCGCTGGCCGCGCCCGATGCGCCCGAGCGCGCCGCCCTGGTGTCGGCCTTCGACGCGGCCCTGGCGACGCTGCAAGCCGATGCCACGCTGTCGCGCGCCGACCGTCTGGTTGCGCTGGCGGCGCGGGTGCAGATCGCCGGCCCGGACGCCCTGCCGCCCTTGCAGGCCGACGCGCGCGAGATGGCGGCGCGTTTCGACCGCGAGATCAGCGACGGCTACGAGCGCCAGGCGGTGATCACCACCGCCGCCTGGGTGCTCGAGCAGGCCGGGCTGATCGACGACTCGGATGCCTTGCTGAAGGCGAACCTCGCGCGGAGCCATTCGCCCTACTACCTGATGTCCGACCTGGCCGACAACGCGAAGAAGCGCGGCGACACGGCGGCCGCCATCGACTGGTCGGCGCAGGCCTTCGAGAAGAGCGAAGGCGCGGCGACGCGGCTGCAATGGGGCGCCGGCTATCTGCGCACGCTGGTCGAGCTGGCGCCGCAGGACGCGGCGCGCATCGAGGCGCTGGCCGCGCGCCTGATCGACGAAGCCGCTGCGCAGCCCGACGCCTTCGAAGCGCGCAGCGGCCGCGCGATGCAGCGCATCGGCAAGCTGCTGCGCGACTGGGATCCGATGGGCGAGCGCGCCGCCGTGCTGCAGCGCCTGCACCGGCGCCTCGATGCGGTGTGCCTGAAGCTGCCGGCCGGCGGCGAGGCGCGCGGCGTCTGCGAGGGCACGCTGAAGCTCAGCGCCTGATCACCTCGACCGCGTAGCGGGTGCGTTTTTCCAGGTCGAGGAAGCGCAGCGTCGCGCCGTCCCACTCGTAGGCGGCGAAGAAGCCGTCGATCTGCATCGTGCCGTGCATCAGCACCACGTCGACCTGGCTGCTGGCGAGCTGCAACTGGTAGGCGATGTCGGCGATGCGCACGTCGAGCCGGCGCGCATTCAGCACCTCGATGCGCGCCGGCCCGCAATCGGCCGGCGCCTCGCCGACCGCCACGCACAGGCGGCCGGCGTAGCGGCCGGGCGGCGGCATGTCGGCGTGCGCGGCGGCGGTGCCAACCGCCAGCGCGAGCGCCACCCAGGCGCGCATGGCCTTACTTGAGCAGGCCTTCGGCCTTGAGCGCCTCCTGCACGGCCGGCCGCGCGGCCACGCGCGCCATGAACGCGCCCAGGTTGGCCAGGCCGCCGATGTCGACGCCGACGTGCTTGCCCCAGCCCGCGACGACGAAGAGGTAGGCGTCGGCGACGCTGAAGTCCTCGCCCATCAGGTAGTTCTTGCCGGCCAGCTGGGCGTCGACCCACTTGAAGCGGTCGGCCAGGCGCGCGCGGTAGAGCGCCCTGCCCTCTTCCGGCATCGCCGGGTTGAACAGCGGCGAGAAGCTCTTGTGCAGCTCGCTGGTGATGAAGTTCAGCCACTCCTGCAGGCGGTAGCGCGCCATCGTGCCGGCCGGAGGCGCGAGCTTCTTCGCGGGCACCTGGTCGGCGACGTACTGCACGATCACCGGGCCTTCGGAGAGGCGCTCGCCGTTGTCGAGTTCGAGCAGCGGCACGTAGCCCTTGGGGTTGATCGTGTAGTAGTCGGTGCCGTCCTGCAGCTTGTGCGTCTTGGTGCTGGCGAGCACCGGTTCGAAGGCGAGGCCGGCCTCGCGCAGCACGATGTGGGGCGAGAGCGAACAGGCGCCGGGGCTGTAGTAGAGCTTCAAGAGTCGTCTCCTTCGAGTTGAAGTGGATGGTTGGAACGCTGCAGATTACATCGCCGCGGCGGGGCGCCGGCATGCAAGGGGATTGCGCGCGACGTTCGAATCGCCTGACTCGAAACGGCGCGAGCGCGCGCCTACATTGACACCATGAAGACCACCCTCACCGCCCAGACCATCACCCGTTCGCGCGGCGTCGAGCGCCTCGTGCGCGGCCAGCCCACCTCCGACGGCGCCGGCGTCAAGCTGACGCGCGTGCTGACGCAGCCGCTGCAGCGCCGCCTCGACCCCTTCCTGATGCTCGATGCCTTCGGCAGCGACGCGGCGAGCGACTACCTCGGCGGCTTCCCCGACCACCCGCACCGCGGCTTCGAGACCGTCACGATCATGAAGGCCGGGCGCATGCGGCATGGCGACAGCGTCGGCAACAGCGGCCTGCTGGAGCCCGGCAGCGTGCAGTGGATGACCGCCGGGCGCGGCATCGTGCACTCCGAGATGCCCGAGCAGGAAGAAGGCCGCATGGCCGGCTTCCAGCTGTGGGTGAACCTCGCGGCGAAGGACAAGATGCAGCCGCCCGCCTACCGCGACGTGGCGCCGGCGCAGGTGCCCGCCTTCGCGCTCGAAGACGGCAGCACGGTGCGCGTGGTCGCCGGCCGCACGCACGGCGTGGACGGCGCGGTGCAGCGCCCGGCCACCGAGCCGCTGGTGCTCGACATCACGCTGCCGCCCGGAGCGCGCTTCGAGCTGCCGCTGCCGGCCGGGCACAACGCCTTCGCGTATGTGTACGGCGGCGCGGCGGCGGAGATCGGCGGCACGCCGGTGGCGAGCGACACGATGGCCATCCTCGCCAACGATCGCGATGCCGACGGCGTGCGCCTGATCGCGCCGGAGGGGGAAGGCACGGTGCAGATCCTGCTCGTCGCCGGCGCGCCGCTGAACGAGCCGATCGCGCAGTACGGCCCCTTCGTGATGAACACGCCGCAGGAGATCCAGCAGGCCTTCGCCGACTTCCAGCGCGGGGTGCTGGCGGCCTGAGCGTCGCGCTGGGCTAACCTCGGGCTTTTGCGCACAAGCCCGAGGACCACCGCGCCATGCCCCGCAGCATCCTGGAGGAAAGCCGCATCCACCCGGCGATCCGCGACAGCGTCGCCAACCGCCACGCCGACATCGTGCACAACGTGCAGGCGGCGGCGGCCTCGAACCGCCTCCTCGTCGTCGGCATGGCCGGCAACCCGTTCTGCCGCAAGGCGCGCCGGCTGCTCGACGGCGCGGGCCTGGCGCACCAGTACCTCGAGTTCGGCAGCTACTTCAGCCAGTGGCGGCGCCGCAATGCGCTGAAGATGTGGAGCGGCTGGCCGACCTTCCCGATGGTGTTCGCCAAGGGCGTGCTGATCGGCGGGGCGAGCGACCTCGAACGCCTGCTGACGTCGGGCGAACTGAACCGCTTCCTCGGCGAGCCGTGAAGGCGCGGCGTTTTGCGGCCGCGCTGGCGCTGCTGCTGGTCGCGGGTGCGGCGCAGGCCGCCGAGCCGGCGCCCTGCCGCATCGACGGGCTGGTGCGCGAGGTGCTGTGCGGCTCGGTTCAGCGAGCGCTCGATCCCGCCCAGCCCGATGGCATCCGCATCGAGGTGCACTACGTGATCGTGCCCGCGCTGGCGCGGCGCAAGCTGCCCGACCCGGTGTTCCCGCTCGCCGGCGGGCCGGGCCAGAGCGCGATCGACGTGGCCGGCGCGACGCTGGGCGTGTTCGCGCGATTGAACAACCGGCGCGACATCGTCTTCGTCGACCAGCGCGGCACCGGCCGCTCGGCGCCGCTCGATTGCGAGGAGCCGGCGGCGCAGCCGCTGGCCGAATCGGCCGACACGGCCCGGCAGTTGCAGACGCTGCGCGAGTGCCGCGAGCGGCTGCTGAAGCGCCCGCACGTGAAGGAAGCGGCGAACCTCGGCTTCTACACGACGACGCTGGCGATGCAGGATCTCGACGCGGTGCGCCAGGCGCTGGGCGCGCCGCGCATCAACCTGGTCGGCGCGTCCTACGGCACGCGCGCCGCGCTGGAGTACCAGCGCCAGTTCCCGCAGGCGGTGCGGCGCAGCGTGCTCGACGGCGTGGCGCCGCCGGACATGGTGCTGCCGGCCAGCGCCGGCATCGATGCGCAGGCGGCGCTCGACGCGCTTTTCGCCGCGTGCGGCAGCGAGCCGGCCTGCACGCGCCGCTGGCCGGCGCTGCGCCAGGCGTGGGACGGCCTGCTGGCCTCGCTGCCGCGCGAGGTGAACCTGGCGGACCCGCTGACCGGTACGCCCGAGCGTTTCACGCTGACGCGCGACGCGGTGCTGGCCGCGGTGCGCACCCCGCTCTACGCCCCCGCGCTGGCCGCCGCGCTGCCGGCGGCGATCGACATGGCGGCGCAAGGCCGCTTCGAGCCGCTGATCGCGCTCGGCGGCGCGCTGATGCGGCGCGGCTCGCCGCGCATCGCCACCGGCATGCACTTCTCGGTGATCTGCGCCGAGGACATGCCGCGCCTGGCGGTGGCGGCCGTGGCGCCGGCGCGCGACTTCGGCACCGGCCTCGCGCCGCTGTACGAGCAGGCCTGCGCCTTCTGGCCGCGCGGCGCGGTGCCCGAGGCCTTCTACAGCGTCGGCCGCTCGGCCACGCCGGTGCTGCTGCTCAGCGGCGGGCTCGATCCGGCCACGCCGCCGCGCCATGCCAAGCGCGTCGCCGAGGCGCTGGGCGCGCAAGCGAAGCACGTGGTGGTGCCGAACGCCGGCCACGGCCTGCTCGGCGTTGGTTGCGTGCCCGACCTGCTGTTCCGCTTCCTCGATGCGGCGAATGATGCCGACGCGCTGGCGCTCGACGCCGCCTGCGCGACCGCGATGCCGCGTCCACCGGCCTTCGTTCCGCCCGGGCTGGAGGCCAGGTCATGATCCGCATCGCCGGTTTGGCGAAAGCCTTCGCCGGCCCGCGCGGCACGGCCGTGCACGCCGTGCGCGACGTGAGCTTCAGCGCCGCCGACGGCCGCATCACCGGGCTGCTCGGCCCGAACGGCGCCGGCAAGACGACGACGCTGCGCATGCTTGCCGGGCTGATCGCGCCCGACGCCGGCACGCTGGAAGTCGACGGCATCGCGGTGGCCCAGCGCCCGCGCGAGGCGCTGGCGACGATGGGCGTGCTCAGCGACGCGCGCGGCCTGTACCCGCGCCTGACGGCGCGCGAGAACATCCTCTACTTCGCGGCGCTGCAAGGCATGGCGCGCGACGAAGCGGCGGCGCGCGCCGAGGCGCTGGCGCAGATGCTGGAGTGCAGCCATCTGCTGGCGCGCCGCACCGAGGGCTTCAGCCAGGGCGAGCGCATGAAGGTGGCGCTGGCGCGCGCGTTGGTGCACGACCCGGCGCACATCGTGCTCGACGAGCCGACCAACGGGCTGGACGTGGTCGCCACGCGCGCGCTGCGCGAGACGCTGCAATGGCTGGCCTCGCCGGCCGGCGGCGCCAAGTGCATCGTCTTCTCGACGCACATCATGCAGGAGGTGGAGCGGCTGTGCGACGAGGTCGTCGTGATCGCGCGCGGCCGCACCGTCGCGCAAGGCACGGTGCCCGAGCTGCGCGCGCGCTGCGGCACGCGCGATTTCGAGGAGGCTTTCGTGCGTTTGGCCTACTCGGACGAAGAGGTGCAGGCATGAACGGCGCGTGGACGGTCTTTTCCAAAGAGCTGATCGATGCGCTGCGCGACCGCCGCACGCTGCTCGTCGTGCTGCTGTCCAGCGTGCTGATGGGGCCGCTGGTGCTGATCGCGCTGTCGGGGCTGGTGGCCTCGTTCGAGGCACGCGCCGAGCGGCGCGAGGTGGTGCTCGCGGGCGCGGAGCAGGCGCCCACGCTCACCAACTACCTCGCGCGCCAGGGCTTCACCGTCAAGCCCGCGCCGGCCGACTACGAAGCCCGGCTGCGCCGCGCCGAACTGGGCGACCCGGTGCTGGTGGTGCCGGCCGACTTCGAGGCGGCGCTGGCGCGCGCCGAGGTGCCGCGCCTGCTGCTGGTGAGCGACAGCGCCAACAAGCGCGCCAACGCTGGCGTGTGGCGCCTGCAGCAGCTGGTGGCCGGCTTCAACCGCGAGCGTGCCACGCTGGCGCTGGCGCTGCGCGGCGTGTCGCCCGACCTGACCGAATCGGCGCGCCTGGACGAGCGCGACCTCGCCAACCCGCAGACGCGCGGCACGCAGCTCACCGGAATCCTGCCCTTCTTCGTGCTGATGGCGGTGCTGTACGGCGCGCTGCACGCCGCGCTGGACACCACCGCCGGCGAGCGCGAGCGCGGCTCGCTCGAGCCGCTCTTGATGAACCCGGCCGCGCCGCTGGCGATCGTGCTGGGCAAGTGGGCGGCGGTGTCGGCGGTGGCGCTGCTGATCGCGCTGCTGAGCTGCTTCAGCTTCATCCCGGCGCAGTGGCTGCTGCAGGGCGACTCGCTGGCGGCGCTGTTCCAGTTCGGCGTGCGCGAGGCGCTGTGGTTCATCGCGGTGATCGCGCCTTTTGCAGCCGCGCTGGCGGCGCTGCTGATGGCGGTGGCGATCCGCTGCAAGAGCGTCAAGGAGGCGCAGGCCAGCACCGCGCTGGTGGTGCTGGCCTGCTCGCTGCTGCCGCTGGTGGGCCTGCTCAATCCGGGTGCCGAGGAGCGCTGGCACTTCTGGGTGCCGGCGCTGGCGCAGAACACGCTGATGACGCGCGTGCTCAAGGGCGAGACGCTGGGCGCCGAGGCGATCGGCGTGTCGCTCGCCGTCTGTGCGGCGATGGCGCTGCTCGGCGTGGCCTTCGTGGCACGGGTGTTGCGGCGTGCCGCGGTGCGCTGAAGCCGCACGAAGACAATTCCCCGAACGATGAACGACCCGAAGACTTCCGAGATCCGCTGGCGCTGCTGCGCCTTCGACGCCTTGAGCGTCGCCGAACTGGACGCGATCTACCGTGCGCGCCAACTCGTCTTCATCATCGAGCAGGCCTGCGCCTACCTCGACGCCGACGGCGTCGACCCGAAGAGCTGGCACCTCGCGGCGTGGTCGGCTGCGCAACCCGAGCCGCTCGCCTACGCGCGCCTCGTCGCGCCGGGCGTCAAGTACGCCGAAGCCTCGATCGGGCGCGTGATCACCAGCGCCGCGGCGCGCGGCACCGGCCTGGGCCGCGAGCTGGTGCGCCGCGCGGTGATCGAGGCCGAGGCGCTCTACCCCGGCAGCGGCCTGCGCATCTCGGCGCAGGCGCACCTGGCGCGCTTCTACGCCGGCTTCGGCTTCGCGAGCGTGGGCGAGGAATACCTGGAGGACAACATCCCGCACATCGAGATGCTGCGGCCTCCCGGCATGTTCACTTCGCCTTCATCGGGCAGGTGTTGATGCCCAGCATCGTGTAGGCCGGGCACCAGCCGAGCGCTCCGGTGGCCAGCGGCACGATGCCGATCCAGCCCCAGGCGCCCACCGTGCCGGTGGCGGCCAGGCCGATCAGCACCAGGCCGCCGATGACGCGCAGCGCGCGGTCCAGGGTTCCTGCGTTGGTCTTCATGTTGTCTGCTCCTGCTTTCCGGCTGTCCCAGGGATAGGGGCCGGGGTAGGCGCAGTGTGCGGCGCGGTGCCGCGCCGGTCTGTGACCGCGGTCACACAGCGGGCAGCTCGCCGGCGGCGAGGCGGCGCAGCGCGGCGGCGTCCTTCAGCTCGATGCGCTCGCGGCCGAGCGCGAGCCAGCCGGCGCGCTCGAAGCGGCGCAGCAGCCGCGTGACCATCTCGCGCACGGTGCCCAACTCGTCGGCGAGGGCCTGGTGGCTGGTCTGCAAGACTTCGCCGTGGCCGAGCAGCGCGGCGGCCAGGCGCCGGTCGAGGCGCTGAAAGGCGACGGCTTCGGCCAGCTCCATCAGGTCGGCGAGCCGGTCGGCGAACACGCCGAAGACGAAGCGGCGAAACGGCTCGTGCGCGCAGCAGGCGTCCAGCGCGGCCGGCGACAGCACGGCCAGGCGCGTCGGCGCGGTGGTCTCACCGTGGGCGCTGAGCAGCTGCTGGCCGAACAGGCAGGAGGCCGACACCACGCACAGCTCGCCCGGGCCGACGCGGTACAGCTCCAGCGAACGCCCCTGCGCCGAACCGCGCGCGACGCGCACCTCGCCGGCCAGCAGCAGCGGGAAGCCCTGGCAGGGCGACTGTTCCTCGAAGACGGTGCTGCCGGCGGGCACCTCCAGCCACATCGTCTGCTGCGTCAGCACGGTGTCGTGCAGCGCCGGCGGCAGCGCGGCCAGCGCCGGGTAGAGCGTGTCGAGCTGGCGGAGGTCGGCAGGGGAAGGCGGGGCGGCATTCATCGCGAGCGGCACGATAGCCGATTGCAGCGCGCCGACCCTTCGGGTGACTTCGGGCAGGCCGGTCCCTACAATCTCGCCCTGCTCAAAAATTAGGCATCCCGATGTTGTTCCCCAAAGAGTTCGACGTGATCGTCGTCGGCGGCGGCCATGCCGGCACCGAGGCGGCGCTGGCGGCGGCGCGCATGGGCGCGGCCACGCTGCTGCTCACGCACAACATCGAGACGCTCGGCCAGATGAGCTGCAACCCGTCGATCGGCGGCATCGGCAAGGGCCATCTGGTCAAGGAGGTCGATGCGCTGGGCGGCGCGATGGCGCTGGCCACCGACGAAGCCGGCATCCAGTTCCGCATCCTCAACGGCTCCAAGGGGCCAGCGGTGCGGGCGACGCGCGCGCAGGCGGACCGCATTCTCTACAAGGCCGCGATCCGGCACCGGCTGGAGAATCAGCCGAACCTCTGGCTGTTCCAGGGCGCCTGCGACGATCTGCTGCTGCAGGGCGACCGGATTGCCGGCGTCGTCATGCAAGTGGGCATCCGCTTCGTGGCGCGTGCCGTGGTGCTGACCGCCGGCACCTTCCTCGACGGGCGCATCCACGTCGGCTTGCAGAACCACTCGGCGGGACGCGCCGGCGACCCACCGGCGATTTCGCTGTCGGCGCGGCTGAAGGAGCTGAAACTGCCGCAGGGCCGGCTCAAGACCGGCACGCCGCCGCGCCTGGACGGCCGCTCCATCGACTTCGACAAGCTGACCGAGCAGCCCGGCGACGGCATGCCGGGCTCGGACGCGAGCATGCCGGTGTTCAGCTTCCTCGGCGATGCGGCCATGCACCCGCGCCAGCTGCCGTGCTGGATCACCCACACCAACGAACGCACGCACGAGATCATCCGCTCCGGCTTCGACCGCAGCCCGATGTTCACCGGCGTGATCGAAGGCGTGGGCCCGCGCTATTGCCCGAGCATCGAGGACAAGATCAACCGCTTCGCCGACAAGGCGAGCCACCAGATCTTCCTCGAGCCCGAGGGGCTGACGACGCACGAGTTCTATCCGAACGGCATCTCGACTTCGCTGCCCTTCGACATCCAGCTGGTCGCGGTGCGCTCGATGGCCGGGCTGGAGAACGCCCACATCCTGCGGCCCGGCTATGCGATCGAGTACGACTACTTCGATCCGCGCGAGCTGAAGGCGAGCTTCGAGACGCGCGCCATCGGCGGCTTGTTCTTCGCCGGCCAGATCAACGGCACCACCGGCTACGAAGAGGCGGCGGCGCAGGGCCTGTTCGCCGGCCTGAACGCCGCGCTGCAGGTGCGCGGCGAGCCGGCCTGGCTGCCGCGCCGCGACCAGGCCTACCTCGGCGTGCTGGTCGACGACCTGATCACCAAGGGCGTGACCGAGCCCTACCGCATGTTCACCAGCCGGGCCGAGTTCCGGCTGCAACTGCGCGAGGACAACGCCGACCTGCGGCTGACCGAAGAAGGCCGGCGGCTGGGCCTGGTGGACGACGCGCGCTGGAGCGCCTTCAGCCGCAAGCGCGATGCGCTGGCGCGCGAGGCCGAGAAGCTGAAATCGACCTGGGTGCACCCCGGGCTGCTGCCGGCAGCGGAGGCCGAGCGGCTGATCGGCAAGGCGCTGGAGCATGAATACAGCCTGGCCGATCTGCTGCGCCGGCCGGGAGTGGCGTTCGATCAGATCGCCGAGTTGGCCGCGATCGCCAAGCCCGACGCCGGCGTTTCACGTGAAACGCTGCGCGCCGAGTTGGGCGAACGGCTCGCCGACGCGGTGATCGAGCAGGTGCAGATCGGCATCAAGTACGCCGGCTACATCGACAAGCAGAACGAGGAGGTCGAACGTGCGGCGACCTACGAAAACCTCGCGCTGCCCCCCGAGCTGGACTACGGCCAAGTGACCGCCCTCTCCTTCGAGGTGCGCCAGAAGCTGGCGCGCCACAAGCCGCAGACGCTGGGCCAGGCGTCGCGGATTTCGGGCGTGACGCCGGCGGCAATCTCGCTGCTGCTGATCCATCTGCGCAAGGGTCGCTTCAAGGGCTTCGCCTCCAACACCGAGCCGGTGAGCGATGCGGCCTGAGGCGCTCGCTCCGGCGCTGGCCGGCATCTGCGAATCGCTGGGCTTGGCGGTCGACGCGGCGACGCAGCAGAAGCTGCTCGCCTACCTCGCGCTGCTGCAACGCTGGAACACCACCTACAACCTGACCGCCGTGCGCGAGCCGGCCGAGATGTTGACGCAGCACCTCGCCGACTGCCTCGCGGTGGTCGGCCCGCTGCGCCGGGAGCTGGGCGCCGGCACGCCGCGTCGCATCCTCGACGTCGGCAGCGGTGGCGGATTGCCCGGCGTCGTGCTGGCGGTGCTGGAGCCGGAATGGGCGGTGACCTGCGTCGATGCGGTCGGCAAGAAGGCAGCCTTCATTCGGCAGGCGGCGGTCGAGCTGGGCCTGCGCAACCTGAGCGCCGAGCACGCCCGTGTCGAGGCGCTGAAGGCGCCCGGCTTCGACCTCATCACCTCGCGCGCCTTCGCCTCGCTGCCCGACTTCGTCACCCTCACCCGCAAGCTGCTGGCCCCCACTGGTGTCTGGGCCGCGATGAAAGGCAAGACGCCCGAGGGCGAGCTCGCCGCCCTGCCCGCTGGCATCGCCGTGTTTCACGTGGAACCGATCGCCGTTCCCGGCCTGGACGCCGAACGCTGCATCGTCTGGATGCGCGAAGCCAAGCCTGACGCACCGCCCGGGCTGGTACATTCCTGAGTCGCGCTCCGGGGTATCCGGAGCCTGCCTTCCTGGGCTGCGGCCCGCACTTCCCTCGCGAGTCTCATGGCCCGAATCTTCTGCATCGCCAACCAGAAAGGCGGCGTCGGCAAGACCACCACCACCGTCAACCTGGCCGCCGGGCTGGCGCGCATCGGCCAGCGTGTGCTGGTGGTCGATCTCGACCCGCAGGGCAATGCGACGATGGGCTCGGGCGTCGACAAGCGCGCGCTGGAACTGTCGGTCTACGACGTGCTGCTGGAGAGCGCCAGCGTCGCCGAGGCGCGCCAGCGCAGCGAGAAGACCGGCTACGACGTGCTGGGCGCGAACCGCGAGCTGGCCGGCGCCGAGGTCGAGCTGGTCGAGCTGGAGCGGCGCGACAAGCGCCTGAAGGGCGCGCTGGCCGCGGTCGATGCCGACTACGACTTCGTGCTGATCGACTGCCCGCCTTCCCTGAGCCTGCTGACGCTCAACGGCCTGTGCGCCGCGCACGGCGTGGTGGTGCCGATGCAGTGCGAGTACTTCGCGCTCGAAGGCCTGTCGGACCTGGTCAACACGATCAAGCAGGTGCACGCCAACCTGAACCCGGACCTGCAGATCATCGGCCTGCTGCGCGTGATGTTCGATCCGCGCATCACCTTGCAGCAGCAGGTCAGCGAGCAGCTCAAGTCGCACTTCGGCGACAAGGTGTTCGACTCGGTGATCCCGCGCAACGTGCGCCTGGCCGAAGCGCCCAGCTACGGCCTGCCGGGCGTGGTGTTCGACCCCTCCTCGCGCGGCGCCCAGGCCTTCGTCGAGTTCGCCGGCGAGATGGTGCGGCGCATCGAGGGCATGCGCTGAGCGACCGGGGGCCGAAGGCGATGCGCATGAACCCGGTGATCGCGCGCAGCTTCGACCCCTACCTGCTCTCGCGCGTCGAAGACGCCGGCCTGAACGCCAGTGCCCCGCCCCAGCAGCGCTGGGTCGACGGCTGGCTGCTGCGCTTCTCGCCGGGCAAGGCCAAGCGCGCGCGCTGCATCAACGCAGTCGCGCCCGGGCGCATGCCGGTGGCCCACAAGCTGGCGCTGTGCGAGCCGGTCTATGGGCAGGCCGGGTTGCCGCTGATCGTGCGCATCACGCCCTTCAGCGAGCCGGCCGGGCTGGATTCGACGCTGGCGGCGATGGGCCTGCAGCGCTTCGACGACACGCGCGTGATGGTGCTGGAAGACGTGGCCAACATCGTGCCGCCCAGCCTGCCGGCAAACCTCGTGATCCAGCCGCTCGGGCTGGAGGCTTTCGCGCAACGCGTCGGCGCGCTGCGCGGCTCGCCGCTGTCGCAGCGCCTCGCGCACGGCCAGCGCCTGGCGCAGTCGCCCGTGCCCTTCCAGGCTTACGAGATGAAGCTGGACGGCGAAGTGGTCGCTTGCGGACAGATCGCGCAGGAGGCCGACCTCGTCGGGCTCTACGACATCTTCACCGCCGAAGCGGTGCGCGGGCGCGGCTACGCGAGCCGCCTGTGTGCCCATCTGCTGTCTCAGGCGCACCGTCATGGTGCGCGACATGCCTATTTGCAGGTCGACGGTGACAACCACGCCGCGCGGGCCATCTACCACCGGCTCGGTTTCGGCGACGCCTACGCCTACCACTACCGGGCGCGCGACCCGGCGGCCACCTGATTTAGAGCCCGAGCCCTTCGTCGACGCCCAGGTGCACGTTCATCGCCTGCACTGCCGCGCCGCTGGCGCCCTTGCCGAGGTTGTCCAGGCGCGCCATCAGCAGCGCCTGGGTGTCGCTGGCGAACACGAAGATGTCGACGCGGTTGGTGTCGTTGCAGGCCTGCACGTCGAAGAAGCCGTCTTCCAGCGTGGCCGGGTCGGACAGCGGCATCACGCGCACGAAGCGTTCGCCGGCGTAGTGCTTCATGTAGGCGGCGTGCAGCGCTTCGCCGGTAGCTCCGGCTGGCAACTGCGACAGATGCAAGTGCACACTCACCGACAAGCCCTTGTAGAAATTGGCAACGATGGGCATGAAGTTCGGCGCCTGGGCGAGCCGCGAATGCGCGGTCATCTCCGGGATGTGCTTGTGCGCGAGCTTCAGCGCGTAGGGTCGCGGCGAGCTCAGGCGCGCATCGCCGCCCGCTTCGTACTGCTCGATCATCTTCTTGCCGCCGCCGGAGTAGCCGGTGATCGAGGTGGCGCTGATCGGCAGCGCGGCCGGCACTAGGCCGGCATCGACCAGCGGGCGCAGCAGCAGGATGAAGGCCGAGGCATGGCAGCCCGGATTCGCGATGCGCTTGCTCGCGCGCAGCGCCTCGCGCTGGCCCGGCGCCAGTTCGGGCAGGCCGAAGGCCCAGCCGGGCGCGGTGCGGTGCGCTGTGCTGGCGTCGATCAGGCAGGTCTTGGGATTCGTCACCAGTGCCGCCGCTTCCTTGGCCGCCGCGTCGGGCAGGCACAGGAAGGCGACGTCGGCGGCGTTCAGCAAGCGCGCGCGCTCGGCCTGGTCCTTGCGTTTGTCGGCGTGGATGCGCAGCACCTCGACGTCGTTGCGCTGGGCGAGATACTCGTGGATGCGCAGGCCGGTGGTGCCCTCCTGGCCGTCGACGAACACGCGGGTCTTCATGTGGCGAGGCTTCCCAGACGATGAACGACAAGGATAAGGCAAACCCTGATCAAGACAGGCCACCGGTGCTGCTGCTGCCGGGCTGGCTGAACTCCGGCCCCGAGCATTGGCAAAGCCGCTGGGAGGCCTTGCACGGCCACCGCCGCGTCGAGCAGGACGACTGGCTGTGGCCGCGCCGCGGCGACTGGATGGCGCGTCTGGACGAAGTGCTGCTGCAAAGCCCGCAGCGGGTGCTGCTGGCCGCACACAGTCTCGGTTGCCAGCTGGTCGCAGCGTGGGCCGCGCATTCGGCGCTGACCGATCGAGTGATCGGCGCGCTGCTGGTCGCCCCGCCCGACACCGAGCGCGAGGACATGCCGCCGAACCTGTTCAACTGGCGCCCCATCGTTCGCGATGCGTTGCCCTTTGCGAGCCTCGCGGTGGTCAGCAGCGACGACCCGTATTGCGCGCTGCCGCGTGCGCAGGCGATGGCCGCCGATTGGGGCAGCGACGTGGTCGAGATCGGCGCGCGCGGCCACATCAACGGCGAATCGGGCCTGGGCGACTGGCCCGAAGGCATCGCGCTGCTCGGCCAGCTGGCAGGGCGTTCGCGCTGATCGCGGACAATCCCGCCCCATGGTCACCAAGAAACCCAAGGGCCTCGGGCTCGGGCTGGAAGCGCTGCTCGGCCCCAAGGTCGCCGACGCGCCGCGCCCCGCCGGCGATACGCCGCCTTCCACGCTCAAGCTCGACGTGCTGCAGCCCGGCAAGTACCAGCCGCGCACGCGCATGGACGAAGGCTCGCTGTACGAGCTGGCCGAGAGCATCAAGGCGCAGGGCGTGATGCAGCCGGTGCTGGTGCGCCCGGTCGGCGTCGGCCGCTACGAGATCATCGCCGGCGAACGCCGCACGCGCGCGGCGAAGCTGGCCGGGCTCGACGAAGTGCCGGTGCTGGTGAAGAACGTTCCCGACGAAGCCGCTGCGGCGATGTCGCTGATCGAGAACATCCAGCGCGAGGACCTGAACCCGCTCGAAGAAGCGCAGGGCCTCAAGCGCCTGACCGACGAGTTCGGCCTGACGCACGAGCAGGCCGCGCAATCGGTGGGCCGCTCGCGCAGCGCGGCGAGCAACCTGCTGCGCCTGCTCAACCTGAGCGAGCCGGTGCAGCAGATGCTGATGGCCGGCGATCTCGACATGGGCCATGCACGCGCGCTGCTGCCGCTCGACGGCGCGCAGCAGATCCTCGCCGCCGGCGACGTGGTGGCGCGCAAGATGAGCGTGCGCGAGGCCGAGAAGCTCGTCGCGCGCCTGCAGCACCAGCGCCAGCAGCCGCTGCTGCGCGTCGCCAAGGAGAAGCCGCGCGACGTGGCGCGCATCGAGGAGGAGCTCTCCGATGCGCTGACCGCCAAGGTCGAGATCCGCATCAAGAAGCGAACCAAGCGCGGCGAGCAGGGCGAGGTGGCGATCGCCTTCGGCTCGCTCGACGAGCTGAACGGCCTGCTCGACAAGCTCGGCCTCACCGCGCGCTGAGTCCACGCCCCCTCATTCGCGCGCCGCGTGCGCGGCCCTTTGCGGAACTTTGCACGCGCTCGCGTGCTCCGTCATGCAACGCAGATCAACCTGCGCGGCGTGAGGCACGTTACTTGCTGAACTCGTGGCGACAAGACCCTGGTGACAAACAGCGCCCGAATGCCCGGTTAAATCGGGTTTACGGCCAGAACGATTTGCCGCAAGCTTGAACCGCCGTTGAACTGCCGATAGCGGAAAGCTCTGATGGAGCCCTCCAGGACTTCATCAGAACTTCCCCAGTCCTGAACGCACAGGAGATCGGCATGGACGTGATCAGCAGCTTCGCCGCGCGCTACGAGCGCACCCGCGAAGAAGAGCTCTCGCTCGAGGACTACCTCGCCGAGTGCAAGCGCAACCCGCTGGCCTACGCCACGGCCGCCGAGCGCATGCTCAAGGCCATCGGCGAGCCGCAGACCATCGACACGCGCAACGACCCGCGCCTGTCGCGGCTGTTCGCGAACAAGATCATCAAGATCTATCCCGCCTTCGCCGAGTTCTACGGCATGGAGGATTCGATCGAGCAGGTGGTCTCGTACTTCCGCCATGCCGCGCAGGGGCTGGAAGAGAAGAAGCAGATCCTCTACCTGCTCGGCCCGGTGGGCGGCGGCAAGAGCTCGATCGCCGAGCGCCTCAAGCAGCTGATGCAGGAGGTGCCCTTCTACGCGATCAAGGGCTCGCCGGTGAACGAATCGCCGCTCGGGCTGTTCGACGCGGTCGAGGACGGGCCGATCCTGGAGAAGGAATACGGCATTCCGCGTCGCTACCTGAACCGCATCCTGTCGCCCTGGGCCGTGAAACGGCTGGAGGAGTACGGCGGCGACATCCGCAAGTTCAAGGTCGTCAAACGCTATCCGTCGGTGCTCAAGCAGATCGGCATCGCCAAGACCGAGCCGGGCGACGAGAACAACCAGGACATCTCGTCGCTGGTCGGCAAGGTCGACATCCGCAAGCTCGAAACCTACGCGCAGGATGATCCGGATGCCTACAGCTTCTCCGGCGGGCTGTGCCTGGCCAACCAGGGCCTGCTCGAATTCGTCGAGATGTTCAAGGCGCCGATCAAGGTGCTGCACCCGCTGCTGACCGCCACGCAGGAAGGCAACTTCAAGGGCACCGAGGGCTTCGGCGCGATCCCGTTCGACGGCGTGGTGCTCGCGCACAGCAACGAGAGCGAGTGGAAGGCGTTCCGCAACAACAAGAACAACGAGGCCTTCCTCGACCGCATCTACATCGTCAAGGTGCCGTACTGCCTGCGCGTCTCGGAAGAGATCAAGATCTACGAGAAGCTGCTGCGCGGCTCGTCGCTGGCCAACGCCACCTGCGCGCCCGGCACGCTGAAGATGATGAGCCAGTTCGCGGTGCTGACGCGGCTGAAGGAGCCGGAGAACTCGTCGCTGTTCAGCAAGATGCTGGTCTACGACGGCGAGAACCTGAAGGACACCGACCCGCGCGCCAAGAGCTTCCAGGAGTACCGCGACTACGCCGGCGTCGACGAGGGCATGAGCGGCATCTCGACGCGCTTCGCCTTCAAGATCATCTCCAAGGTGTTCAACTTCGACTCGACCGAGGTCGCCGCCAATCCGGTGCACCTGATGTACGTGCTCGAGCAGCAGATCGAGCGCGAGCAGTTCCCGGCCGAGACCGAGCAGAAGTACCTCGCCTTCATCAAGGAGCATCTGGCGACGCGCTACGCCGAGTTCATCGGCAAGGAGATCCAGACCGCCTACCTGGAGAGCTACAGCGAGTACGGCCAGAACATCTTCGACCGCTACGTCACCTACGCCGACTACTGGATCCAGGACCACGAGTACCGCGACACCGACACCGGCGAGGTGTTCGACCGCGCCAGCCTGAACGCCGAGCTGGAGAAGATCGAGAAGCCGGCCGGCATCGCCAACCCGAAGGACTTCCGCAACGAGATCGTCAACTTCGTGCTGCGTGCGCGCGCCAACAACGCCGGCAAGAACCCGCTGTGGACCAGCTACGAGAAGCTGCGCACGGTGATCGAGAAGAAGATGTTCTCGAACACCGAGGAGCTGCTGCCGGTGATCAGCTTCAACGCCAAGGCGAGCGCCGACGAGGCCAAGAAGCACGAGGACTTCGTGACGCGCATGGTCGCCAAGGGCTACACCGCCAAGCAGGTGCGGCTGCTGTGCGAGTGGTACCTGCGGGTGAGGAAGAGCAGCTGAGGCACGGTTGATGGCCCTTCAAAGCATCATCGACCGGCGGCTGGCGGGCAAGAACAAGTCCATCGGCAACCGAGAGCGCTTCCTGCGCCGCCACAAGGATCAGATCCGCGAGGCGGTCAAGCGCGCGGTCGATGGGCGCGGCATCCGCGACATCGAGAAGGGCGAGGACATCCACATCCCGAAGCGCGACATCAGCGAGCCCGTCTTCGGCCACGGCCAGGGCGGCAAGCGCGAGATGGTGCACCCGGGCAACAAGGACTTCGTGCGCGGCGACCGCATCAAGCGGCCCGAGGGCGGCGGTGGCGGCGGAGGCGGCGGCGGGCAGGCCAGCGATTCCGGCGAGGGCGAGGACGACTTCGTCTTCCACCTCAGCAAGGAAGAGTTCATGCAGGTCTTCTTCGACGACCTCGCCCTGCCCAACCTCGCGCGCACCACGCTGGCCGAGACGCCCGAATACAAGACGCACCGCGCCGGCTTCTCCAGCGACGGCACGCCCAACAACCTGCACGTGGTGCGCTCGATGCGCGGCGCGATCGGCCGGCGCATCGCGCTGGGCACCGAGTCGCGGCGCGAGCTGCGCGAGCTGGAAGAGCGCCTGACCGAGATGAAGCGCCAGCCGGCCACGCCGGCGCAGGAGATCAAGGACGTCGAGGAACAGATCGAGGCGCTGAAAGCAAAGCTGGACCGTATCCCCTACCTCGACCCGATCGACCTGCGTTTCCGCAGCCGCGTGCGCACGCCGGTGCCGACCTCCAAGGCGGTGATGTTCTGCCTGATGGACGTGTCCGGCTCGATGGACGAGGGCCGCAAGGATCTGGCCAAGCGCTTCTTCATCCTGCTGTACCTGTTCCTGACGCGCCACTACGAGAAGATCGACATCGTCTTCATCCGCCATCACACGCAGGCGCAAGAGGTCGACGAGCACGAGTTCTTCCACGCCACCGAGACCGGCGGCACCGTGGTGTCGAGCGCGCTGGTGCTGATGGACGAGATCGCGCGCGCTCGCTACCCGACCAGCGAGTGGAACATCTACGGCGCGCAGGCGAGCGACGGCGACAACTGGCACCACGACAGCGGCCGCTGCCGCGAGCTGCTGAACGACCGCATCCTGCCGCTGTGCCGCTACTTCGCCTACGTGCAGGTGGCCGAGGAAGAGCAGAACCTGTGGGACGAGTACGCCGCGCTGGCCGCCGACAGCAAGGCCTTCGCGATCCGCAAGGTGACCGAGGCGAACCAGATCTACCCGGTGTTCCGCGACCTGTTCAAGAAGGAAGGGAGCCCCGCATGACGCGCAAAGGCCAGTTCGTGCCCGACGGCACCGCCGATCTGTTCGAACCCGGACTCGCCGGCGCGCTCAAGGGCCGCGTCAAGCGCGCCGCCGACATCGTGACGCCGCCGCGCGCCGCGCAGCCGCTGGAAGCGCCCAGCGACTGGTCGTTCGACCTGATCGAGCAGTATCACGCGGTGATCCGCGCCACCGCCGAGCGCTTCGGGCTGGACACCTACCCGAACCAGCTCGAGATCATCACCGCCGAGCAGATGATGGACGCCTATGCGTCGGTGGGCATGCCGGTGAACTACCGCCACTGGAGCTACGGCAAGGAGTTCATCGCCACCGAGAAGAACTACAAGCGCGGCCACATGGGCCTGGCCTACGAGATCGTCATCAACAGCAATCCCTGCATCAGCTACCTGATGGAGGAGAACACGATGGCGATGCAGGCGCTGGTGATCGCGCACGCCGCCTACGGCCACAACAGCTTCTTCAAGGGCAACTACCTGTTCCGCATGTGGACCGACGCGGCGTCGATCATCGACTACCTGGTCTACGCGAAGAACTATGTCGCCGGCTGCGAGGAGCGCTACGGCGTCGAAGCGGTGGAAGAGCTGCTCGACAGCTGCCACGCGCTGATGA
Source organism: Pseudomonadota bacterium (assembly GCA_029779845.1). GTDB lineage: Bacteria > Pseudomonadota > Gammaproteobacteria > Burkholderiales > Burkholderiaceae_C > Piscinibacter. Next base: position 9,089 of record JAKOZT010000154.1, on the reverse strand, counting down.
ACCACGGCGTCGACCGCTACCGCCGGCCGAGCAAGCTGAGCCTGACGCAGGAGCTGGCGCGCAGCAAGGACCGCGAGGCCTACGCGCAGCAGCAGGTCAACGACCTGTGGCGCACGCTGCCGAGGAAGACCGAGAAGGCGGCCGACGAGCGCGAGGCGCGCCGCTTCCCCGAGGAGCCGCAGGAGAACCTGCTGTACTTCATCGAGAAGAACGCGCCGCTGCTCGAGCCCTGGCAGCGCGAGGTGGTGCGCATCGTGCGCAAGGTGGCGCAGTACTTCTACCCGCAGCGCCAGACGCAGGTGATGAACGAGGGCTGGGCGACCTTCTGGCACCACAAGCTGCTCAACACGCTGTACGACGACGGCCAGATGACCGAGGGCATGATGATCGAGTGGCTGAAGTCGCACACCAACGTGGTGTACCAGCCGCCGGTGGGCCACCCGCACTACAGCGGCATCAACCCCTATGCGCTCGGCTTCGCGATGTACACCGACATCAAGCGCATCTGCGAGAACCCGAGCGACGAAGACCGCGCCTGGTTCCCCGCCATCGCCGGCAGCGACTGGCTGGAGACGCTGGACCACGCGATGCGCAACTTCAAGGACGAGAGCTTCGTCGGCCAGTACCTCTCGCCGAGGCTGATGCGCGACTTTCGCTTGTTCTCGATCGTCGACGACGAGCGCGACAGCGAGCTCGAAGTCTCGGCCATCCACGACGAGAGCGGCTACCGCGCGGTGCGCGAGGCGCTGTCGCACCAGTACGACCTCGGCCAGCGCGAGCCCAACATCCAGGTGTGGAGTGTCAACCTGCGCGGCGACCGCTCATTGACGCTGCGCCACACCCAGCACAACGACCGCCCGCTGCACGACACCGCGCAGGAAGTGCTCAAGCACGTGGCGCGGCTGTGGGGCTTCGGCGTGCACTTGGACAGCGTCAACAGCCGCGGCGAGGCCACCCGGCGCTGGAGCGTGCAGGCGCCGCCGAACGGCAACTGAGCCTTTCGCTCAGGTCGCCGCTTCGCTCGCGTAAGGCTCGCGCAGCCGCTCGTCCTCGCGGATGCGCAGCGCGCGCCCGAGCGCCGGGAAGGCGCGCTGCGCGCAGGCCGGGCGGTCACACACCTTGCAGCCCGGGCCGATCGGCGTGGCGGCGGCGGGGTCGTCGAGTGCCAGCCCGCGCGAATACACCAGGCTGGCGGCATGGCGCCGGTCGCAGCCCAGCGCCACCGCGAAGGCGCGCTCGGGCGCGCCGAAACCGGCGCCCGGGCTGCGCACGCTGCGCGCGATCCACAGGTAGGTGCGGCCGTCGGGCATCTGCGCCAGCTGCGTCAGCACGCGGTCGGGCTGCGCGAAGGCCTCGTAGACGTTCCACAGCGGGCAGGTGCCGCCGCTGCGCGAGAAGTGGAAGTCGGTGGCCGACTGGCGCTTGGAGATGTTGCCTGCGCGGTCGACGCGGATGAAGAAGAAGGGCACGCCCGGCGCCTCGGGCCGTTGCAGCGTCGAGAGCCGGTGGCAGACGGTCTCGAAGCTGACGCCGAAGCGGCGCGCCAGCAGCTCGATGTCGTAGCGCAGCGCCTGCGCCGCGGCGAGAAAGGCGCCATAAGGCAGCACCAGCGCACCGGCGAAGTAGCTCGCCAGGCCGATGCGCGCCAGCGCGCGCGACTCGTCGCTGTGCAGCGCCGCGCCGGCGACGATCTGCGCAATCAGCTCGCCGGCTTCGAGCAGCGCGAGCTGCACGCCGAGCTGGAAGCTGCGCTGGCCGGGCTCCAGCTCGGGGTGCAGGCGCAGCACGCGCCGCGCACTGTCATAGCGGCGCAGCGCGCCGCTGCTGCCGGGCTCGGCGCTTTGCACCATCACGCCGTGGCGCTGCTTGAGCAGCCGTTGCAGCGCCGGCGCCAGCTCGCCGGCCAGCGCCGAGGCGGGCTTCAGTTGCGCGTGCAGCGCTTCGGCGAGCGCGTCCAGCTCGGTGATGTGGTTGTGGCGCGCGTAGAAGAAGTCGCGCACCTCCTCGTGCGGCTGCGTCGGCGCCACGCCGCTGAGCAGCGCGCGGTCGCCGATGCCGTCGGCCAGCGCTTCGAGCCGCTCGCGCGCTTCGCGCGCCTGGCGCTGCAACTCGATCAGGCGGCGCGCCACGGCCGGCATCTGCTGCGCCAGCGCGCGCAGCTCGGCGGCGGCGATCGCCGCGCCCGGGCCGGCATCGGCGGCGGCGTCCTGCAACTGCGCGATCAGCCGCGCCTCTTCGTCCTCGGAGAACCATTGCAGGTCGACGCCGAGCGCCGCTTGCAGCTTCAGCAGCACCGGCACCGACAGCGGGCGCTGGTTGTTCTCCAGCTGGTTCACGTAGCTGGGCGAGAGGTCCAGCGCGTGCGCCAGCGCCGCTTGCGTCAGCCCGCGCTGCTCGCGCAGCGTGCGCAGCCGCACGCCCATGAATGTCTTGCGCATCGTCGTTCGAGGTGATTCGCAAACTTCGCAAGTTTGCTGGATTGGCTTCGCTTTCCTTCGCCAATTCAGGCGTTGCACCCAGCATAGCGCAACGCGAAGATTGCGAACATGCTGCACACCACCGAACTGCCCCGCCTCGACGAGCTGACGCTGCCCGAGCTGGTGCTGCCCGAGCAATCCAACCCCTACGGCACGCTGTTCGGCCCCAACGCGCTGGCGCTGCTGGGCAAGGCGGCCTTCCTCGTCGCCACGCGCTACACGCGCCAGTCGGTGGTGATGGCCTCCGCCGGCGCCATCGAGTTCCGGCGCCCGGTGCCGGTGGGCGCGCTGCTCAAGCTCGCCGCCCGCGTCGTGCGCACCGGCCGCAGCTCGCTGACGGCGCGTGTCGTCGGCTGCCTCGACGCGGCGCCCGGCACGCGCGCCGAGGAAGTGCTGCGCGGCGACTTCGAGCTGGTGGCCGTCGATGCGCAAGGCCGCCCCACCCCGATCGAAACAGGAGACCCGCGATGAGCGAAACCACCCACACCGGCTTCAAGCCGAAGAAGTCCGTCGCGCTGTCGGGCGTCACCGCCGGCAACACCGCGCTGTGCACCGTCGGGCGCAGCGGCAACGACCTGCACTACCGCGGCTACGACATCCTCGACATCGCCGAGGTCTGCGAGTTCGAGGAGATCGCGCACCTGCTGGTGCACGGCAAGCTGCCGACGCGCGCCGAGCTGAAGGCCTACAAGGCGCGGCTGCGCGCGATGCGCGGCCTGCCGGCGAGCGTGAAGGAGGCGCTGGAGAAGCTGCCCGCCGGCGCGCACCCGATGGACGTGATGCGCACCGGCGTCTCGGCGCTGGGCTGCATCTTGCCCGAGAAGGACGACCACAGCCTCGCGGGCGCGCGCGACATCGCCGACCGGCTGCTGGCCTCGCTCGGCTCGATGCTGCTGTACTGGTATCACTGGAGCACGCAGGGCAGGCGCATCGAGGTCGAGACCGACGACGACTCGATCGGCGGCCACTTCCTGCACCTGCTGCACGGGCAAACGCCGCCGGCCGAATGGGTGCGTGCGATGCACACCTCGCTGAACCTGTACGCCGAGCACGAGTTCAATGCGTCGACCTTCACCGCGCGCGTGATCGCCGGCACCGGCAGCGACATGTACTCGGCCATCGCCGGCGCGATCGGCGCGCTGCGCGGCCCCAAGCACGGCGGTGCCAACGAGGTGGCCTTCGAGATCCAGAAGCGTTACGACAGCCCCGACGAGGCCGAGGCCGACATCCGCGCGCGCGTCGAGCGCAAGGAGGTGGTGATCGGCTTCGGCCACCCGGTCTACACGATCAGCGATCCGCGCAACGTCATCATCAAGGGCGTGGCGCAGCGCCTGTCGCAGCAGGCCGGCTCGAGCAAGATGTTCGACATCGCCGCGCGGCTGGAGACGGTGATGTGGGAAGCGAAGAAGATGTTCCCCAACCTCGACTGGTTCAGCGCGGTGAGCTACCACCTGATGGGCGTGCCGACGGCGATGTTCACGCCGCTGTTCGTGGTCGCGCGCACCAGCGGCTGGGCGGCGCACGTGATCGAGCAGCGCATCGACAACAAGATCATCCGCCCGAGCGCCAACTACACCGGCCCCGAAGACCAGAAGTTCGTTCCCATCGCCGACCGTGTCTGATCCGACCCCGCGGAACTTCCGCCAACCCCTGCCCGGCACCGGGCTCGACTACATCGACGCTCGCGCTGCCGTCGAGGCCTTGCAGCCCGGCGCCTGGGCCGGCCTGCCCTATAGCGCGCGCGTGTTCGCCGAGAACATCGTGCGCCGCGCCGACCCCGCCATCGTGAACGACTGCCTGCGCCAGATCATCGAGCGCAGGCGCGAGCGCGACTTCCCGTGGTTCCCGGCGCGCGTGGTGTGCCACGACATCCTCGGCCAGACCGCGCTGGTCGACCTCGCCGGCCTGCGCGACGCGATCGCCGAGCAGGGCGGCGATCCGGCACGCGTGAACCCGGTGGTGCCGGTGCAGCTGATCGTCGACCACTCGCTGGCGGTGGAGTGCGGCGGCTTCGATCCCGATGCCTTCGCGAAGAACCGCGCGATCGAGGAGCGGCGCAACGAAGACCGCTTCCACTTCATCCACTGGACCAGGACCGCGTTCGACAAGGTCGACGTGATCCCGGCAGGCAACGGCATCATGCACCAGATCAACCTGGAGAAGATGTCGCCGGTGGTGCACGCGCAGGATGGCCTCGCATTCGTCGACACCTGCGTCGGCACCGACAGCCACACGCCGCACGTCGACGCGCTGGGCGTGATCTCGGTGGGCGTGGGCGGGCTGGAAGCCGAGAACGTGATGCTCGGCCGCGCCTCGTGGATGCGCCTGCCCGACATCGTCGGCGTCGAGCTGACGGGCCGGCGCGCTGCCGGCATCACCGCCACCGACGTGGTGCTGTCGCTGACCGAGTTCCTGCGCAAGGAAAAAGTGGTCGGCGCCTACCTGGAGTTCCACGGCGAGGGCGTCGCCGGCCTGACGGTGGGCGACCGCGCCACCATCTCCAACATGGCGCCGGAGTACGGCGCGACGGCGGCGATGTTCGCGATCGACGAACAGACGCTGGCCTATCTGCGCCTGACCGGGCGGCCCGCTGAACAGGTGGCCCTGGTCGAGGCCTATGCGAAGGCCGCCGGCCTGTGGGCCGACACGCTGAAGGACGCGCAGTACGAACGCCGGCTGCGCTTCGACCTCTCCAGCGTCGTGCGCACGCTGGCCGGCCCGAGCAACCCGCACCGCCGCCTGCCGGTGGCGGCGCTGAAGGAGCGCGGCATCGCCGTCGGTCTGGACAAGGCGCGTGCCGAGGAGGCGCAAGGCCTGCTGCCCGACGGCGCGGTGATCATCGCGGCCATCACCAGCTGCACCAACACCAGCAACCCGCGCAACGTGATCGCCGCCGGGCTGCTGGCGCGCAAGGCGCGCCGCCTCGGCCTCGTGCGCAAGCCCTGGGTGAAGACCTCGCTGGCGCCGGGCTCCAAGGTGGTCGAGCTGTACCTGAAGGAAGCCGGGCTGCTGGACGATCTGGAGGCGCTGGGCTTCGGCATCGTCGCCTTCGCCTGCACCACCTGCAACGGCATGTCGGGTGCGCTCGATCCGGCGATCCAGCAGGAGATCGTCGCGCGCGACCTGTACGCCACCGCGGTGCTGTCGGGCAACCGCAACTTCGACGGCCGCATCCACCCGTATGCGAAGCAGGCCTTCCTGGCCAGCCCGCCGCTGGTGGTGGCCTATGCGATCGCCGGCACGATCCGCTTCGACATAGAGCGCGACGTGCTCGGCGTCGTGGACGGTCGCGAGATCCGCCTGAAGGATCTGTGGCCCAGCGACGAAGAGATCGACGCGCTGGTGGCCACCAGCGTCAAGCCCGAGCAGTTCGAGCGCATCTACATCCCGATGTTCGCGAAGCAGGCCGCCAAGCGCGCCGCCTCGCCGCTCTACGACTGGCGCGCGCAGTCCACCTACATCCGCCGCCCGCCCTACTGGGAAGGCGCGCTGGCCGGCGAGCGCACGTTGAAGCGCATGCGGCCGCTGGCGATCCTGCCGGACAACATCACCACCGACCACCTGTCGCCCTCGAACGCCATCCTGATGGACAGCGCCGCGGGCGAGTACCTGGCGAAGATGGGCCTGCCGGAAGAGGACTTCAACTCGTACGCCACGCACCGCGGCGACCACCTCACCGCGCAGCGCGCCACCTTCGCCAACCCGACGCTGATGAACGAGATGGTGCGCAAGCCCGACGGCACGGTGCAGCCCGGCTCGCTGGCGCGCGTGGAGCCCGAGGGCCGCGTGATGCGCATGTGGGAGGCGATCGAGACCTACATGCAGCGCCGCCAGCCGCTGGTCATCGTCGCCGGCGCCGACTACGGCCAAGGCAGCTCGCGCGACTGGGCCGCCAAGGGCGTGCGGCTGGCCGGCGTGGAGGCCATCGTCGCCGAAGGCTTCGAGCGCATCCACCGCACCAACCTGATCGGCATGGGCGTGCTGCCGCTGGAGTTCCTGCCCGGCACCACGCGGCTGACGCTGGGGCTGGACGGGACCGAGCTGTACACCGTGGTCGGCGAGCGCGCGCCGCGCGCTGAACTCAACCTGCTGATCGAACGGCGCGACGGCACGAGCGAGATGATCCCGGTGCTGTGCCGCCTCGACTCCGACGAGGAGGTCTCGATCTACGAGGCCGGCGGCGTGCTGCAGCGCTTCGCCAAGGACTTCCTGGAGGCCACTGCCGCATGAGCTTCGCGCCACAGATCCGCATCCCCGCGACTTACATGCGCGGCGGCACCAGCAAGGGTGTGTTCTTCCGCTTGAACGACCTGCCGGCCTCGGCGCAGGTGCCGGGGGGCGCGCGCGACCGGCTGTTCCAGCGCGTGATCGGCAGCCCCGATCCGTACGGCGCGCAGATCGACGGCATGGGCGGCGCGACCTCCAGCACCAGCAAGTGCGTGATCCTGTCGAAGAGCACACGCCCCGGGCACGACGTCGACTATCTCTACGGCCAGGTGGCGATCGACAAGGACTTCGTCGACTGGTCGGGCAACTGCGGCAACCTGTCCACCGCCGCCGGCGCGTTTGCGATCTATGCCGGCTTTGTCGACCACGTGCCGCGCGACGGGATCTGCACGGTGCGCATCTGGCAGGCCAACATCGGCAAGACCATCGTCGCGCATGTGCCGGTGCGCGGCGGGCAGGTGCAGGAAAGCGGCGACTTCGAGCTGGACGGCGTCACCTTCCCGGCCGCCGAGATCGTGCTCGAATTCATCGACCCGGCCGAAGAGGGCGAAGCGGGCGGCGCGATGTTCCCCACCGGCCACCTCGTCGATGACCTCGATGTGCCCGGCCTCGGCACGCTGAAGGCGACGATGATCTGCGCCGGCATCCCGACGGTGTTCGTCAACGCGGCGGACATCGGCTGCACGGGCACCGAGCTGCGCGAGGCGATCAACGGCGACGCGCAAGCGCTGGCGCGCTTCGAGGCGATCCGCGTCGCCGGCGCGCTGCGCATGGGCCTGATCGAGACGCCGGAACAAGCGGCCACGCGCCAGCACACGCCCAAGATCGCCTTCGTCGCGCCGCCGCGTGACTACGTGACCGCGAGCGGCAAGACCGTGAAGGCCGGCGAGATCGATCTGTTGGTGCGCGCGCTGTCAATGGGCAAGCTGCACCACGCGATGATGGGCACGGCCTCGGTGGCGATCGCCGCCGCCGCGGCGGTGCCGGGCACGCTGGTCAACCTTGCGGCCGGCGGCGGCGAGCGCCAGGGCGTTCGTTTCGGCCACCCCTCGGGCACGCTGCGCGTGGGCGCCGAGGCGCAGCTCGCCGACGGGCAATGGCGTGTCACCAAGGCCGTGATGAGCCGCAGCGCCCGCATCCTGATGGAAGGGCACGTGCGCGTGCCGGCCGGCAGCTTCTGACCCAAGAGAACACAAATGTCCACACGACAAACACTCAAGACGCTCGTCGAGGCGCGCCGCGGCCTGATCGTTCCCGGCGCCTTCAACGCCCTGTCGGCGAAGGTGATCGCCGACCTCGGCTTCGAAGCCCTCTACGTCACCGGCGCGGGCGTCACCAACATGTGGTTCGGCCTGCCCGACCAGGGCTTCATGGGCCTGGCCGAGATCGCCGATCACACCGCGCGCATCCGCGATGCGGTGGACGTGCCGCTGATCGTCGACGCCGACACCGGCTTCGGCAACGCGCTGAACGTGGTGCACACCGTGCGCACGCTGGAGCGCGCCGGCGCCGACTGCATCCAGCTCGAAGACCAGACCTTCCCCAAACGCTGCGGCCACCTGGACGGCAAGACAGTCGTCTCCACGCAGGAGATGTGCGGCAAGCTGCGCGCCGCGCTGGACGCCCGCAACTCCGACCAGACGCTGATCCTGGCACGCACCGACGCCATCGCCGTGGAGGGTTTCGACACCGCCATGGAACGTGCCGAGGCCTACCTCGCCTGCGGCGTGGACGCCCTCTTCATCGAGGCCCTGCGCACGCCCGAACAGATGCAGCAGGCCTGCGCGCGTTTCGCGTCGCGCATCCCGCTGCTGGCCAACATGGTCGAAGGTGGCAAGACACCGGTGCAGAGCGCCGACGAGCTGGGCCGCATCGGCTTTCGTATCGTGATCTTCCCCGGCGGCACGGCGCGGGCGGTGGGCCACCTGCTGCAGCGCTACTACGGCAGCCTGCACCAGCACCGCACCACCGCGCCCATGAAGGACGTGATGCTGGACTTCGACCAGCTCAACGCGCTGATCGGCACGCCCGAGCTCATGGCTGCAGGGCAGCGCTACGAGGGCTGAGTGCCAGGAAGGTCCCCATGGAATTCCTGGTCCACATCGAGATCGAATGGCCCGCCTCCAACCCGCCGGAGATGAAGGAGCAGATCTTCGCCGCCGAGTTGTTGCAGGGCCAGAAGCTGGCGAAGGCGGGCCAGCTGCGCAGGCTCTGGCGCATCCCCGGCCGCTGGGCCAACTGGAGCCTCTACAACGTGGCCGATGCCACGGAGCTGCACGAGGCGCTGAGCTCGCTGCCGCTGTACCCGTGGATGAACATCCAGGTGCATGCGCTGGCGAAACATCCCAACGACCCGAAGGCGCTGGGCATCACCGGGCCCTGGGA
>JAKOZT010000152.1 GCA_029779845.1 Pseudomonadota bacterium | reverse complement strand
CAATAAGCTCGGCCTGCACGCGCGCGCCTCGGCCAAGCTCACCAAGCTGGCCGGCAGCTACCCGTGCGAGGTGTGGATGAGCCGCGGCGAGCGCCGCGTCAACGCCAAGAGCATCATGGGCGTGATGATGCTGGCCGCCGGCATCGGCAGCGTGGTCACCGTCGAAACCGATGGGCCACAGGAGCAGGAGGCGATGGATGCCTTGCTGGCCCTGATCGCCGACAAGTTCGGCGAGGGGGAATGACGAAATGAGTTCGCCGCTGCGCGGCCATGACGAAATGACTGGGTCCGTCTGGTCATGGCGCGTCAGCGCCGTCATCGAAGCGCAGCGAGGCCATTCCGTCATCGCACGCGGAGCTCGCGCATGACCTTCGCCATCCATGGCCTGCCGGTCGCTCGCGGCATCGCCCTTGGCCGCGCGGTGCTGGTGGCGTCCAGCCGCGTCGACGTGGCGCACTACTTCATCGAGTCCGATCAGATCAAGTCGGAAGTCGAGCGCCTGCGCGTGGCGCGCGATGCGGTGATCGAGGAGTTGCAGCGCCTGCAGGCCACCATGCCCAAGGACGCTCCGCCCGAGCTGGCCGCCATGCTCGACGTGCACCTGATGCTGCTCGAAGACGAGAGCATGGCCTACGAGATCCGCCGCTGGATCAAGGAGCGGCTGTACAACGCCGAGTGGGCGCTGGTGAGCCAGCTCGAGGTGGTGGTGCGCCAGTTCGACGAGATGGAGGACGAGTACCTGCGCGAGCGCAAGGCCGATCTTGAGCAGGTCGTCGAGCGCGTGCTGCGCCACCTGAAGGGCGCCGCCACGCCGGTCGCCGCGCCGCCGCCACGCGCACCGCGCCAGCAGGATCTGGGCCTGGACGACACGCAAGACGTGCCGCTGGTGCTGGTGGCGCACGACCTGTCGCCGGCCGACATGCTGCAGTTCAAGAAGAGCGTGTTTGCGGGCTTCGTGACTGATGTGGGCGGCAAGACCAGCCACACCGCCATCGTGGCGCGCAGCATGGACATTCCCGCCGTGGTGGGCGCGCGCTCGGCCAGCCAGCTGGTGCGGCAGGACGACTGGGTCATCATCGACGGCGATGCCGGCGTGATGATCGTCGAGCCCTCGCCCATCATGCTGGCCGAATACGGCTACAAGCAGCGCCAGGGCGAGCTGGAGCGCGGGCGCCTGGCGCGGCTGAAGAACACGCCCGCCGTCACGCTCGACGGTCAGCGGATCGAGCTGCTGGCCAACATCGAGCAGCCATCGGACACGGCGGCGGCGCTCGGCGTCGGCGCCGTCGGCGTCGGCTTGTTCCGCACCGAATTCCTGTTCATGGGGCGCGAAGGCGACCTGCCGGACGAGGACGAGCAGTACGCCGCCTACCGCGCGGCGGTGGAAGGCATGCACGGCCTGCCGGTGACCATTCGCACCGTCGATGTCGGCGCCGACAAGCCGCTGGACGACCGCCGCCCCGACACGCACCTGAACCCCGCGCTCGGCCTGCGCGCCA
>JAKOZT010000145.1 GCA_029779845.1 Pseudomonadota bacterium | reverse complement strand
AGCGTCTCACAGGCGCGCCGCGAGCGGCCCGCACGGCCCGTTGCTGAACCAGAGGTGGCATGCCAGCTGATGGCATGCCACCGTAGGTTCAGCGCGGCAGGCGCGGCCCCGTGGGGGCGACTTGGGTGGCGGCGAGAAGCGCAGCGTCAGGGGGCGGCGCGCGTGAGCGCGCTTCGTGAACTGACTTGCCGCCGCTTGTCTGAACGCAGTGAGCGCAGCGAACGAAGTGAGTTGGGCGGCAGCCCCCTGGAGTGAGCATCACAGCGCAGTCGGCGCGCAGCGCCGACCGCCACCGTAGGAGCCCACACGGGGCCGTGCCTGCCGCGCCGCTGCGGCGCATCCCCGACAAGAACACGCCCGCCCCGAGCTGCGCTTTTATGCCATTGATCGCAACGTCGTATGAGCCGGCTTGAAGCGCGCCGCCGCGGCCCCATCTCGGCGGTTCGGGGCATCACGCTCCACGGGAGCCTCACGATGGTCGAGACCGGCTGGTGGTTGCTTGCAATCTCGCTGATGGCCGCCGGCGTGGCCGGCGTGATCCTGCCGGTGCTGCCCGGCACCATCCTCGTGCTGGCCGGCGTGTTGGTCGGCGCGTGGATCGACGGCTTCGCGAAGGTGTCCGGCTGGACGGTCGGCTTCATCGCGGTGCTGGCGCTGCTCGCCTGGGCCACCGACTACGCCGCCGCGCTGCTCGGCGCGAAGAAGGCGGGCGCCAGCCCGGCCGCGGTGATCGGCGCGGCGCTGGGCACCGTGCTGGGCATCTTCATGGGCTTCGTCGGCCTGCTGTTCATGCCGCTGGCCGGCGCGATGGCCGGCGAGTACTGGCACCAGGCGCGCCGCGACGGCGGCTTCGCGCGGCCCGGCGATCATCTGCTGGCGAGCCGGCAGGCCGCGCGCGTGGGCATCGCCACCTGGCTGGGCCAGCTGGTCGGCACCGTCGTCAAGGTGGTGCTGACCTTCCTGATGATCGGCGTGTTCGCGGTCGCCTACTTCGTTTGACCGGCCCGAGCCGGCGCGAAGCGGTACACGCCGTCCGCGCCCCGCTCGCGCGCGAGCCGCCCGCGCTGCCACAGCGCGTTCAGGTGCGCGATCGACTCGCCCATCGCGAAGGTGGTCTGGTGCAGGTCGAGCGTGCGGCGGAACAGCACCGGCAGCAGCGAGGCGGCGGTCTGCGGCTCGCGCGCGCAGGCGTCGAGCAAGGCCTCGAAGCGTTCGTCGTGGTGCGCGGCGAGCTGCTCGACGCGCGCATGCAGGCCGCGGAACGGCTTGCCGTGCGAGGGCAGCACCAGCGTGTCGGCCGGCAGCGCCTTCATGCGCGCGATCGACGCGAGGTACAGCGGCAGCGGGTTGCCCTCGGGCTCGAGGTCGATCACGCTGACGTTGGTGGAGATGCGCGGCAGCACCATGTCGCCGCTGATCAGAACGCCCAGCGCCGGGCAGTGCAGCGAGATGTGCTCGGGCGAGTGGCCGTAGCCCGCGTGGCAGATCCAGGCATGCTCGCCGATGCGCAGCTCGTCGCCGTCCATCAGGCGGCGAAAGCGCTCCGGCACCTGCGGCACCATGCTCGCGTAGTAGTTGCTGCGCTTGCGCACCTTGTCCACCGCGTCCGGGTCGCTCAGGCCGTGGCTGGCCATGAAGGCCGCCGCGGCGGCGCCGCCGAAGCCGGTGGTCGACTGGCTGGCCAGCCGCGCGGCGTTCCAGTCGGTCGCGCTGATCCACAGCCGCACGCCGAAGCGCTCGGTCAGCCAGTGCGCCAGGCCGATGTGGTCGGGGTGCATGTGCGTGACGATCACGCGCAGCACCGGCAGGCCTTGCAGCTCGCTCGCGAACACCTGCTCCCAGGCGGCGCGCGTGGCGTCGCTGGCGATGCCGCAGTCGACGATGGTCCAGCCCTCGCGGCCGCTCTCGGCATCGCGGTCGCGCAGCAGCCACAGGTTGATGTGGTCGAGCGCGAAGGGCAGCGCCATGCGCAGCCAGCGCACGCCGGGGGCGACTTCGAGCGTGTTGCCGACGGCGGGCAGCTGCTCGCCGAAGGGGTAGTGGAGGCTGGCTTCGTCGGGGTTCATGCGCAGGGTGTTCGCTACACTTGACGTAAACGTCAATCCAGCCAGTCTAAGCGCTCATGCCTGCTTCCGCTGTCGCCCAAGCGTCGCCCGCCGGCACGACCTACACCATCGGCGAGCTGGCGCGCGAGTTCGACCTGACCACCCGCGCGATCCGCTTCTACGAGGACTGCGGCCTGATCACGCCGCAGCGCAGCGGGCGCAACCGCGTCTACTCGGGGCGCGACCGCACGCGGCTGAAGCTGACGCTGCGCGGCAAGCGCCTCGGCCTGACGCTGGCCGAGGTGAAGGAACTGGTCGACATGTACGAGTCGCCGCGCGACACGCTGCCGCAGCTGAAGAAGTTCCTCGCCGTGCTGGGCGCGCACCGCGCGCAGCTCGAACAGCAGATGGCCGACCTCGACGCCACGCTCGACGAGGTGCGCGCCCACGAGAAGGAGGCGCGCCGCCTGCTCGCCGAGGGCGAGCGGCGGCGCTGAGCGCCTTCAGCCGCGCCGCTTCAGCAGCGCGTGCAGCGCGATCGCGCCGAAGGTCGCGGTGCCGATCCCGCCGAGCGCAAAGCCGCCGAAGCGCAGCGTGAAGTCGCCCGTGCCCAGCACCAGCGTCACCGCCGCGACGATCAGGTTGGTGTTGTCGGAGAAGTCGACGCGGTTGTCGACCCAGATCTTCGCGCCGGCCACCGCGATCAGGCCGAACACGACGATCGAGACGCCGCCCATCACCGCCAGCGGAATCGCCTGGATCAGCGCGCCGAACTTGGGGCTGAAGCCGAGCAGGATGGCGATCAGCGCGGCGACGACGAACATCGCCGTCGAGTAGATCTTGGTGGCCGCCATCACGCCGATGTTCTCGGCGTAGGTGGTCACGCCGGTGCCGCCGGAGGCGCCCGAGACCATCGTCGCCACGCCGTCGCCGACGAAGGCGCGGCCCATGTAGCGGTCCAGGTCGCGTCCGGTCATCGCGCTGACCGCCTTGATGTGGCCGAGGTTCTCGGCCACGAGGATGATCGCCACCGGCGCGATCAGCAGCATCGCCTTGCCGTCGAACACCGGCGCGGCGAACTTGGGCGCGCCGAACCAGGCGGCGCCCGCGATGCCGGAGAGGTCGATCGGCTTGCCCAGCCCCAGACCGTTGGTCAACACGGCGTAGACCACGCTCGCGAGGATCAGGCCGACGAGGATCAGGAGGCGCTGCGTCATGCCGCCGGTGTAGACGGCCACGAGGCCGACGCAGACGAAGGTCACCGCCTGCATCCAGGCGTCGAAGCCGGTGGGCGCCATGTTCTTGATCGGGATGCCGGCGAGGTTCAGGCCGATCACCGCCACCACCGCGCCGGTGACCACCGGCGGCATCAGCGCCTCGACCCACTTCGTGCCGATGCCCATCACCACCAGCCCGATCAGCGTGTAGACCAGGCCGCACACGATGATGCCGCCCAGCGCGACGCCGAGGTTGGCGTTCGGCCCCGGGCCAGCGTAGCCGCTGGCGGCGATCACCACGCCGATGAAGGCGAAGCTCGAGCCGAGGTAGCTCGGCACCTGGCCGCCGACCATCACGAAGAAGATCAGCGTGCCGATGCCGCTCATCAGGATCGCCACGTTCGGATCGAAGCCCATCAGCAGCGGCGCCAGCACCGTGGCGCCGAACATCGCGATCACATGCTGCACCCCCATCGCGGCGGTCTGCGGCCAGGGCAGGCGCTCGTCCGGCGCGACCACGCGGCCGGGCGTGGCGGCAACCTCTCGCCAGTGCGGAATCAGGCTCATGGGGTTCACTCCTCGGGTTCGGGTTCGTCTTGTTGTTCGCCACCGGTGGGCGGCGGCGAAAGTGTAGGGGCTTCCGCTATGATTTGACGTTTACGTAAACGTCAAATCGGCGCAGCGGAGTCCGCGATGAAGCCCCACGACGATGGATATGCCCAGCGCCTGCGCGACTCCTTCGCCCGCCAGGCGGCGATGGCCACGCTGGGCGCGACGCTGGAGCGCATCGAGCCCGGCCGCGTGGTGCTGGCGATGGCGCACAAGGGCGAGCTGACGCAGCAGCACGGCTTCCTGCACGCCGGCATGGTGTCGTGCGCGCTCGACTCGGCCTGCGGCTACGCGGCGTTTTCACTGATGCCCGAGGACGCCGCGGTGCTCACCATCGAATTCAAGATCAACCTGCTCGCGCCGGCGCGCGGCCCGCGCTTTCGCTTCGAGGGCGTGGTGGTCAAGCCGGGGCGCACGATCAGCGTGGTCGACGGCCGCGCGACGCAGCACGACGAGGATGGATCGAACGAGAAGCTGATCGCGACGATGACCGCCACGGTGATGACGGTGCGCGGCCGCGAGGCGCTCAAACATTAGGAGACGACGCTCATGAACCTGCCCGGACTCAACTTCCAGCTCGGCGAAGACATCGACGCGCTGCGCGACGCGGTGCGCAACTTCGCCGACGCCGAGATCGCGCCGCGCGCCGGCGAGATCGACCGCAGCGACCGGTTCCCGATGGACCTGTGGCGCAAGATGGGCGAGCTCGGTGTGCTCGGCATCACCGTGCCGGAGGAATACGGCGGCGCGAACATGGGCTACCTCGCGCACATGATCGCGATGGAGGAGATCAGCCGCGCTTCCGCGTCCGTCGGCCTGAGCTACGGCGCGCACAGCAACCTGTGCGTCAACCAGATCAAGCGCAACGGCAGCGAGGCGCAGAAGAGGAAGTACCTGCCCAAGCTGATCAGCGGCGAGCACGTCGGCGCGCTGGCGATGAGCGAGCCGGGCGCCGGCTCCGACGTGATCAGCATGAAGCTGAAGGCGCAGGACAAGGGCGGCTACTACCTGCTCAACGGCACCAAGATGTGGATCACCAACGGCCCGGACGCCGACACGATGGTGGTCTACGCGAAGACCGAGCCCGAGCTGGGCGCGCGCGGCGTCACCGCCTTCATCGTCGAGAAGGGCATGAAGGGGTTCAGCACCGCGCAGAAGCTCGACAAGCTCGGCATGCGCGGCTCGCATACCGGCGAGATGGTGTTTCACGACGTCGAGGTGCCGGAGGCGAACATCCTCGGCGCGCTCAACGGCGGCGCCAAGGTGCTGATGAGCGGACTCGACTACGAGCGCGCGGTGCTCGCCGCCGGGCCGATCGGCATCATGCAGGCGGTGATGGACAGCGTGGTGCCCTACGTGCACGAGCGCAAGCAGTTCGGCCAGAGCATCGGCGAGTTCCAGCTCGTGCAGGGCAAGCTGGCCGACATGTACACGGTCCTTCAAGCCGGCCGCGCCTTCTGCTACACGATCGGCAAGAACCTCGACATGCTCGGCAGCGAGCACGTGCGCCAGGTGCGCAAGGACTGCGCCAGCGTGATCCTGTGGTGCGCCGAGAAGGCGACCTGGATGGCCGGCGAGGGCATCCAGCTGTTCGGCGGCAACGGCTACATCAACGAGTACCCGCTGGGGCGCCTGTGGCGCGACGCCAAGCTGTACGAGATCGGCGCCGGCACCTCGGAGATCCGCCGCATGCTGATCGGCCGGGAGCTGTTCTCCGAAACGCTGTGAGCCGGCCTGCGTAAACTGGCCGCATGAGCACCGACCTGTCAGAACTTTTCGAGAGCAACCGGCGCTGGGCGGCCGAGACCGAGCAGCGCAGCCCCGGCTTCTTCACCCGTCTGCTGGCGCAGCAGGCGCCGCAGTACCTGTGGATCGGCTGCGCCGACAGCCGCGTGCCGGCCAACGAGATCCTCGGCCTGCTGCCGGGCGACGTGTTCGTGCACCGCAACGTCGCCAACGTGGTGGTGCATTCGGACCTCAACGCGCTGTCGGTGATCCAGTTCGCCATCGACATGCTGAAGGTGCAGCACATCATGGTGGTCGGCCACTACGGCTGCGGCGGCGTGCTGGCGGCCCTGCAGAACCGCCGCGTCGGCCTGGCGGACAACTGGATACGCCACGTGCAGGACGTGCGCCACAAGCACCGCACCTGGCTCGAAGGCATCGCCGACGAGTCGCTCGCGCACAAGGCGCTGTGCGAGCTGAACGTGCTGGAGCAGTCGCTCAACGTGTGCGAATCCACCGTGGTGCAGGATGCCTGGGCGCGCGGCCAGGCTGTGGTGGTGCACGGCTGGGTCTACGGGCTGCACAACGGCCTGATCGACGACCTGAAGATGACGGTGGCGAATCCCGCCGACGTGTCCGCCGCCTACGGGCTGGCGCTCGGCGCGGTCAAGACGCGCTACGACGCGATCCGGAAAAACGGCAAACCCTGATGTTCCCCACCCGCCTCACCGACTCGCGCGGCTTCGACATCGCCCAGGCGCTGCTCGAAGGCTTCAACCGCCACTACCGGCTGTTCCGCGAGACCAGTGCGCTGGCCAAGCGGCGCTTCGAGCAGGCCGACTGGCATGCCCAGCAGCGCGCCCAGCGCGAGCGCATCGAGTTCTACGACAAGCGCGTCGAGGAGGCGGCCGAGCGGCTGCAGACCGAGTTCCAGGCCGGCAGCCTGGCGATGGACGTGTGGCAGCAGGTCAAGCTGCACTACATCGGGCTGCTCACCAACCACCACCAGCCCGAACTCGCCGAGACCTTCTTCAACTCGGTGACCACGAAGATCCTGCACCGCAGCTACTTCAACAACGACTTCATCTTCGTGCGCCCGGCGGTCAGCACGGAGTACATCGAGAACGACGAGCCCGCGTCGCTGCCCACCTACCGCGCCTACTACCCGACCCAGTCGACGCTGCGCGACACGCTGCTGCGCGTGATCGACAACTTCCAGCTGCAGTGCGAGTTCGAGGACCTGGGCCGCGACGTCGACCACGTGCTCGCCGCGGTGCTGTCGCGGCTGGGCGAGTTCCGCATGCGCGCGAACTTCCAGCTGCAGGTGCTGTCGTCGCTGTTCTATCGCAACAAGGGCGCCTACGCGGTCGGCAAGATCATCAACGGCTTCAACGAGATGCCGTTCGCGCTGCCGATCCTGTACACGCCGCGCGGGCAGCTCGCCATCGACGCGGCGCTGTTCGGCGAGGACGACCTGCTGATGCTGTTCAGCTTCGCGCGCGCCTACTTCATGGTCGACATGGAGGTGCCCTCGGCCTGCGTGCAGTTCCTGCGCTCGATGATGCCGCGCAAGCCCAAGAGCGAGCTGTACAACGCGATCGGCCTGCAGAAGCAGGGCAAGAACATCTTCTACCGCGACTTCCTCTACCACCTGAAGCACAGCAGCGACCGCTTCCGCATCGCGCCGGGCATCAAGGGCATGGTGATGCTGGTGTTCGACCTGCCGAGCTATCCCTACGTCTTCAAGGTCATCAAGGACTTCTACCCGGCGCCCAAGGAGACCTCGCGCGAGCTGATCCAGAGCAAGTACCTGCTGGTGAAGACGCACGACCGCGTCGGGCGCATGGCCGACACGCTGGAGTACAGCAACGTCGCCTTCCCCCGCGCGCGCTTCGAGGAGGAACTGATCGCCGAGCTGAAGCACTTCTGCCCGAGCCTGATCGAGGAGGACGGCGACACGCTGGTGATCCGCCACCTCTACATCGAGCGGCGCATGATCCCGCTGAACATCTACCTGCAGGAAGCCAATGCGCACCAGCTCGAGCACGCGGTGATCGAGTACGGCAACGCCATCAAGGACCTGGTGCGCGCCAACATCTTCCCCGGCGACATGCTGTGGAAGAACTTCGGCGTCACGCGCCACGGCAAGGTCGTCTTCTACGACTACGACGAGATCGAGTACCTGACCGACTGCAACTTCCGCCGCGTGCCCGAGCCGCGCACCGAGGAGGAGGAGATGTCGGGCGAGGTCTGGTACCACGTCGGAGCGCACGACGTGTTCCCCGAGACCTTCGGCCCCTTCCTGCTCGGCGACGCGCGCGTGCGCGAGGTGTTCATGAAGCACCACGCCGACCTGCTCGACGTCGCCTTCTGGCAGGGCCACAAGGAGCGCATCGCCGCCGGCCACGTGCACGACGTGTTCCCCTACGACCAGGACAAGCGCTTTCGCCGCCTGCGCCAGAGCGCGGCGGAGGCCGCCGAGGCCGGCATCTAGGCGGGTGCGCGCGATGGACTGGAAGGACGCCTTCGAGTTCGCCCGCGACGCGGTGACCGTCGTGGCGCCGCCGGCGCCGCTGCGCGGCGAGGACGCCGCGTTCCAGAACTACCTCCGTCGTGCCGCGCAGGAAGAGCGCGGCCCGGCCATCCTGTCCACCTGATACACACGAAGGAGCATTGCCATGTCCGACCCCATCGTCATCGTCTCCGCCGCCCGCACGCCGATCGGCGGCCTGCTGGGCGACTTCGCCAACCTCTCGGCCTGGGAACTCGGCGCCGTCGCGATCAAGGCGGCGGTCGAGCGCGCCGGCGTGCCGGGCGACGCCGTCGACGAAGTGCTGTTCGGCAACTGCCTGATGGCCGGCCAGGGCCAGGCGCCGGCGCGCCAGGCGATGCGCAAGGCCGGCCTGCCCGATTCGGCCGGCGCGGTGACGCTCTCCAAGATGTGCGGCTCCGGCATGCGCGCGATGATGTTCGCGCACGACATGCTGGCGGCCGGCAGCGCCAGCGTGATGGTCGCCGGCGGCATGGAGAGCATGACCAACGCGCCGCACCTGATGTTCGCGCGCAAGGGCATCAAGTACGGCGCGTCCGCCGTCTACGACCACATGGCGCTCGACGGCCTGGAAGACGCCTACGAGCGCGGCAAGGCGATGGGCGTGTTCGCCGAGCAGTGCGTGGGCAAGTACGGCTTCACGCGCGAGGCGATGGACCAGTTCGCGATCGCCTCCACGCAGCGCAGCAAGAAGGCCAACGAAGACGGCAGCTTCGAGTGGGAGATCGCGCCGGTGACGCTGCCCGGCAAGGCCGGCGACACCCTGGTCAAGCTCGACGAGCAGCCCTTCAAGGCCAGGCTCGACAAGATTCCCGGCCTGAAGCCGGCGTTCAAGAAGGACGGCGCGATCACCGCGGCGACCTCGTCGAGCATCTCCGACGGCGCCGCCGCGCTGGTGCTGATGCGCGAGTCGACCGCGAAGAAGATGGGCGCGAAGCCGGTGGCGCGCATCGTTTCGCACGCGGTGCACGCGCAGGCGCCGGAGTGGTTCACCACCGCGCCGGTGGGCGCGATCGACAAGGCCTTGAAGAAGGCCGGCTGGGCGGCGAAGGATGTCGACCTCTGGGAAGTCAACGAAGCCTTCGCCGCGGTGACGATGGCGGCGATGGCCGAGTTCAAGCTGCCGCACGAGATCGTCAACGTGCACGGCGGCGCCTGCGCGCTCGGCCACCCGATCGGCGCCTCGGGCGCGCGCATCGTCGTCACGCTGTTGGGTGCCCTGCGCAAGCACGGGAAGAAGAAGGGTGTCGCGGCCTTGTGCATCGGCGGCGGCGAGGCGACCGCGCTGGCGGTCGAGCTGTTGTGAGCCACGCTTTCATCATCGGTGCCTCGCGCGGCATCGGCGCCGAGTTCGTGCGCCAGTACCGTGCCGAGGGCTGGCAGGTGACGGCCACCGCGCGCAGCGAGGAGGCGCTCGCCGCGCTGCGCGCCCAGGGCGCGACCGCGATCGCGCTGGACGTCACCAGCGCCGAGAGCGTCTCGCGCCTGGCCTGGCAGCTCGACGGCGCGGCCTTCGACGTGATCGTCAACGTGGCCGGCGTTCTCAAGCGCCAGACCGGCCTCGAAGCGCCCACCGACGCCGACTTCGACCACACCATGCACGCCAACGTGCTGGCGCCGATGCGCGTGCTGCCGCCGCTGGCCGACGTGCTGGCGCCGGGCGCGAAGCTGGCGCTGATCTCGTCGAAGATGGGCTCGATGGGCGCGCGCAACGCGACCAGCAGCTGGCTCTACCGCGCCTCGAAGGCGGCGGCCAATTCGGTGCTGAAGGACCTCTCGCTCGAATGGGCCGGCAAGGCGGTGTGCGTGAGCTTCCACCCCGGCTGGGTGCGCACCGAGATGGGCGGCGCGAACGCCGACATCACGGTCGAAGAGAGCGTGGCCGGCATGCGCCGCGTGATCGCCGGCCTCGCGGCGCAGGACAACGGCCGCTTCCTCAACTACGACGGCAGCGCCATTCCTTGGTAGAGGCACACCCATGTTGCTGAGCGACGAGCACCGCGCGGTGCAGGAGGCACTGCGCGCCTTCGTGCAGGAGCAGATCGCGCCGCACGCGGCGCGCTGGGACAAGGAGCACCACTTCCCGGCCGTCGAGCTGAAAGGCCTGGCGGCCTTGGGCTGCTACGGCGTCGCGGTGCCGCCCGAATACGGCGGGGCGGGGCTGGACTACCTCGCGCTGGCGCTGATCCTCGAGGAGATCGCCGCCGGCGACGGCGGCACCTCGACGGTGGTGAGCGTCAACAACTGCCCGGTGTGCTCCATCCTGATGGCTTGGGGCAGCGAGGCGCAGAAGCAGCAGTGGCTGACCCCGCTGGCGCGCGGCGAGATGCTCGGCGCCTTCTGCCTGACCGAGCCGCACGTCGGCTCGCAGGCCGACGGCCTGAAGACCACCGCGACCCGGGACGGCGACCACTACCTACTCAACGGCGTCAAGCAGTTCATCACCAGCGGCCGCAACGGCGACGTGGCCATCGTGATGGCGGTCACCGACAGGAGCGCCGGCAAGAAGGGCATCAGCGCCTTCCTGGTGCCGACGAATTCGCCCGGCTACCTCGTCGCGCGGCTGGAAGACAAGATGGGCCAGCACAGCAGCGACACCGCGCAGATCCTGTTCGAGAACTGCCGTGTTCCGGCTGCCAATCGGATCGGCGACGAAGGCCAGGGCCTGAAGATCGCGCTGTCGGGCCTGGAAGGCGGGCGCATCGGCATCGCCGCGCAGAGCGTGGGCATGGCGCGCGCGGCCTTCGAGGCGGCGCTGGCGTATGCCAAGGAGCGCGTCGCTTTCGGAGCACCGATCTTCGAGCACCAGGCGGTGCAGTTCCGCCTCGCCGAGATGGCCACGCAGATCGAAGCGGCGCGCCAGCTGATCCACCACGCCGCGAGCCTGAAGGACGCCGGCAAGCCGTGCCTGAAGGAGGCCGCGATGGCCAAGCTCAACGCCAGCGAGATGGCCGAGCGCGTGTGCAGCGCGGCGATCCAGACGCTGGGCGGCTACGGCTACGTGAGCGACTTCCCGCTCGAGCGCATCTACCGCGACGTGCGCGTGTGCCAGATCTACGAAGGCACCTCCGACGTGCAGAAGATCCTCATCGGCAGAGCGCTCGCATGAACGTCATCATCCTCGGCGCCGGCCGCGTCGGCGAGAGCGTGGCCGAGAGCCTGGTCTCGGAGAAGAACGACATCACGGTGATCGACACCGACCCGCAGCGCCTGCGCGAGCTGGAAGACCGGCTCGACCTGCGCGGCGTGCCCGGCAACGGCATCCAGCCCTCGGTGCTGGAGGCGGCCGGCGCGAAGGACGCCGACATGCTGATCGCCTGCGCGCCGCTGGACGAGACCAACCTCGTGTGCTGCAAGGTCGCGCACGAGGTGTTCAACATCCCGACCACGATCGCGCGGCTGCGCTCGCCGGAGTTCCCCAACGAGAGCCCGCTGATGGGCGACCAGGGCTTCGCGGTCGACCAGGTGATCTGCCCCGAGCAGTCGATCACGCGCTACATCCGCAAGCTGATCGAGTACCCCGAGGCGCTGCAGGTGCTGGAGTTCGCTGACGGCGCGGTCAGCCTGATCGCGGTGCGCGCGGTCACCGGCGGGCCGATGGTGCGCCACGTGATCAGCGAGCTGCCGCAGCTGGTGCCGGGCGTGGAGATGCGCTTCGTCGCGATCTACCGCTGCGACGAGCTGGGCGTGGACCACCAGGTGATGTGCGACGGCACCACGCGCATCGAGCCCGGCGACGAGGTGTTCGTGCTCGCCGCCACGCGCGACATCCGGCGCGTGCTCGATGCCTTGCGCCGCCGCGACGAGCCGGTCGAGCGCGTGATGATCGCCGGCGGCGGGCGCGTCGGGCTGCGCCTGGCGCGCGAGATCCAGGGCGAATGCCGGCTCAAGGTGATCGAGCCGCAGATGGCGCGCTGCGAGTACCTGACCACGCAGCTCGAAGGCGACACGCTGGTGCTGCACGGCGACAGCACCGACGAGGAGCTGCTCGAAACCGAGAACGTGCAGGACACCGACCTGTTCCTCGCGCTGACCAGCGACGACGAGGACAACATCATGGCCTGCCTGCTGGCCAAGCGCATGGGCGCGCGGCGCGTGCTGGCGCTGATCAACCGGCGCGCCTACGCCGACCTCGTGCAGGGCACGCAGATCGACATCGCGCTGTCGCCCTCGCAGACGGTGATCGGCGAGCTGCTCGCCTACGTGCGGCGCGGCGACGTGGAGGCCGTCTACAGCCTGCGCCGCGGCGCGGCCGAGGCGCTCGAGGCGGTGGCGCACGGCGACCGCAAGTCCAGCAGGGTGGTGGGCCGGCGCATCGACGAGCTGCCGCTGCCCGAAGGCGCGCAGATCGGCGCGATCGTGCGCGCGCTGGGCGACGGCCGCGAGGTCATCATCCCGCACCACGACACCACGATCCAGCAGGACGACCACGTGATCATCTTCGTGCCGAAGAAGCGCATGGTGCGCGATATCGAGAAGCTGTTCCAGGTCGGCGCGACCTTCATGTTCTGATGACCTCGCCGCTCGCCGTCGTCGCGCTGGTCGGCCGCATGGTGGTGCTGTTCGCGCTGCTGATGCTGGTGCCGATGATGTTCGCGCTGTCCGAGCACGACCCGGCCGAGGGCGCCTTCCTCGCCGCCACCGCGATCACCTTCTGCTGCGGCGTGGCGATGAGCCTGGCGACGAGGCGCTTCCGCCGCGAGCTGCAGCCGCGCGACGGCTTCGTGCTGGTGGGCCTGACCTGGCTGACGCTGCCGGCCTTCGGCGCGCTGCCGCTGCTGTTCGCGATTCCGGGGCTGTCGGTCACCGACGCCTACTTCGAGGCGATGTCGGGCTTCACCGCCACCGGCGCGACGGTGCTCAGCGGCCTGGACGCGCTGCCGCTGTCGGTCAACGTGTGGCGCTGCTTCATGATGCTGATCGGCGGCCTGGGCATCATCGTGCTGGCGGTGGCGATCCTGCCGATGCTGGGCGTCGGCGGCGCGCAGCTCTTCAAGGCCGAGACCGCCGGCCCGATGAAGGACGCCAAGCTCACGCCGCGCATCGCCGAGACCGCGCGCGGGCTGTGGACGGTCTATTTCGTCGTCTCGCTCGCCTGCTTCGGCGCCTACCGCTGGGCCGGCATGAACTGGGCCGACGCCTTCATGCACATGTGCTCGACGATGGGCCTGGGCGGCTTCTCGTCGCACGACGCCAGCTTCGGCTACTGGAACTCGCCGCGCATCGAGGCGGTGGCGATGGTCTTCATGATGATCTCGGGCGTCAGCTTCGCGCTCTATTTCGTCGCCTGGCGGCAGCGCTCGCTGCGCGTGCTGTGGGCCAACGTCGAGGTGCGCGCGTTCTACGGCGTGGTGCTCGCGACCATCGCGCTGATCTCGCTGTACCTGACGGTCAACCAGGTCTATCCGAGCTTCGAGCAGTCGCTGCGGGTCACCGCCTTCCACGTGGTCTCGATCGCCACCACCACCGGCTACGCCACCTACGACTACGGCAAGTGGCCGCTGTTCGCGCCGCTGCTGATGATCCTGCTCGGCTGCTTCGCCACCTGCGCCGGCTCGACCGGCGGCGGCATCAAGATGATGCGCATGATCCTGCTGCTCAAGCAGTCGTACCGCGAGCTGGTGCGCATCGTGCATCCGAACGTGGTCAACCCGGTGGTGGTCGGCGGGGCCGTCGTGAACCCGCGCGTGATCCACAGCGTGATCGCCTACATGATGGTCTACGGCGCCTCGCTGGTGGCGCTGACGATGCTGATGCTGTTCAGCGGCCTCGACGTCGTGACCGCCTTCACCGCGGTGATCGCCTGCGTCAACAACATCGGCCCGGGGCTGGGCGACGTCGGCCCGTCGGTGAACTACGGCGTGCTCAGCGACTTCCAGACCTGGGTGTGCACCTTCGGGATGCTGCTGGGGCGGCTGGAGTTGCTGGCGGTGCTGGTGCTGTTCACGCCGCAGTTCTGGCGGGGTTGAGGCCGCGTATCAGGCGTTTTTCAAGTATCGCTCGTCCGACCACGTCGCCAGCCACTCCGGCTTGAAGGCGACGAAGATCGCCACCAGCATGCCGGTGGCGAAGGCTTCGCCCCAGGCCATCAGCCAGTGGCCGAGCAGTACCGTGCCGAGCTCGGTGTTCTCGGGCGGCGGCGCGGACAGTGTCGACAGCGCGCCGGCGATCACCACCGCCAGCGCGGTGGCGATGAAGCCGCGGCCGAGGATGAAGACGAACGGATGCTTGGGCAGCCAGCGCCGCGTGGCCAGGCCGATGCCGAGCGCGAGCGTCGCGGTGGCGATGCCGTTCCAGGCCAGGTGATCGAGTGCGCTCTGCCAGCCGATGCCGCCCAGCCACGCGCCCAGCGCGGCGATCGGCACCAGGCTCAGCACCGCCAGCGGCCAGCCCAGCATCAGCACCATCAGGCAGGCGCCGCTCAATTGCACCGCCACGCCGCCCGGCATGAAGCGCTGCGCCGCCCACACCCAGGGCAGCAGCACGATGCTGGCGAACAGCGGGTGCCACAGCTGCGAGCCGCGCAGCGCGGCCCAGGGACGCAGCGCGATCGCCACGGCCAGCGCGAGCACCACGATGGCGAGCGACAAACCCATGCGCCGATGCTAGCGCCGCCCGGGTTGTTGCCCGCATGACAAGCCGCAAGCACCGCGCTAGGCTGGGGCCATGACCGTCCTGAACCGCCCGATCGACTTCTACTTCGACTTCTCGTCGCCCTATTCGTACATCGCCTCCGAATGGGTCGACGCGCTCGCCGCGCGCCACGGCCGCACGGTGAACTGGAAGGCCATCCTGCTCGGCGCCACCTTCCAGGCCGCCGAGCTGAAGAGCCCGGTGTCGTACCCGATCAAGCGCGAATACTCGCTGCGCGACTTCGAACGCTCGGCGCGCTTCGCCGGCGTGCCGCTGAAGAACCCGGCGAAGTTCCCGATCGCGACGCAGAACGCCGCGCGCGTGTTCTGGTGGCTTGCCGATGCGGACGCCGAGCGGGCGCGCCAATGGGCGCGCCATTGCCTGCGCGCCTACTTCGCGCGGGGCGTCGACCTGAGCGACGCCGCGCAGCTGCGCGCGCTGGCCGACGCCTTCGGCCTCGGCGCCGACGCCGCCGAAGCGGTGTGGAACGACCCGGCCTGGAAGGCGCGCCTGAAGGCCGAGAACGAAGTGGCCATCGCCGTCGGCGTGTTCGGTGCGCCCTTCTTCGTCGTCGACGGCGAACCCTTCTGGGGCAACGACCGCCGGCCGCAGATCGAGCGCTGGCTGGAGAAGGGGCCGTTCTGATGGCGCTCACACGAGCTTCTTCCCCAGCCTGGCGGCGACGCTCAACCACATCCTCGTGATCGACGCGTACTACATCGGCGCGCTGCACGGCGACGCCGATCTGCCGCGCAAGTACCGCGCCTTCGTGCCGGCCGCCACGCGATCATCGAGATGGACCGCGGCGATCACGTGCAGCGCGACCGCGCCGCGCACGTGCTGGCCCACCTGTTCATGCACCAGACGCACCACCGCGGCCAGGCGCATGCGATGCTGGCCGGCACCGCGGTGGCGCCGCCGCAGCTCGACGAGTTCCTGATGCCCGGCGACGCGGGCTTCCGCACGGCCGACATGGCCGCGCTCGGCTGGAGCGAGCGCGCGGTCTACGGCGAAGACTGAACGCCAGCGGCGCGCTCAGGTCCGCCGGGCGCCTTCCCGCCACGCGCTCGGCGCCACGCCGGTCCAGCCGGCGAACGCGCGCGCGAAGCTCTTCTCGTTGCGAAAGCCCACCGCCGCGGCGATCTGCTTGACCGGGCGGTGGCTGCGTTCGAGCAGTTCGAGCGCGCGGGCGCGCCGGGCCTCGTCCTTGAGCTGCTGGAGCGTGCAGCCCTCGTCGCGCAACTGGCGGTGCAGCGTGCGCACCGACACGTTCAGCGCCGCGGCGACGGCGGCCGCGTCGGTGAGCTGCGCGGTGTCGGCCTGCAGCGCCTCGCGCACGCGCTGCGCGAGCAGGCGGTCGCGGCGGTATTGCAGCACCGTCAGCGGCAGCGCGCGCTGCAGCATCGTCTGCAGCGCGCGTTCGTCGCGCCGCAGCGGCAGCGCGAGGTAGGCGGCGTCGAACACCAGGGCGGCCTGCGGCATGCGAAAGCGCACCGGCCCGGGGAACATGACCGGGTAGGCGTCGCGGTGGCGCGGCGCGGCGAACGGGAAGTGCGCCTCGCGCAGCGGGATGCGCGAGTCGATCGCCCAGCAGGCGAAGCCGTGCACGTAGCGCAGCAGCGTGACGCAGCAGATCTCGCGCATCTCGCCGAGGTCGCGCCGCTGCTCGATCCACAGCCGCGCGGCGGCGCCGTCGGCCTCGAGGTGCAGCACGATGTCCTCGGTCAGCAGGCGGTGGTGGCGGCACCAGCGCTGCAGCGCGAGGCCGAGCCGCGGCGAGGTGATCGACGCGCGGCACAGCATGCCGTAGCTGCCCCAGGGCAGGCGGCGCGAGAACCAGCCGAGCGCCTCGTCGTCGAGCTGCTGCATCGCCAGCCCGGAGATCGTCTCCATCTGCGCGGCGGTGATGCGGGCATCGGCGCGGCGCAAGGCGGCTGGCGTGATTTGTGCCTCGCGCAGGGCCGCCGACGGATCCAGCCCGCGCTGCTCGTAGGCGCGCACCATCGCACGAACGAAGGCCATCGGCGTGACGGCGGGGCGGGGTGCGGCATGCATCGAGGAAGTCTCGCGCAGCGTGGCACGATTTGCAACCTCGTTGGCAGGGAAGGCGGCGCGCGCGCGCGTAAGCTCGCCGCTTGCACAATCGGCACGGGCCGTGCCCCGGCGCAGAAGAATCACGGAGACCCCATGCCCGTTCTCGCCTCCAACCTCAGCCCCCGCTCCGAGGACTTCAAGGCCAACGCCGCGGCGATGCGCGCGCTGGTCGACGACCTGAACGCCAGGCTCGCGCAGATCGCCCAGGGCGGCGGCGATGCGGCGCGCGCCAAGCACGTGGCGCGCGGCAAGCTGCTGCCGCGCGAGCGCGTCGAAATGCTGCTCGACCCCGACACGCCGTTTCTCGAGGTGGCGCCGCTGGCCGCCTTCGAGATGTACAAGGAGAAGGGCGGAACCGACGCGGCGCCGGGCGCCGGGCTGATCGCCGGCATCGGCCGGGTCAGCGGCGTCGACTGCATGATCGTGTGCAACGACGCCACCGTGAAGGGCGGCACCTACTTTCCGATGACGGTGAAGAAACACCTGCGCGCGCAGGAGATCGCGATGCAGAACCGCCTGCCGTGCATCTACCTGGTCGATTCCGGCGGCGCCAACCTGCCGAACCAGGACGACGTGTTCCCCGACCGTGAGCACTTCGGCCGCATCTTCTTCAACCAGGCGACGATGAGCGCGCAGGGCATCCCGCAGATCGCGGTGGTGATGGGTTCGTGCACCGCCGGCGGCGCCTACATGCCGGCGATGAGCGACGAGTCGATCATCGTGAAGAACCAGGGCACGATCTTCCTCGGCGGCCCGCCGCTGGTGAAGGCAGCGATCGGCGAGGTGGTCAGCGCCGAGGATCTGGGCGGCGGCGACGTGCACACGCGCCTGTCGGGCGTGGCCGACCACCTGGCGAGCAACGACACGCATGCGCTGGCGCTGGCGCGCGCCTCGGTGGCGAACCTGAACTGGCGCAAGACGCACGAGCAGCGCCTCGCGCCGCCGCGCGCGCCGCTGTTCGACGCGGCCGAACTGCACGGCATCATCCCGGCCGACCCGCGCAAGCCCTACGACGTGCGCGAGATCATCGCGCGCATCGTCGACGGCAGCGAATTCGACGAGTTCAAGGCGCGCTACGGCACCACGCTGGTGTGCGGCTTCGCGCACATCGAGGGCATGCCGGT
This sequence comes from Pseudomonadota bacterium, assembly GCA_029779845.1. GTDB lineage: Bacteria > Pseudomonadota > Gammaproteobacteria > Burkholderiales > Burkholderiaceae_C > Piscinibacter. Next base: position 11,029 of record JAKOZT010000145.1, on the reverse strand, counting down.
GGGCATCGTCGCCAACAACGGCGTGCTGTTCAGCGAGAGCGCGCTCAAGGGCGCGCACTTCATCGAGCTGTGCGGGCAGCGCAAGATCCCGCTGGTGTTCCTGCAGAACATCACCGGCTTCATGGTCGGGCGCAAGTACGAGAGCGAAGGCATCGCCAAGCACGGCGCGAAGATGGTCACCGCGGTGTCGACCGTCAACGTGCCGAAGTTCACCGTGATCATCGGCGGCAGCTTCGGCGCGGGCAACTACGGCATGTGCGGCCGCGCCTTCTCGCCGCGCCTGCTGTGGATGTGGCCGAACGCGCGCATCTCGGTGATGGGCGGCGAGCAGGCGGCCAGCGTGCTCGCCACCGTGAAGCGCGACGGCATCGAGGCCAGGGGCGGCGCGTGGAGCGCCGACGAGGAGAAGGCCTTCAAGCAGCCCATCCTGGATCAGTTCGAGCACCAGGCGCATCCGTACTACGCCAGCGCCCGCCTGTGGGACGACGGCGTGATCGACCCGGCCGACACGCGGCGCGTGCTGGCGCTCGCGATCAGCGCGAGCCTGAACGCGATCATCCCCGAGGCGAAGTTCGGCGTGTTCCGCATGTGATGGACACCATCTACCTCGGCCCCGATCACGAGACGCTGCGTGAGCAGGTGGCGCGCTTCCTGGCGCGCGAAGTCGAACCGTTCGCCGAACAATGGGAGCGCGACGGCTGCGTGCCGCGCGAGGTGCTGCGCAAGATGGGCGATGCGGGCTTCCTCGGCCTGATGTACTCGGCCGAGCACGGCGGCGCCGGGGCCGATGCGCTGACCAACCTGGTGTTCGCGGAAGCCCTGTCGCAATCGACCTACGCCGGCTTCGTGATCACCGTGCTCGTGCACACCGACATGGCGAGCCCGCACCTGCATCACGCCGGCAACGCCGCGCAGCAGGCGCGCTACCTGCCCGGCGTGATCGCCGGCCGCACGATCACCGCGGTGGGCATCACCGAACCCGGCGCGGGCTCGGACGTGGCGGGCTTGAAGACCACCGCCCGGCGCGACGGCGACGAGTGGGTGCTCAACGGAACCAAGCTCTTCATCACCAACGGCGTGCACGCCGACCTGTACTTCATCGCCGCGCGCACCGGTACGGCGCGGCATGCGATCTCGATGTTCATCGTCGAGAAAGGCACGCCGGGCTTTCGCGTCGGGCGTGCGCTGGAGAAGACCGGCTGGCTGTCGTCGGACACCGCCGAACTGGTGTTCGAGGATTGCCGCATCCCGGCCGCCAACCTGCTCGGCGAGCAGGACAAGGGCTTCCACGCGGTGATGAAAAACTTTCAGACCGAGCGCATCGCGCTGGCCGCGATGGCGGTGGGCCATTGCACGCAGGCGCTGAAGCTGACGCTCGATTACGTGCGCGACCGCCGCGCCTTCGGCGCGACCCTCTTCGACAAGCAGGTGGTGCGCCAGCGCCTGGCGATGCTCGACGCGAAGACCCGTGCCGCCCGCCAGTACCTCTACCACTGCGCCTGGATGGTGACGCAAGGACGCGACGTGGTGCAGGACGTCTCGCTGCTCAAATCCCTGACCGGCGAACTGGTCAACGAAGTGGTGCAGGCCTGCCAGCAGTTTCACGGCGGCATGGGCTACATGCGCGGCACGGCGATCGAGCGGCTGTGGCGCGACGCGCGCGTCCTCGCGATCGGCGGCGGCGCGACCGAAGTGATGCTCGACGAAGCAGCAAAACGTTATTGAGGACGACATGACCACGACGACCCTCGACGTTCAACGCCACGGCCCGGTGGCCCGCGTGTTCCTGAATCGCCCCGAAGTGCGCAATGCCTTCAACGACGGCGTGATCGCCGAACTCGCGCGGACCTTCGCCGAACTCGGCGCCGATGCGAGCCTGCGCTGCATCGTGCTCGGCGGCCACGGCAAGGCCTTCTGCGCCGGGGCCGACCTGAACTGGATGCGCGCGATGGCGGGCTACGACTGGGAGCGCAACCGCGTCGACGCGCAGGCGCTGGCCGAGATGCTGTGGGCGCTGTATTCGTGCCCGGTGCCCATCGTCGGCCGCGTCCACGGCGACTGTTATGCCGGCGGCGTGGGGCTGGCCTCGGTGTGCGACGTGCTGGTCGCCGCCGAGGGCGTGCACTTCTGCCTCAGCGAAGCGAAGCTGGGCCTGCTGCCGGCCACGATCGGGCCGTACGTCGTCAAGGCGATGGGCGAGCAGGCGGCGCGGCGCTGGTTCGTCACCGCCGAGCGCTTCAGCGCGGCGCAGGCGCAGGCGATGGGTTTTGTGCACGAGTGCGTCGCGCCGGAGGCGCTGGACGCGAAAGTCGACGAGATCGTCGCCGCGCTGGTCGCCAACGGGCCGATGGCGCTGCGCGCGTGCAAGAAGCTCGTGCAGGACATCGCCGGCCGCCCCCTTACGCCCGAACTGCGCGCCGACACCGCGCGCCGCATCGCCGACATCCGCGCCAGCGACGAAGGCCGCGAGGGCGTGCAGGCCTTCCTCGCCAAGCGCGCGCCGAACTGGCTGGGATGAAGACATGAACGCGGTTCACGCCCTCGACACCCCGCAACTGCTCGCCATCGCCGCCGCGCTCGGCTGGGCCAGCGGCATGCGCCTGTACCTCGTCGTCTTCCTCACCGGCCTCGCCGGCTACCTCGGCTGGGTCGACCTGCCGGCCGGGTTGAAAGTGCTGCAGCATCCGGCGCTGCTGGGCGCGAGCGGCTTCATGCTGTTCGTCGAGTTCTTCGCCGACAAGATCCCCGGCGTCGACACGCTGTGGGACCTGATCCACACGGTGGTGCGCATCCCTGCGGGCGCGGCGCTGGCGGCCTCGGTGTTCGGCGCCGACCAGGGCGCCTGGGCGATGGCCGCGGCGCTGCTCGGCGGCACGCTGGCGGCCACCAGCCATGTCGCCAAGGCGACCACGCGCGCGGCGGCCAACACCTCGCCCGAGCCGTTTTCGAACCTCGGCCTGTCGCTGACCGGCGATGCCTTCGTGCCGGCGGCGCTGTGGCTGTCGTGGACGCATCCGGTGCTGCTCGCGGTGGTGCTGTTCGTCGCGCTGGTGGCGGCGGTGGTCGCGATCGTGCTGTTCGCGAAGTTCCTGCGTGCGCTCGCGCGCCGCGCCTCGGGCTGGCTGCGCGGCGGCCAGCCCTCGATATGAGGTCGTACGAATGTTCACCAAGATCCTGATCGCCAACCGTGGCGAGATTGCGTGCCGGGTGGCCGCCACCGCGCGCCGCCTCGGCATCCGCACCGTGGCCGTCTATTCGGATGCCGATGCCAACGCCAAGCACGTCGCCGCCTGCGACGAGGCGGTGCACATCGGCGGCAACGCGCCGCGCGACAGCTACCTGCGCGCCGAGCGCATCCTCGAAGCGGCGCGCGCCACCGGGGCGCAGGCGGTGCACCCCGGCTACGGCTTCCTCAGCGAGAACGAGGAGTTCGCGCAGGCCTGCGCCGACGCGGGCCTCGTCTTCATCGGCCCGCCGCCTTCGGCGATCAAGGCGATGGGGCTGAAGGCCGAATCCAAGCAGCTGATGGAGAAGGCCGGCGTGCCGCTGGTGCCCGGCTACCACGGCGCGGACCAGGACCCGGCGCTGCTCGCGCGCGAGGCCGGACGCATCGGCTACCCGGTGCTGATCAAGGCCAGCGCCGGCGGCGGCGGCAAGGGCATGCGCATCGTCGCCCAGCCCGACGAGTTCGACGCCGCGCTCGCCTCCTGCCAGCGCGAGGCGCGCGCCAGCTTCGGCGACGACGCCGTGCTGATCGAGCGTTATGTCACGCGCCCGCGCCACATCGAGATCCAGGTGTTCGGCGATGCGCACGGCCACTGCGTCCACCTCTTCGAGCGCGACTGCTCGGTGCAGCGCCGCCACCAGAAGGTGCTCGAAGAAGCGCCCGCGCCGGGGCTGAGCGAGGCGCGCCGGCGCGAGATGGGCGCGGCGGCGGTGGCGGCCGCGAAGGCGGTGGGCTACGTCGGCGCCGGCACGGTGGAGTTCATCGCCGAGCCCACGCCCGGCGGCGACCTGCGCTTCTTCTTCATGGAGATGAACACGCGGCTGCAGGTGGAGCACCCGGTCACCGAGGCGATCACCGGGCTCGATCTGGTCGAATGGCAGTTGCGCGTCGCCGCCGGCGAGCCGCTGCCGATGAAGCAAGAGGATCTGCGCATCCACGGCCATGCGATCGAAGCGCGCATCTGCGCCGAAAACCCGGACGCGAACTTCCTGCCCGCCACCGGCAGGCTGGACGTCTACCGCACGCCGGCAGGCGCCGCGCAGTTCGAACGCAGCGAGGTGCGCGTCGACGCCGGCGTGCGCGAAGGCGATGCGATCTCGCCGCACTACGACTCGATGATCGCCAAGCTGATCGTCTGGGGCGCCGACCGCGCGCAGGCGCTGGCGCGGCTCGACGCGGCGCTGGCGCGCACGCACATCGTCGGCCTGCAGACCAACGTGAGCTTCCTGCGGCGCGCGGCGGCGAGCCCTTCGTTCGCGCAGGCCGATCTGGACACGGCGCTGATCGAGCGCGAGCGCGCGCGGCTCTTCGAGCAGCCGCCGCTCGCGCTCGAAATCGCCGCGGCCGGCGTGGTCGCGCACGAACTGGCGCGCGAACGCGCCGGCGAAGACGCCGACCCCTGGTCGCGCCGCGACGGCTGGCGGCTGCACGGCGCGGCGGTGCGGCGCTTCGACATCGAGGCCGAAGGCACGCGCCACGTCGCGCGGCTGCTGCGCTCGCACCGCGGCGAGATGCTGCTGTCGATCGCCGAGCGCAGCTGGCCCTTCGCGGCCAGCGCGCGTTGCAGCACGCAGCACGACGTGACGCTGGGCGAGCGGCGCTGGACGCTCTCGGTGTATGCCGACGGCGAGCGCTTCGCGGTGTTCGCGCCGGAAGCCGCCGCCACGCTGCACATCGTCGACCCGATCGCGCATGCCGCCGATGCGGCGCTCGAGGGCGGGCGGCTGTCGGCGCCGATGCCGGGCAAGCTGATCGCGCTGCTGGCCAGGTCGGGCGAGGCGGTGAAGAAGGGCCAGCCGCTGGCGGTGATGGAGGCGATGAAGATGGAGCACACCATCACCGCGCCGCGCGACGGCACGGTGACCGAGCTGCTCTACGCGGTCGGCGACCAGGTGCTGGAAGGCGAGGAACTGCTGCGGCTGGAGGCCGCGGCGTGAAGGCGGATCAGCCCTGCCGTGCCGCGCCGCCGCGGCGCACCCAGGTGGAGGGCTTGAGCCAGCTCGACACCGGCGGCTCGGCGCCGCCCATCTCCAGCTCGACCGGGCGGGAGACGCCGAAGCCCGAGGTGTCGCCGGCCCAGGCGGTGTCCTGCGGCACGCGGCCGGAGACCTCGCCGGCATCGCCCGCTTCGCGCAGCTGGCGCGCCATCGTGGCCAGCTCGGCGTCGCCCGAGGCCTCGCAGACCCAGATCGCTTCGCGCACCTCGCCCTCGGCCTTCATCAGCTCGCCGATCTCCACCTTGTGCCCATAGTGGCGCAGCAGCGCAAAATGGATGCGGGTGGCGAGGCGGAGGCGGGTGCTGGTGTCCACGGGTGGTCCTGTTCGAGTGGTTGTATCTTCCTGTATCAAAGTCGTTGCAGCCATCCCTAGCTGCGGGAAAACGACGTGAGCCTGCCCTTTTGCACGAGACTTTTTTCATGATTCCTTCGACTGTCCGCATCGTCGACGTGGGGCCGCGCGACGGTTTGCAGAACGAGAAGCAGCCGGTGGCCACGGCGCACAAGGTCGAACTGGTGCATTGCCTTCAGAAGGCGGGCCTGCGCGAGATCGAGGTCACCAGCTTCGTCAGCCCGAAGTGGGTGCCGCAGATGGCCGACAACGTGCAGGTGATGGCTGCCATCGAGCGGGCGCCGGGCGTGCGCTACTCGGTGCTGACGCCCAACCTGAAAGGCCTGGAAGCGGCGCTGCCGACGAAGCCCGACGAAGTGGTGGTGTTCGGCGCAGCGAGCGAGGCCTTCAGCCAGCGCAACATCAACTGCTCGATCGCCGAATCGGTGCAGCGCTTCGCGCCGGTGGTCGAGATGGCGCACGCGCACGGCCTGAAGGTGCGCGCGGCGATTTCCTGCGCGCTCGGCTGCCCCTATCAAGGCGAGGTGACGCCCGACGAGGTCGAGCACGTCGTGCGGCTGATGAAGGACATCGGCGTCGACCACTGCGGCGTGGCCGACACCATCGGCGTCGGCACGCCGCGGCGCGTTCAGGCGGCGATGGAGCGTGCGCTGAAGCACTTCCCGCTGGCCGAGGTGAGCGGCCATTTCCACGACACCTACGGCCAGGCGCTGGCCAACATCTACGCCTGCCTGGAGATGGGCATCCACACCTTCGACGCCAGCGTGGCCGGGCTGGGCGGCTGCCCGTATGCGAAGGGCGCCACCGGCAACGTCGCGACCGAGGACGTGGTGTTCATGCTCGACGGGCTGGGCATAGCGACGGGCATCGACTTGGATGCGCTGGTCGATGCGGGGGCCTTCATCTCCGAGGTGCTGGGCCGGCCGCCGGTGTCGCGCGCCGGCAAGGCGCTGCTCGCCAAACGCGAAAGGATCGCTGCATGAGCGCCGTCTTCGACGACCGCCACGAAGGTTTTGCCCGCGTCAGCGCGGCGCTCGCCGAACGCGGCCACCCGCACGCGCCGCGCTGGCTCGAAGTGTCGGCGCGCACCTCGCAGGAAGCCGCCGACGCGCTCGGCGTGCAGGTCGGCCAGATCGCCAAGAGCGTGATCTTCCGGCGCAAGGCCGACGACGTGGCGGTGCTGGTGATCACCTCCGGCGACAAGCGCGTCGACGAGAAGAAGGTGGCGGCGATCGTCGGCGCGCTCGGCCGCGCCGATGCCGACTTCGTCAAGGCGCGCACCGGTTTCACGATCGGCGGCGTGTCGCCGCTCGCGCACGCCACCGCGCCGGTGACGCTGATCGACCGCGAGCTGTTCCGCTTCGACGAGATCTGGGCCGCGGCCGGGCATCCGAACGGCGTGTTCCAGCTCAGCCCGGCGCAGCTCGAAGCGCTGACCGGCGCGCCTGTGGCCGATGTGACTGCCGGCGTGACGCAGGCGGGATGAACGGCAGCGTGCCCTCGCCTTGCATCAGCGTCTGCAGGATGGATGCACGCAGCGGCTGGTGCGAAGGCTGCCTGCGCACGCTGGACGAAATCGCCGCGTGGTCGACGATGAGCGACGAGGACAAGCGCGCCGTGTGGCAGTTGCTGGCGCAGCGCCGCGAGGCGCTTGCCGCCGCGGCCGGAGGCGGCGCGCGATGAAGGCCTTGCAGTTCTGGTTCGACCCGGTCTCGCCCTATGCGTATCTCGCGTTCGAGCAGCTGCCGCGCGCGCTCGAAGGGATTTCCTGCCGCGTCGACTACCGGCCCCTCCTGTTCGCCGGGCTGCTCAAGCAATGGGGCCAGAAAGGCCCGGCCGAGATCGAGCCCAAGCGTGCCTGGACCTTTCGCCAGGTCGCGTGGCAGGCGCAGCGCCTCGGCATCGAGATCGAGACGCCGGCGACCCACCCCTTCAACCCGCTCGCGCTGCTGCGCCTGCTGCACGCCTGCGCGCCCGAAGGCGGCACGCCGAGCCGCTGGCAGTGCGAGCAGGTGCTGCACCACGTCTGGCGCGGCGGCGCCGATGCCAACGAGGCGCGGCGCCTGGTGGACTTGCGCGCGCGCCTCGCGCCGGCGCGCGACCCGGAGAGCGACGCAGTCAAGCAGGCCTTGAAGGACACGACCGCGCAGGCGCTCGCGCGCGGCGTGTTCGGCGTGCCGACGATCGAGGTCGACGGCCGCCTCTTCTGGGGCCTCGATTCGCTCGAGATGCTGACGGCCTGCCTGAGCGGCGACGCCTGGTTCGACGGCCCCGCGTGGGACGCGGCCGGTGCGCCGCGTCCGGGCGTCCTGCGCTGATCAGAGGGATCTCGCTGCGCAATTGCGAATCATTCGCACTAGAATGCGAGCCCCATGAACGCCTCCCGCTTCAAGACCTGGGCCTGGGTGCACAAGTGGTCCAGCCTGGTGTGCACGGTCTTCATGCTGCTGCTGTGCCTGACCGGGCTGCCGCTGATCTTCCACCACGAGATCGGCCACCTGACCGGCACCGAGGTCGAGCCGCCTGAGATCGTTCACAGCGGGCCGAACGCCAGCCTCGATGCGGTGCTGGCCGCCGCGCGCTCGCGCCACCCCGAGCGCGTGGTGCAGTTCGCGTCGAAGGAGGCGGATGACGACCGCCTCTGGTTCATCACGCTGACGCCCACGCCCGAGCCGACCGACGACTTCCGCTCCGTCGCGGTCGACGCGCGCACCGGCGCCGTGCTGGCCGAGCCGCGTGTCGACGAAGGTTTCATGTGGGTGATGTTCAAGCTGCACGTCGACCTGTTCGCCGGACTGCCGGGCAAGCTCTTCCTCGGGCTGATGGGGCTGCTGCTGCTCGCGGCCATCGTCAGCGGCGTGGTGCTGTACGCGCCCTTCATGCGCAAGCTCGAGTTCGGCGCGGTGCGGCGCAACCGCTCCACGCGCGTCAAGTGGCTCGACCTGCACAACCTGCTGGGCATCGTCACGCTGGTGTGGGCCTTCGTGGTCGGCGCCACCGGGATGATCAACACCTGGGCCGACCTGCTGATCAAGTACTGGCAGTTCACCCACGTCAGCGCGCTGCTCGCGCCCTGGCAGGGCCAGCCGCTGGTGGCCGAGGCCGAGCGCGCGGCCATGCAGCGCGTGGTCGAGGCGGCGCAGGCGCAGCGGCCGGAGATGAAGCTCGCCTTCATCGCGTTTCCCGGCACGGCGTTCTCGAGCCCGCACCACGCCACGGTGTTCCTGCGCGGCACCACGGCGCTGACCTCGCGGCTGCTGCAGCCGGTGCTGGTCGACGCGAAGACCGCCGAGGTCACCGCCGCGCCGCCGCTGCCCTGGTACCTGAACGCGCTGCTGGTGTCGCAGCCGCTGCACTTCGGCGACTACGGCGGCATGCCGCTGAAGATCATCTGGGCGCTGCTCGATGTGATCACCATCGTCGTGCTCGGCAGCGGCCTGTACCTGTGGCTGGCGCGCCGCCGTGTCGCGCCGGCGCAGCTCGCGGTGGAGGACGAAGCGCAGATCGAAGGCGCGATCGTGGAGGCGGCAACCCGATGAAGACGCTCGCGCAGGTCTTCGCGATGCCGCTCGTGCTGGGCGTGCTCGCCGCCGTCGGGCTGATCGGCGCGCTGGTCGGCGACGGCGCGTGGGATGTGCTCTCGTGGCTGACGCTCGGCGCCACCGTCGCGGTGGCGCTGTGGCACGCGCTGCGGCGGGCCAAGAGGAGCGCCTGACGCCGTAGACCCCGTTCGGGCTGAGCCCTTCGACAAGCTCAGCGCGAACGGTTGTTGTCCCTGATCCGGGTCAAGCCGCTCGTCCGTTCTGTCAGCTTCGCTTCAGTTCCGCGTCAGCCCGCGTTGGGCCAGCGTCAGAGCATGGTCAGTCCGCTCGTGGAGTATTCACGCCGACGCCTCGCCGAGGCATTCGCACACGAGAGGAGACACACGATGGACGACGATCTGGTCCGCAAGATCTCGACCCACCCCAAGTACCTGGAGCTGAAGGCCAAGCGCTCCGCGTTCGGCTGGTGGCTGACGCTGGCGATGATGGTCGTGTACTACGGCTTCATCATGCTGGTGGCCTTCAACAAGCCCTTCCTGTCGCAGCGCCTGGGCGACGGCGTGATGACCGTGGGCATCCCGGTCGGCTTCGGCGTGATCGTGTTCACCATCGTGATCACCGCCTTCTACGTGCTGCGCGCCAACAAGCAGTACGACGACCTCACCGATGCCGTGCGCCAGGGGGTGCTGAAATGATCCGCCACATCCAATTCCGTGACACCCTGCGCCGCGCGCTGACCGTGGCCGCATTGATGGGCGCGGCCGGCGCCGCGCTGGCCGCCGGCGCCGACCTCGGCCAGGCGCAGAAGCAGGCGACGAACTGGACGGCCATCGGCATGTTCGGCGTGTTCGTGATCTTCACGCTGTTCATCACCAAGTGGGCCGCCGCGCGCACCAAGAGCGCGGCCGACTTCTACACCGCCGGCGGCGGCATCACCGGCTTCCAGAACGGCCTGGCGATCGCCGGCGACTACATGTCGGCGGCTTCCTTCCTCGGCATCTCGGCGGCGGTGATGGCCTCCGGCTTCGACGGCCTGATCTACTCGATCGGCTTCCTCGTGGGCTGGCCCGTCATCACCTTCCTGATGGCCGAGCGCCTGCGCAACCTCGGCAAGTTCACCTTCGCCGACGTGGCCGCGTTCCGCTTCGAGCAGACGCCGGTGCGCATCTTCGCGGCAGCCGGCACGCTGGTCGTGGTGGCCTTCTACCTGATCGCGCAGATGGTCGGCGCGGGCCAGCTGATCAAGCTGCTGTTCGGGCTGGAGTACTGGATCGCCGTGGTGATCGTCGGCGCGCTGATGATGGTCTACGTGCTGTTCGGCGGCATGACGGCCACCACCTGGGTGCAGATCATCAAGGCCTGCCTGCTGCTCGGCGGCGCCTCGTTCATGGCCTTCATGGTGATGTGGCGCTACGGCTTCAGCCCCGAGGCGATGTTCGCCGACGCGGTGAAGATCAAGAGCGGCCTGGCCACCACCGCCGGCAAGACGGCCGAGGAAGCCGCCGCGGCCGGGCAGTCGATCATGGGCCCGGGCAACTTCGTCAAGGACCCGATCTCGGCGATCAGCTTCGGCATGGCGCTGATGTTCGGCACCGCCGGCCTGCCGCATATCCTGATGCGCTTCTTCACCGTCCCGAGCGCCAAGGAAGCGCGCAAGTCGGTGATGTGGGCGACCGGCTGGATCGGCTATTTCTACCTCTTGACCTTCATCATCGGCTTCGGCGCCATCACCTTCGTGCTGACCAATCCCGACTTCCTGGGCGCGGACGGCAAGCTGATGGGCGGCAACAACCTGGCGGCCGTGCATCTGGCCCATGCGGTCGGCGGCAACGTCTTCCTGGGCTTCATCTCGGCCGTGGCCTTCGCCACCATCCTGGCGGTGGTCGCCGGCCTGACGCTCTCGGGCGCCTCG
>JAKOZT010000136.1 GCA_029779845.1 Pseudomonadota bacterium | reverse complement strand
CGGAACTCGCTTCGCGGGCTATCGCCCGCTGCGCTCAATCACCCGCGGCGAGCATGAGGACGAGGCGCGCGGGTACGCGCGCGGGCCACGAGCCCTGCGCTGCTCAGCGTCTCATAGGCGCGCCGCGAGCGGCCCGCACGGCCCTTTGCTGAACCAGAGGTGGCATGCCCGCTGATTGCCTGCCACCTCTGGTTCAGCGCGGCAGGCGCGGCCCCGTGGGGGCGACTTGGGTGGCGGCGAGAAGCGCAGGCGCCGGGGTCGGCGCGTGTACCCGCGCGCTTCGTCCTCATGCTCGTCGCCGGTGTCTGAGCAGAACGAACGAAGTGAGTGGCGCGAGTTCGGCGACGCGACCCCGGTGTCGAGCATCGCAGCGCAGTCGGTGCGCAGCGCCGACCGCCACCGCAGGAGTCCCCACGGGGCCGTGCCTGCCGTGCCGCTGCGGCGCATCCCCGACAAGAACACGCCCGCCCCGAGCTGCGCTTTGATGCCATTGATCGCAACGTCGTATGACTCCGGTTCAGCTTGCGCGGCTCAGCACCGCTCGGGCCGCCGCGCCCACCAGCACCGCGAACAGCGCCACCGCCCACAGCGCGGCGGTCAGCGAAGTCCAGCGCGCCAGCGCGCCGATCAGCGGCGGGCCGACCATGAAGCCGAGGTAGCCCACCGAGGCCAGCGCCGCGATGCCGTGCGCCGCCGACACGCCCGGCACGCGCGCCGCCGCGGCGAACATCACCGGCACCACGTTGGCCAGCCCCAGGCCGACCAGCATGAAGCCGGCCAGCGCCACCGCCGGCGTTGGCGTCGTCAGCGCCAGCGCCATGCCGGCGGTGGCCAGCACGCCCGAGCCGCGCAGCAGCGCCACCGGCGCGAAGCGCTCGCGCACGCGGTCGCCGAGCAGGCGGCCGATGGCCATCGCCGCGCTGAAGGCGGCGAAGCCGAGCGCGCCGGTGGCGGCGTCGCTGCCCAGTTCCTGGCGCATGAACAGCGCGCTCCAGTCGTACATCGCGCCTTCGGCGAGCATGCACAGCGCGGTCAGCGCGCCCATCCAGAACAGGATGCCGCGCGGCCAAGCGAGCGGCGCGGCGGCTTCGTTGCGGCCGGAACGCTGCGCGCTGACCTGCCCGGCAGCCGCCACCAGCAACCCACCCATCGCCAGCGCGCTGCCGGCCAGCTGCACGGCCGGCGCCACGCCGGCACGGTGCAGCGCCGCGCACAGCAGTGCGCCGGCCATGCCGCCGAGGCTGAACATCGCGTGCAGCCCGCTCATCACCTTGCGCTCGCCGGCCAGCTCGAGCGCGTTGCCGTCGGCGTTCACCGCCACGTCGAAGAGCGCACTGCCGGCGCCGAACACCAGCATTAGCGCGAACAGCGCGCCGAGGTGTTCGGTCTGCAGCACCAGCGCCAGCGATGCCAGCGTCAGCAGCCCGCCGGTCAGAACGCTGCGGCGCACGCCCAGGCGCGCCACCAGCGCACCGGCCGCCAGAACGCACAGCACCGCGCCCAGCGCGGCGGCCAGCAGCGCGAGCGAGAGCGTCTGCTCGTCCAGCCGGTAATGCAGCTTGACCGCCGGCACCTGCGCGCCCCACACCCCCATCGCCATGCCGAGCACGAAAAAAAGCGCGCGGATGGCGCGGTGCCAGATGCGCAGGGGTGGCGTCATATTGATCATGAGATGATGATTGATCGCATCTTGTCACGCATCAGTCGGCTTTCTGGCCGAAGATGGCTGGACATCGGCGCAAAAGCATGGTTTACGTTCGCTGATGGCAACGCTTTCGATCGCTAGAATTTTTGGCGAACCATCGTTGGGACAAAACCGCCACATGCCGAACTCCACCGCTTCGCCGCTGCCGCGCACGCTGGCACTGGTCGACGACGACCCCGAGTACCGCGAGTACCTGGCAGCGCACCTGCGCGGGCTCGACATCGAGGTGCAGACTTTCGCCGACAGCAACGAGTTGCTGGCGCACACCTCGCCCTTCTCGTTCAACTTCTACATCCTCGACCTGATGCTGCCGGGCGTGGACGGCGTCGAGCTGATCCGCATCCTGCGCCGGCGCACGCAGGCCGGGCTGCTGGTGGTGTCGGGACGGCTCGCGCCGGACGTGTTCTCGTCGGTGGTCGACGCCGGCGCCGACATGCACCTGGCCAAGCCGGCGAGCTTCGACCAGGTGGTGGTGGCGATCCGCGCGGTGCACCGCCGCGTCACCTCGTACAGCGGCAGCTCGGGCGAATGGCTGCTGGACCGCCAGGCCGGCCGGCTGATCGCGCCCGACGGCGTGCGCATCGACCTGAGCGATCTCGACCTCGCGGTGATGGAGCGCTTCGTGCAGGCCGAAGGCCAGGCGGTGACGCGCGAATCGCTGTGCCAGCATCTCGGCCGCCCGGTCAGCGAGGAGCCCGACAACACGCTCAGCGCGATCATCTACCGGCTGCGCCGGCGCATCGAGCGCGCCACCGCCAGCCCGGTGCCGCTGCAGGCGCTGTCGCGCGTGGGCTACGTGTTCCGCGGCCCGCTGCGCAGCGCTTGAACTCACTGGCCTTGCGGTAGCCAGAGCCGAAACACCGCCCCCTGCGGCGGGGTCGGCCGCAGCGGCTGCACGTCGACGCTGCCGCCGTGCAGCTCCATCACGCGCTTGACCACGTGCAGCCCGATGCCGTGGCCGGGCATGCCGTGCGAGCCGCGCGCGCCGCGCTCGAACAGGCGCGGCATCAGGTCGGCGGCGATGCCCGGGCCCTCGTCGGCGACCTCGAACACCAGCGCCAGCGGCTCGTCGCTGTCGACCACGCGCAGCACCACCGGCGTGTCGGGCGCCGAATAGGCCAGCGCGTTGCCGAGCACGTTGCGCAGCGCCAGGCGCATCAGCGCGATGTCCATGCTGGCGGTGCGCGTCGGCGAGATGCGCTCGACGCGCACGCGCGAACGCCGCGACGCATCGAGGTCGCCCAGGCTCAGCTCGATCAGCGCGCCGACGTCGGCGTCGCGCGGGTTGAGCGGCTGCGCGCTGGCCAGCAGCGCGCTGGCGGCCAGCGTGTTGTCCAGGCTGTCGACGATCTGCCGGATCACCGCCTGCGCGCGCACGATGCGCTCGGCCGCGCCGCCTTCGGCCGGCAGCGCCGACAGCGCGCTCTGCAGCGCGGCCGAGGCGTTGTTCAGCGGCTGGCGCACCTCGTGCGCGAGCACGCGCAGGAACTCCTCGCGCTGCTCGAGCAGCTCGCGCAGCGAGCGCGCCTGCTCCTCGGCGCCGGCGCGCAGGCCCTGCTCGCGCGCCAGCGCGGCGGCGCGCTCGGCCTCGATCTGGCGCTGCACCGTCACGTCGAGCAGCAGGCCGATCGCCGACGGCCCCTCGGGGTCGTGGATCGGGCTGGCGAAGGTCTCCAGCGTGATGCGCTGTCCGTCGCGGCGCAGGCCGGTGAACTCCAGCCGCGTCATCGGCAGCTCGCCGGCGATCACGCTGCGCGAGACGCGGTTGACGCGCTCGCGGTCCTCCGGCGCGATCAGCGTGTGCGCGCGCACGCGGCCGTCGAGCACGTCCTGCGCGCGCTCGTAGCCGAAGATCGCGGCGAAGGCGTCGTTGACGAAGCGGTACTCGTTGTTCAGCTGCACGTACACGCCGACCAGCGACTGCTCGGCCAGCGCGCGGAAGCGCACCTCCGAGGCGCGCCACTGCTCGGTGCGCTCGGCCACCAGCGTCTCGAGGTGGTCGCGGTAGCGCTCCAGCTCGCGCGCCTGCGCGCGCCGCTCGGTGACGTCGCGCGAGGAGCAGAACAGCAGCTCGTCGCCCTCGATGCGCACGCCCAGGCAGACCACCTCGACGTCGAGCACGCGGCCGTCCTTGCGGCGGTGCTTGGCGCCGAATCGCATCGTCGCGCCGATCTCGAAGGCACGCATGCGGCGCGCCATCTCGTCGGGCGTCAGGTCCGCCACCCACAGGCTCATGTGGCGGCCGGCCAGCTCGTCGCGCGTGTAGCCCATCATCGCCGCGAACGAATCGCTCATCTCGACGAGGCGGCCCTCGCGGTCCAGCACGTGCATGCCGTCGCCGGCGGCGCGCAGCAGCGCGCGGTGCCGCTCGCCCTCGCGGATCAGCGAGCGCGCGCTGCGCGCCTCGCCGGCCCAGGCGCGCTGCAGCAGCAGCGACGACGCCGCCAGCACGATCAGCGCCAGCGCCGCGAGCAGCGCCATCTCGCGCGTCTGCGTGCGCCACGCGCCGAGGAAGTCGTCGGTGGCCAGCCCCGCCAGCACCACCAGCGGCGTCGCGCCGACGCGCCGGTAGGCGCTGATGCGCTCGACGCCGTCGAGCGCGGTGCGCGCGATGAAGTAGCCGGCCTCGGGCTGCGCGGCGAGTGCGCGGCGCAGCTCGTCGGACACCGCGCGCGAGCCGACCTGCACGGCCGCCGCCGGCTCGCCGCCGGCGCTGCGCCGCGCCACCAGCGCCAGTTCGCTGCCGCGCACCGTGATCGCCCCGGCGCGGCCGAGGTCCAGGCCTTCGAGCAGCAGCGCGAAGCGCGCCACGCTGACTTTGGCGTAGACCACGCCGATGAAGGCGCCGCGCGCGTCGCGCAACGGCCGCGCTACCGCCACCACCCACTGCTGGCCGATGCGCGACTGCACCGGCCCCGACACCACCGGCCCGGGCGCGCCGCCGCCGTCGCGCGCGCGCACGAAGTAGTCGCGATCGGCCACGCTGGTGGGCGGCGCCTCGGCGACGCCGCGCCCGTAGCGCACCATGCCCTGGGCGTCGGCGATGCGGATACCCTCGAGCTGCGGCAGCAGCGCGAGCTGCTGCGCGAGCAGCGTCTCGATGCGCGCCGCGCCGGGCGGGCCGCCGGAGAAGTCGGCTTCGAGGTCGAGCGCGACGTTGCGCAGCCCGATGTCGACGCGGTCGAGCTCGCCGGCGATGCTCTGCGCCAGCGTGGCGGCGATGTTCTCGGTGGCGATGCGCGCGCGCTCGACGGCGGCGCCGCGGCTGGCGGACTGCGACAGCCCGACCAGCGCCACCACCAGCGCCAGCATCAGCAGGTTGAACCACAGCAGCCGCCGGTCGAGGCCGGCGCGCGCCGCCGTGGCGCGCGCGCGTGTCAGTTCCAAGGCAGCATCAGCGTGAGCAGCAGCAGCTTCTCGAACTCGGGCTCGAAGCGGTCGATGATCTTCTGCGGCTGCGGGCACAGCCGGCCGTCGGTGATCAGGCCGAACTGCACGCCGCCGGCGTAGGTGAGGATGGACACGCCCACGCCGATGTCGCCCGAGGCCGGCACCCAGAACATCTGCTGGCGGATCGTCGAGCCGCACAGCTGCAGCGCCTTGGCCGGGCCGGGCACGTTGGTCATCACCGCGGTGGACTTGCGCGCGAACACGCCCAGCAGCGCGTCCTGCGCCGGCTTGATCAGGAGGCCCGCCACCGCCAGCACCGCGAAGGCGAGCAGCGGCTGGTAGCTGCCCTTGAGCTCGCCCATGCGCCGGCGCACCGCGTAGACGCGCGCTATCGGGTTGTCGATGCCCACCGGCAGCACCAGCGGCGCGAGGCCGAAGCGATTGCCGAGCTTCCAGGCCTCTTCGAGCGGGCGCAGGTTGACCGGCACCATCGCGCGGATCTCCTTGCCCGCCGGATCCTCGCCGCTCTCGCGCAGGTAGGCGCCGATCGCGCCGGCCACGCAGGCCAGCAGCACGTCGTTGATCGAGCAGCCCAGGCCCTTGCCGATGGCCTTGACGCGCTCCAGCGCCATCGGCTCGCTCCACGCCACCACCTTCTTGCCCACCGGCTTGCCCTTCAGCGCGGTGGGCGAGTCGTCGGGCATCAGCAGCAGCGCGGCGGCGTCGCCCAGCGCCTGGTAGCCGACGCGCGCCACGTCGAGCGAGCCCAGCAGCGGCTGCTGCGGATTGGCGAGCATCTCCATCGACTTGGCGATGCCGCTGCCGTACATGCCGATCGCCTTGACGGTCAGGTCGGTCAGCGGCTTGAGCACCGCGTCGGACAGCCAATCGTCCTCGTGCGCCTCGTCGGGCTTCTCGCGCTCGCGGCGCTGCGGCGGCTCGCTGCCGCCGTCGGTGATCGACATCACCACCGAGATCAGCGCGATGCCGTCGCCGATGCAGTGGTGCACGCGCGCGATCAGCGCGCTGCCGCCGTCGTAGTGCTCGATCAGGTGGTACTGCCACAGCGGGTGGCGCGCATCGAGCGGCTGCGTCGCCAGCTCGCCGACGCGCTCCTGCAGCGCCTCGCGCGCCGACTGGCCGGGGCGCGGCTCGAGCGCCTCGCGCACGACGTGGCGCTGGATGTCGAAGTGCTCGTCCTCGACCCAGCTGGCGCCCACCGCGTCCTGCACCACGCGCTGGCGGAAGCGGTCGTACTTGAGCAGCTTCTCCTCGATGCGCCGGCACAGGTCGGCGTGCGTGATGCCCGGCTGCAGCATCCAGACCCCGACGATCAGCATCAGGTTGACGTCGTTGTCCATGCGCAGCCACGCGGTGTCCACGCGCGACATGCGCTCGGCGGCTTGCGGCATCGGGGCCTCCTCTGGATGCGTTGTTCGAATCGGGTCAGCCAAGATGCTGGGTAACATCCGCAGCGTCAATGGCGATTTTCACCCACAGGAGACGCTCTCATGGCCGACCTCAAGAAGACGTTCGAGCAGGCGGTGGCCGACTCGAAGAATTTGCCCGAGAAGCCCGACAACGCCACGCTCTTGAAGATCTACTCGCTCTACAAGCAGGCCACCGCGGGCGACGTGGACGGCAAGCGCCCCGGCTTCACCGACATGGTCGGCCGCGCCAAGTGGGACGCCTGGAACGAGCTGAAGGGCAAGGGCGCGGACGAGGCGATGCAGGAGTACATCGACCTGATCGAGGGCCTGAAGGACTAGCCGCGGCTATTTCTTCGGCTTCGCCCTGGGCGTCTTCGCCGCGCCCTTGGCCAGCAGCGCGTCGAGTTCCTTCTCGATCTCGGCCTCGATGGTCTTGCTGAAGGCGCCGAGCAGGAAGCCGAGCTTCGCGTCGAGGTCGAAGTGGTCGGCCGCCACGATCAGGCGGCCGTTCACGCCGGCGCGCGTGAATTCGACGGTGTCGCTGGTCTTGCCCTCCAGCACGGTGCACGCCATGTCGAACTTCTTCTCCACCTGCTCGGCCCAGGCCCAGGCGACCTCGCGCGCCTTCTTCAGGCCGAGGGCATGGCTGCGGTGGACGCGGATGTCGGGCATGGCTCAATCTCCTTTTGCGGAAAGTGCGGCGCGGCGTTCGGCCTTGGGCAGCGCGGCGATGCGCTTCACCTCGGCGTAGAAACGCTCGAAGTCGCCGCCGCTGCGCTCGAACAGGCGCTCGAAATCGGGCACCAGCGCGTTGTACGCCGCCAGCACGCCGAAGGATGCATTGTTGGCGCGCGCGAACCAGCCGTCATAGCCGGTGAAGCCGGCCCAGCGCTCGCGCTTGAGCGCTTCGTAGTCGGCGCGCAGTTGCGTCATCAGTTCGGCCTTGCGCGCGCGTTTGTCGTCGTCGCTCGCGCCGGAACGGTACAGCGCCTCGAAGCGCGCGCGCCAGCCCATCGTGAAGGCGCGGAAATCCTGCCGGCGCGCGTCCAAGGCGGCGTATTCCGCGCGCGCCTGCGGCGAGGCCCGCGTCGCCAGCCAGCGCGCGCTGCCGATGCGCTCCACCGCCGTCGCGAAGGACTCGTTGAACTCGGTGTCGTCGCCCGCGTAGGCCACCTGGTGCGACAGTTCGTGGAAGATCAGCCGCGCCAGCTCGCCCTCGGGCCACTGGATGAAGGTGCTCAGCAGCGGGTCGGCCATCCAGTCGCCGGGCAGGCGGCCGAGCGTCGAATACGCCGGCACGCCGTAGACGCTCACCTCGTAGCGCTGTTCGCGCAGCAGCGCGGCCTGGCGCTCGGCGGCGTCGCGCTCGAAGTAGCCTCGGTAGCCGGCGCAGCCCAGGATCGGGTAGCACCAGGTCTTGAGCTGCAGGCTCAGCTCGGGCGCGGCCACCACGTTCCACACCGCCGCGCCGCGCTTCAGCTCGGCGTAGCGGCGGTAGCTGGCGTTGTCGGGCAGCTTCAGTTCGCTGACCGCGAAATCGCGCATGCGCTGGCTGAGCGCGAGGCGGGCTTTCAGCGCCGCGTCGGTGTTGTGGTCCACCAGCAGATCCGGCACCGGCCGCGCGGCGCGCAGCATCGACAAGTGGCCCTCGATCGCCTGCGCGTAGTAGCCCACCGAGCTGCAGCCGGTGGTCAGGCACAGCGCGCCCGCCGCGAGCGCCGCCGCACCGACCAGGCCCAGCCCCGCCATCAGCAGCGCCCGCCGCTTCACGACGCGGCGGCGGGCGCCACCTCGACCAGGCAGTCGTAGAACGACGGCGCCCGGCCGATGTCGGTGAGCCGCTGGTGCGTCAGCTCGTTGACGTTGCTGCCCTCCAGCCCGAGCTTGCGCCACCAGATGCCCAGCGCGTTGACAACGCCCGGCCGCGCGCGCGCCGACAGCTTGGCCTTGCACAGGTAGCTGCCGCGGTCGTTGAAGAGGCGCACCGTTGCGCCGTCGGCGATGCCGCGCGGCAGCGCGTCGGCTTCGTGGATCTCGACCAGCGGCTCGCCTTCGATGTCGCGCAGGCTCGCGACGTTGACGAAGCTGGAGTTGAGGAAGTTGCGCGCCGGCGGCGAGATCATCGCCAGCGGATAGCGCCGCGCCAGCTCGGGCGCGGACAGCGCCGATTCGTGGTTCGCCACGAAGTCGGGCACGCCCAGGCCGGGCGCGTCGATCACGCATTTGCCGGAAGGCGTGGCAAAGCCGCCGCCGGCGAACGGCGCATCGGGCAGCGGCAGCTTGAGCCAGCCGTCGCGGCGCAGCGCGTCGAAGTCGACTTCGCGCAGCGCGGCGCGCGCCAGCGTCTCGTCGTCGTCGCGGAAGCAGGCTTCGCCGAAACCCATCGCCGCGGCCAGCTCGCGGAAGATCTGCGTGTTCGGCTTGGCGTGGCCGAGCGGCGCCACCGCCGGCTCGTTGAACATCGCGTAGGTGTGGCCGTAGCTGGTGTGCACGTCGAGGTGCTCCAGCTGCGTGGTGGCCGGCAGCACGTAGTCGGCGTGGTCGGCGGTGTCGGTCATGAACTGCTCCAGCACCACGGTGAAGAGATCCTCGCGCGCGAAGCCCTTCACCACCTTGGGCGACTCCGGCGCCACCGCCACCGGGTTGCTGTTGTAGACGATCAGCGCTTCGATCTTCGGGCCGAACTCGGGCGAGGAATCGCGCAGCAGATCGTCGCCGATCGTCACCATGTTGATGGTGCGCGGGCGGCGCGCGGCCAGCAGGTCGGGCCGCTGCAGCGCCGCTTCGTTGCGGAAGCGCTTGAACCAGCCCGAGGCCGACAGCAGCATGCCGCCGGCCGCGTCGCGCCACGCGCCGACCAGGCAGGGCAGGATCGCCACCAGCCGCACCGCGTTGCCGCCGCCGTGCACGCGCTGCATGCCGTAGTTCAGGCGGATCGCCGCCGGCTTGGTCGTGCCGTAGTCGCGCGCCAGGCCCCGTACCTCATCGGGCGTGATGCCGCAGACCTCGGCGGTGCGCTCGGGCGTCCATTGCATCGCCCGTTCGCGCAGCGCCGGCCAGCCTTCGACGTGGCGCGCGATGTAGTCGTGGTCCAGCCAGTCGTTGACGATCAGCTCGCGCATCAGCCCGAGCGCGAGCGCGCCGTCGGTGCCCGGCAGCAGCGCGATGTGCTGGTGGCACTTGTCGGCGGTTTCGGTCTTGCGCGGGTCGATGCAGACCAGCTTGGCGCCGTTGCGCTTGGCCTGCTGCGCGAAGGTCCAGAAATGCAGGTTGGAGGCGATCGAATTGCTGCCCCAGATCAGGATCAGCCGGCTGTCGGCGTAGTGCGCCAGGTGCATGCCGAGCTTGCCGCCGTAGGTGGCCGTCAGCGCCTCGCCGCCGGCGCTGGCGCAGATGGTGCGGTCCAGCAGCGAGGCGCCGAGGCGGTGGAAGAAGCGCCGGTCCATGCTCTCGCCTTGCAGCAGGCCCATCGTGCCGGCGTAGCTGTAGGGCACGATGGCTTCGGGGTCTCGCGCCGCGATGGCCTTCAGCTTCGCGGCGATGTCGGACAAGGCTTCCTGCCAGCCCACCGCCTCGAAGCGGCCGCTGCCCTTGGGCCCGACGCGCTTGAGCGGCTGCAGCACGCGCTCGGCGTGGTAGGTGCGCTCGGGGTAGCGCGACACCTTGGTGCACAGCGCGCCGTGCGTGGGCGGGTGCGCCGGGTCGCCCTGCACCTTGATGACGCGGCCGGCGTCGACCGTGACGAGCAGCGCGCAGGTGTCGGGGCAGTCGTGCGGACAGGCCGCATGGAGCGTGGCGGGCATGCGCGAACTATTGCACAGCGCCCCGCGGCGTGCCGGCACAAGGGCGCCGTATCCTCGCGCGACGCAAGGAGCCTGCCGATGAATCGTCGTGACGCGATCCGCCGCGTGGCCGCCGCCGGCGCCACCTTCGCCCTGCCCGCCCTGGCGCAGTCTTCACGCATCGTGCTCGGCCAGTCGGCCGCGCTGACCGGCCCCGCCGCGCAGCTCGGCATCCAGATGAACAAGGGCGCGAAGATCTTCTTCGACCAGCTCAACGCCGCCGGCGGCGTCAACGGCCACACCCTCGAGCTGCGCGCGCTCGACGACGGCTACGAGCCCGAGCGCTGCAAGGCCAACACCGAGAAGCTGATCCGCGACGACGTCTTCGCGCTGATCGGCTATGTCGGCACGCCCACCTGCGTGGCGGCGCTGCCGCTGGTCAACGAGGCGAAGATCCCGTTCTTCGGCCCCTTCACCGGCGCCGAGTCGCTGCGCGACCCGTTCAGCAAATGGGTGTTCCACCTGCGCGCGAGCTACTACGACGAGACCGCGCTGATCGTCAAGCAGCTCACCTCGCTGGGGCTGAAGAAGATCGCCGTCTTCTACCAGGACGACGCCTACGGCCGCGCCGGGCTCGACGGCGTGAAGCGCGCGCTCAAGCCGCTCGGCCTGGAGCCGGCGGCGCTGGGCACGGTGCAGCGCAACACCGTCGACGTGGCCAAGGCGGTGGCCGAGATCGTGCCGAAGCTGCCCGACGCGGTGGTGCAGATCAGCGCCTACAAGTCCTGCGCCGCCTTCATCCGCGAGGCGCGCAAGGCCGGCTACGGCGGCACCTTCTTCAACGTCTCGTTCGTCGGCACGCAGGCGCTGGCCGACGAACTCGGCCGCGAAGGCCGCGGCATCATGGTCAGCCAGGTGATGCCCTTCCCGTTCTCCACCGCCACGGCGATCTCGCGCGAGTACCTCGACGCGGTGGCCAGGGCCGGCGGCGACGCGCAGCCCAATTACTCCAGCATGGAGGGCTGGCTCGCCGCCAAGGTGTTCGCCGAAGGCCTGCG
This sequence comes from Pseudomonadota bacterium, assembly GCA_029779845.1. Classification (GTDB taxonomy): domain Bacteria; phylum Pseudomonadota; class Gammaproteobacteria; order Burkholderiales; family Burkholderiaceae_C; genus Piscinibacter. The sequence goes on along the minus strand of JAKOZT010000136.1, from coordinate 18,309 downwards.
CCGCGCCGGCCGCAGCCCGTCGCGCGAGGCGCTGGTCAGCGGTCTGGAGTCCATCCAGAACGGCAACTTCGGCGGCTTCCGCGTCGATTTCGGCGCGAAGGACCACGTGGCCTCGCACTTCGTCGAAGTGTCCATGCTGACCGAGGACGGCAAAGTCCGGCGCTGAAGCGCGGCTTTCGCCCGCAGCTAAGATGCCCTCCGGTCCCGCGCCGGAGTGCACGATGAAGCTGATCGAATCCATCCTCGCCGACGCCGCGAGCATCGCGGCGGTGCGGCGCGACATCCATGCCCACCCGGAACTGTGCTTCGAGGAAGTCCGCACCGCCGACGTCATCGCGAAGCAGCTCACCGACTGGGGCATCCCGATCCACCGCGGCATGGGAACGACCGGCGTGGTGGCGATCCTGAAGAACGGCACGAGCGATCGCGCCGTCGGCCTGCGCGCCGACATCGACGCGCTGCCGATGACCGAGCACAACAGCTTCGCGCACGCCAGCAGGCACCCCGGCAAGATGCACGCCTGCGGCCACGACGGCCACACCGCGATGCTGCTGGGCGCGGCCAAGCACCTGGCCAAGCACCGCCACTACGACGGCACCGTCTACCTGATCTTCCAGCCCGCCGAAGAAGGCGGCGGCGGCGCGCGCGAGATGATCAAGGACGGCCTGTTCACGAAGTTCCCGATGGAGGCGGTGTTCGGCGCGCACAACTGGCCGGGCATGGCGGCCGGGCAGTTCGCGCTGAAGACGGGGCCGTGCTTCGCGTCGAGCAACGAGTTCCGCATCGTCATCCGCGGCAAGGGCGCGCACGCCGCGCTGCCGCACAACGGCATCGACCCGGTGCCGGTGGCCTGCCAGATGGTGCAGGCCTTCCAGACCATCATCACGCGCAACAAGCGGCCCATCGACGCCGGCGTGATCTCGGTGACCATGATCCACGCCGGCGAGGCCACCAACGTGGTGCCCGAGAGCTGCGAGATCCAGGGCACGGTGCGCACCTTCACGCTGGACGTGCTCGATTTGATCGAGGAGCGCATGAAGGCCATCGCCGAGCACACCTGCGCCGCCTTCGGCGCCGAGTGCGAGTTCGAGTTCGAGCGCAACTACCCGCCCACCATCAACCACGACGCCGAGACCGGCTTCGTGCGCGGCGTGCTGGCCGAACTGGTCGGCGCCGGCAACGTGCTGGAGTTCGAGCCGACGATGGGCGCCGAGGACTTCAGCTACTACCTGCTGGAAAAGCCCGGCTGCTACTTCCTGATCGGCAACGGCGACGGCAGCCACCGCGACGGCGGCCACGGCCTCGGGCCCTGCAACCTGCACAACCCGAGCTACGACTTCAACGACGAGCTGATCCCGCTGGGCGCGACGATGTGGGTGCGCCTGGCCGAGGCCTGGCTGGCGCAGCCGCGACGCTGATGGACGCGGCATCGCACTTCTCGCGCAGCTACGCCGAGGCGCGCGCCAAGTTCCTCGCGGCGGCGGAACACGCCGGCCTCGACGTCGAGAGCCACGCCCACCCGCTGCTCGGCCGCGACGGCGAGGCGCTGGCGATGGACGTGGCGCTGCAGGGCGCGAAGGATGCGCGTTCGCTGCTGATCATCAGCAGCGGCTGCCACGGCATCGAGGGCTATTGCGGCTCGGGCGTGCAGCATGCGCTGCTGGCCGATGCGGCCTGGCACGCGCTGCTGCGCGAATCCGGCGTCGCGGTGCTGTACATCCACGCGCTCAACCCCCACGGCTTCTCGTGGTGGCGGCGGGTCACGCAGGAGAACGTCGACCTGAACCGCAACTTCCACGACTTCACGCAGCCGCTGCCGCCCAACCCCGGCTACGACGAGATCGCCGCGCTGCTGGTGCCTTCGATGTGGCCGCCCTCGCCCGAGGTGGCCGCGGCGCTGCAGCGCCACATCGCCGCGCACGGCCTGCGCGCCTTCCAGCAGGCGGTGACCGGGGGCCAGCACGACCACCCCGAGGGCATCTTCTACGGCGGCCGCAACCCGACCTGGAGCAACGTGACGCTGCGCCACGTGCTGCAGGCGCACGGCCGGCGCTGCGCGCGGCTGGCCTGGATCGACCTGCACACCGGCCTGGGGCCAAGCGGCGTCGGCGAGCGCATCTTCGCCGGGCGCGACGACGCGGCGGCGATCGCGCGCGCCCGCGCGTGGTGGGGCGAGCACATCACGTCCATCCACGACGGCAGCTCGACCTCGGCCTCGCTGACCGGCCTGATGTGGACCGCCGTCGACGACGAATGCGCGCAGGCCGAGTACACCGGCATCGCGCTCGAATACGGCACCGTGCCGGTGACGGAGGTGCTCGACGCCCTGCGCGCCGACCAGTGGCTGGAGAACCACCCCGAGGCCGGCGCGGCGCAGCAGGAGGCGATCAAGCGCCGGATGCTCGCGGCCTTCTACACCGACACGGATGCGTGGAAGCAGGCTGTGCTGGAACAGGCCTTCGAAGCGGCGCGCCAGGCGGTGGCCGGCCTGGCGGCCCGCTGAAGTTCAGCGCAGCCCGAAGCCGCGCAGCTCGCGCGCGCACTGATCGGCATCGACGAAGCGGATCGCCTGCCAGCCGGCCGCGTGCGCGGCGGCGACGTTGTGCGCCACGTCGTCGATGAAGAGCGTGCGCGCCGGGTCCAGATCGAGTTCGCGCGCGCAGTGTTCGAAGATCGCCGCCTCGGGCTTGCACAGCCCGACGCGCGCGGAGAACACGCCGCCCTTGAACAGCGCGAGGAAGTCGTGGGTTTCTTCCAGGTGCCGCGCATACGGCTCGGGCATGTTGGAGAGGAAGTACAGCGGCCGGCCGGCGGCGTGCAGCTCGCGCAGCAGCGCGACGCTTTCCGCGATCGGCGTCAGCTCGGCCGGCACCGCCTCGATGACGCGCCGCGCTTCGTCCACCGCCAGCCCGGTGCGCGCGGCGATGCGCTCGGCCAGCGCCTCAGGCGCCACCGCGCCGCGGTCGAAGTCGCCCCAGTCGCCGCCGTAGCCCTGGAAGAAGTGATCGACCCAGCGCCGCGCCGAGAGCTCGTCGTTGACGTGTTGCGGCAGATGGCGCGCCAGCAGCGTCGGCGGGTGCCAGTTGAACAGCACGCCGCCGAAGTCGAACACGATGTTCATGCGCGCAAGCGCGCCAGCAGGCCGGCGGTCGATGCATCGAGCCCGCTCGCATCGCCCGACCCGAGGCGCGGCAGCAGGTCGCCGCACAGCGCCTTGCCGAGCTCCACGCCCCACTGGTCGAAGCTGTTGATGCCCCACAGCGCGCCGCTGCTGAAGACGCGGTGCTCGTACAGCGCGATCAGCGCGCCCAGCGAGCGCGGCGTCAGCTGGTCGAGCAGCAGCGTGGTGCTGGGACGGTTGCCGGGGAAGCTGCGGTGCTTCGCGATCGTCCCGGCATCGAGATCTTTCGACGCCGTCGGCGCGCGCTCGCCCAGCGCCTGCGCGGTGGTCTTGCCCAGCATCAGCGCCTGGCTTTGCGCCAAGCCGTTGGCGAGCAGCTTGGCGTGCAGATCGGCCAGCGCATGCGTGGGCCGCCTGACGAGGATGAACTCCACCGGGATCACGTCCGTGCCCTGGTGCAGCATCTGGAAGTAGGCGTGCTGCCCATTGGTGCCCGGCTCGCCCCACACCACCGGGCTGGTGGCATAGGGCAGCGCCTCGCCGCCGAGGTCGACGCGCTTGCCGTTGCTCTCCATCTCCAGCTGCTGCAGATAGGCCGGCAGGCGTTTCAGGCCCTGGTGGTAGGGCGCGACGCTGCGGCTCGTGAAGCGGTGGAAGTTGCGGTACCAGACGTCGAGCAAGCCCAGCAGCACCGGCAGGTTCTTCTCCAGCGGCGCGCCGGCGAAGTGCCGGTCCATCGCATGCGCGCCGGCCAGCAGCGCGCGGAAATTCTCGGCGCCGATCGCGATCGCGATCGGCAGCCCGATCGCGCTCCACAGCGAATAGCGCCCACCCACCCAGTCCCAGAAGCCGAAGGTGGTCGTGATGCCGAACTCGGCGGCGGCCTTCACGTTGGTGGTGGTCGCGACAAAGTGCTTGGCGGTGTCCGTGCCGCCATTCGCGAGGAACCAGGCCTTGGCCGCCTGTGCGTTGGCCATCGTCTCCTGCGTCGTGAAGGTCTTGCTCGCGACGATGAACAGCGTCTCGGCCGGGTTCAGATGGCGCAGCACCGGCGTGATGTCGTGGCCGTCGACGTTGGCGACGAAGTGGAACTGCAGGCCCGGGTGCACGAAGGCGTCGAGCGCCGGCACCGCCATCTGCGGCCCGAGGTCGCTGCCGCCGATGCCGATGTTGACGACGTGGCGGATGCCGCTGGCGGCCGTGTCGCGCACCGTCTCGGCATAGGCGAGCATCGCGTCGAGCACGCCGTGCACGTCTTCGCTGAACGGCCCCTGCCCGCGCGGCGCGCGCAAGGCGGTGTGCAGCACCGCGCGGCCCTCGGTGAGGTTGATGGCCTCGCCGCGCAGCATCGCGTCGCGGCGCTCTTCGAGCCGGCATTCGCGCGCCAGGGCGGCGAGGAACTTCAGCGTCGCGAGGTCGACGAGGTTCTTGGACAGGTCCGCGAAGACTTCCGGCGCCTCGAAGGACAGCGATCCGAAGCGCCCCGGGTCGCGCGCGAAGGCCTCGCGCAGGTCGAGATCGCGACCGTGCGCTTCGTAGTGGCCGGCGAGCGCAGCCCAGGCCTCGGTGCGGTCGCAGCGCGGCGCGTCCATCACGCGCTCTCGATCATCTTGTCGAGCTTGGCCGCATCCGCCGCGAAGGCGCGGATGCCTTCGGCGAGCTTCTCGGTCGCCATCGCGTCCTCGTTGAGCGCCCAGCGGAAGCTCGCTTCGTTGTAGGTCACCGCGTGGATGGGCGCTTTGGCGGCCGCGGCCGGGTCGAGCCTGCGCGCCACCGTGCCTTGCGCGGACTGCAGCTGCGCCAGCAGCTCGGGGCTGATTGTCAGCAGGTCGCAGCCGGCCAGCGCGAGGATCTGCCCGGTGTTGCGAAAGCTCGCGCCCATCACCTCGGTGTCGATGCCGAACTTCTTGTAGTAGGTGTAGATCTGCGCCACCGACTTCACGCCCGGGTCGTCGGCATCGGCGTTGGCGGCTTCGTCCCAGGCGGCGCCGGCGGCCTTCTTGTGCCAGTCGTAAATGCGCCCGACGAACGGCGAGATCAGCCGCACGCCGGCGTCGCCGCAGGCCACCGCCTGGCAGAAGGCGAACAGCAGCGTCAGGTTGCAGTGCGTGCCCTCGTGTTCGAGGATGCGCGCCGCCTGGATGCCTTCCCAGGTGGAGGCGATCTTGATCAGCACGCGCTCGCGCGCGATGCCGGCGTCTTCGTACATCGCGACGACGCGGCGCGCGCGCGCCACCGTCGCGGCGGTGTCGAAGCTCAGGCGCGCATCGACCTCGGTCGACACCCGCCCCGGCACCACCTGCAGGATCTCGCGGCCGAAGCGCACCAGCACGTGGTCGACGATCTCGTCGAGCGGCAGGCCCTTGTGCGCGGTCACCGTCTCCTTCAGCAGCGGCGCGTACTCGCTGTGCTGCACCGCCTTGAGGATCAGCGAGGGGTTGGTGGTGGCGTCGCGCGGCGCGAACTGCGCGAGCTGCCTGAAGTTGCCGGTGTCGGCGACGACGGTGGTGTGCTGCTTGAGCTGGTCGAGCTGGTTCATGGCCGCAAGGATCGCCCGGCACGCGCCGGCAGGTGTATTAGAACTCGCGCGTTGACCGGAAGATGAAACTCATGCATCATCTGCGATGAAACTTTGTTACTTCGCCTGCGGCGTTCGTTCGTCATGTCCTTCGACCTCGTCTTCTTCGGCGGCACCGGCGACCTCACCTGGCGCAAGCTGATGCCCGCGCTGTTCCAGGCCTGGCGCCACGGCAAGCTGCCCGAGGGCGGGCGCATCCTTTCGGTGGCGCGCGACGAACGCAGCGACGACGACTACCGCCAGTTCATCCGCGAGCGCTTCGTCGAGGTGGAAAGCGCCAAGCGCCCGAGCGACGAGGAGTTCGCGCGCTTCGCCGCGCTGCTGCACTACCGCCGCATGGACCTCTCGCTGCCCGAGCACTACGCCGGGCTGAAGGAGTGGATAGACGCGCGCAACGCCGACACGGTGGTGCTGTTCCTCGCCACCAGCCCGCACCTCTTCCCGCAGATCGTCGAGCAGCTCGGGCGCGTCGGGCTGAACGGGGCTAACGTGCGCGTGGTGCTGGAAAAGCCGCTCGGCCACGACCTCGCCAGCGCGCAGGAGATCAACCGCGTGGTGCGCGGCGCGTTTCGCGAAGACCAGGCGCTGCGCATCGACCACTACCTTGGCAAGCCGGCGGTGCAGAACCTGATGGCGCTGCGCTTCGGCAACGCGCTCTTCGAGCCGCTGTGGCGGCGCGAGAGCATCGCCAACATCCAGATCACGCTGGCCGAGAGCCTGGGCGTGGGCACGCGCGGCGATTTCTACGACCGCACCGGCGCTCTGCGCGACATGATCCAGAACCACGCGCTGCAGCTGCTGACGATGGTGGCGATGGAGCCGCCGAGCAGCAACGACGCCGACGCGATCCGCGACGAGAAGCTCAAGGTGCTGCGCTCGCTGAAGCCCTTCACGCCCGAGAGCGTGGCGCGCGACGTGGTGCGCGGCCAGTACCGCACGGGCAACTGCGACGGCAGCGCCGCGCCGGGCTACGTGGACGAGCCCAAGGTGCCGGCCGACAGCCGCACCGAGACCTTCGTCGCGCTGCGCACCGAGGTGCGCAACTGGCGCTGGGCGGGCGTGCCCTTCTACCTGCGCACCGGCAAGCGGCTGGCGGCGCGCGACGCGCAGATCGTCGTCAACTTCCGCCCCGCGCCGCACAGCATCTTCCCGGGCATGAACCAGCCCAACAAGCTGGTGATCAAGCTGCAACCGGAAGACGGGCTGGAACTGCACCTGATGGCCGCCAAGGGCGCGGGCACCAGCGACGCGCTCGCGCCGGTGTTCCTCGACCTCGACTTCGACAAGGCCTTCGCCGAGAACCGCGTCGGCGCCTACGAGCGCTTGCTGCTCGACGCGATCGCCGGGCGGCTGAACCTGTTCGTGCGCAGCGACGAGCAGGAGCAGGCCTGGCGCTGGGTCGAGCCGGTGCTGGACACCTGGGCGCAGGACGGCGGCGGGCCGCGGCCCTATGCGGCCGGCACCTGGGGGCCGGCGGCGGCGAGCGCGCTCGTCGCGCGCGACGGCTTCGCGTGGGCCGAAGAGCAATGAGCGACATGCTCGACCGCATCAAGGCTTCGATTCCCGCATTGCCGCCGGCCGAGCAGCGTGTCGCCAGACTCCTGCTCGCCGATGCGCGCGCCTTCGCGACGCTGCCGGTGGGCGAGCTCTCCGAGCGCGCCCACGTCAGCAAGCCGACGGTGGTGCGCTTCTGCCGCAGCGTGGGCTACGACGGTCTGGCGGACTTCAAGCGCAAGCTCGCCGGCAGCGTCAACGAAGGCGTGCCCTTCGTGCACCGCGCGGTCGACGAAGACGACAAGACCGGCGACATCATCGTCAAGGTGATCGACAACGCGGTCAGCGCGCTGCTCAAGTACCGCAACGACGCCGCCGGCCACGCCTTCGAGCGCGCCATCGTGGCGCTGGCCGAGGCCGGCCGCGCGGGCAAGCGCGTCGAGTTCTACGGCGTCGGCAACTCGGGCATCGTCGCGGCGGACGCGCAGCACAAGTTCTTCCGCCTCGGCGTGCACGCCGCCGCGATCGTCGACAGCCACGTGCAGGTGATGAGCGCCACGATGCTGGAGCCGGGCGACTGCGCGGTGATCATCAGCAACTCCGGGCGCAGCCGCGACCTGCTCGACGTGGCCGAGATCGCGCGCCGCAAGGGCGCGACCAGCATCGTCATCACCGCGAGCGGCTCGCCGCTGGCGCAGATGGGCCAGGGCGGCGCGACGCAGATCCTGCTCGCGGTCGACCACCCCGAGGACTACGACCGCTACAGCCCGATGGTGTCGCGATTGCTGCACCTGATGGTGATCGACATCCTGACCACCGCTGTCGCGCTGCGCCTGCCCGGCGAGCTGCGCGCGACGCTGCAGGAGATCAAGAAGAATCTGCGGACGAAGCGCTACGCGCGGCCGGAGTAGCGCTCAGTCGCGCAGCCGTTCGAGCGGGATCTCCACGCGCACTTGCAGGCCGCGCTCGCGGCCGAGCGCGTCGTGCCACTCGGTTGCCGCGAGCGCCACCGCCGGCCCGCCGTCGAAGGCGCGGCGCAGTTCGCCGGCCAGGCCGCGGCGGCCTTCGTCGCCGCGATGCAGCATCAGCAGCAGCCGCGTCGGCCCGCGCTGCGCCGCGAGGCCCAGCGAGGCGATTCGCACGTCGCCGCCGGCCGGGTAGGCGAGCGGCTGGTTGCGCTGCACGTAGCCGGCTGGATACAGCGGGTGGTGGTAGGCCGAGCCCGCAAAGCCGCTGCCGCGAAACCAGCGGTCGATCTGCGTATCGGCCAGCTCGCCGAACACACGCAGCGCGGTGCCGTCGGCCAGCGTGCCCGCCACCTCGCCGCCGCCGCTGACGACATAGCGGCTCGGCATGTGGCCGGCCTCGTCTTCGCCGATCGCCTGGCCGTTCAGCGTGAAGCGCAGCGGCTCACCCCAGGGCAGCGTCCAGCGCGCGTCGAAGCCGGCCAGCTGGTTGCCGGGCTCGAGGCTGCGGTCCATGTTGGCCTCGAAGTTGTCGATGCCGAGGATGGCGCGCGCCAGGCTGCCCAGCGTCTGCGGCCGGCCCTCGCCGCCCCATTGCAGCACGCGCGAGCCGCCCAGCACCACGCCGCGCCAGGGCTCGATCTCGACGCGCCAGCCGAGCAGCTTGACGGCGCTCGGCCCGACGTCGTTGGAAAGCCGGCCGGCGAACAGATCGGTGCGCCACGGACCCAGCCATTTCAGCACCGGCAGGTCGAAGGCCTCGCCCGAAGTCTTGCGCCAGCCGACCGCCGGCAGCGCACGCGCCGCGCCGTCGAGGATCAGGCTGCCGAAGGGCGACGGGCCCCAGTGGCGGCGCTCCACCGAGGCATAGAGCCGGCCCGGGCCGAACGGATAGCTGAGGCCGCTGCCTTCGAGATCGGCGCGCCGGCCCGGCTGGTCCTGCAGCGAGCCGCCGAGCGACCAGCGCAGGCCGTCGGCGTTGCCGCCCGCGATCGACGCCGCCGCGCCGCTGCGCCCGGCCAGCGGCAGCGCGAGAAAGTTCGGGCTGCGGCCCGGGTCGGCCGCAGCGGCGAGGATCAGCTCGGCGCGCGCGACGGGCTCGGCATCGCGGCCGCTCAGCGTGTAGGTTTCGCGCGGCAGTTCAGGCTCGGCGGCCAGCGCGCCGCCCGCGAGGCCCAGCGTCAGCGCCGCGACGCGGCAGCGAAAAGAAAACGTCATCGCGCGACGCTAGCGCCGCGAGCCCGCGTCGGTCCATCCCGCTGAAACCTCTGGTAGCCCCTGTGTCCTCAGCTTCCGCGCTCCAGCACCGGCCGCAGCGCCGCTCCCGTGTGGCTGCCCGGCCAAGCCGCCAGCGCCTCGGGCGGGCAGGCCGCCACCACCGCGCCGCCGCGCGCGCCGCCTTCGGGGCCGAGGTCGATGATCCAGTCGGCCTCGGCGATCACGTCGAGGTCGTGTTCGATCACCACCACGCTGTGGCCGCCGTCCACCAGCCGATGCAGCACGCGGATCAGCTTCTCGACGTCGGCCATGTGCAGGCCCACGGTCGGCTCGTCGAGCACGTACAGCGTGTGCGGCGCCTTGTTGCCGCGGCGCGTGACGTCGTCGCGCACCTTGGTCAGCTCGGTGACCAGCTTGATGCGCTGCGCCTCGCCGCCCGACAGCGTCGGGCTCGGCTGGCCCAGCGTCAGGTAGCCCAGGCCCACGTCCTTCAGCAGCTGCAGCGGGTGGCTGATCGCCGGCATCGAGGCGAAGAAGTCCACCGCCTCGTCGACCTCCATCGTCAGCACCTCGCCGATGTTGCGGCCGCGCCAGGTGACGGCCAGCGTCTCGGGGTTGAAGCGCTGGCCGTGGCAGACGTCGCAGGGCACCTTCACGTCGGGCAGGAAGCTCATCTCGATGGTGCGCAGACCCTGGCCGTCGCAGGCCGCGCAGCGGCCGTCGCCGGTGTTGAAGCTGAAGCGCGCCGGTGCGTAGCCGCGCGCCTTGGCTTCCAGCGTGTCGGCGAACAGCTTGCGGATCACGTCCCAGAAGCCGATGTAGGTGGCCGGGCAGGAGCGCGGCGTCTTGCCGATCGGCGTCTGGTCGACTTCGAGCACGCGGTCGATCTGCTGCCAGCCGTCGATGGCCGTGCAGCCCTGCCAGTTCGGTTTCGATCCGCGCACGTTGATGAACTGGAGATTGGACAGCAGCACGTCGCGCGCCAGCGTGCTCTTGCCCGAGCCGCTGACGCCGCTCACCGCGACGAGGCGCTTCAAGGGCACCGGCACGTCGAGTGACTTCAGGTTGTGCAGCGAGGCGCCGCGCACCACCAACTGCGGCGCCTCGGCTTCCACCGCGCGGCGCGTCTTCAGCGGGTGCCGCATCGGCTGCGCGAGAAAGCGCCCGGTCACCGAATCGGCGTGCGCGGCCAGCGCCGCGGTGCCGCCTTCAGCCACCAGCCGGCCGCCGCGTTTGCCCGCGCCGGGGCCGATGTCGATGATGTGGTCGGCGCGGCGGATGGTGTCCTCGTCGTGCTCGACCACCACCAGCGTGTTGCCCTTGTCGCCCAGCTTGTGCAGCGCATCGAGCAGGATCTGGTTGTCGCGCGGGTGCAGGCCGATGGTCGGCTCGTCGAGCACGTAGCACACGCCTTGCAGGTTGCTGCCGAGCTGCGCCGCGAGGCGGATGCGCTGCGCCTCGCCGCCGGAGAGCGTGGGCGCGGCACGGTCCAGCGTCAGGTAGCCGAGGCCGACCTCTTCGAGGAATTCGAGGCGGCTGCGGATCTCGGTGACCACGTCGCGCGCGATGTCGGCGTCGCGCCCGGCGAGCTGCAAGGCTTCGATCCAGGCGCGGCAGTCGCTGACGCTCCATTGCGCGATCGTCGTGATCGCCTTGTCGTCGAAGGTCACGCCGCGCGAGGCCGGGTTCAGGCGCGTGCCGCCGCAGTCCGGGCAGGGCGCGTCGAGCACGCCCTCGACCTCGGGCTCCTCGGAGGGGAAGCTCTGCTCGCGGCCCTTGTCGTCGTCGTCGCGCTGCGAGTCGTCGTAGGCCTTGCGCTGCTCGCGCGTCAGCGCCAGCCCGGTGCCGACGCAGCCGGTGCACCAGCCGTGCTTGCTGTTGTAGCTGAACATGCGCGGGTCCAGCTCGGGATAACTCGTGCCGCACACCGGGCAGGCACGCTTGGTGGAGAACACCTTCACCGCGCCGATGCGCGCGGTGGGCGCACCCGCCAGCAGCGCGCCCTTCAGGCCGTCCAGCGGCGCGAGCAGGTGCATCACGCCCTTGCCGATGTCCAGCGCCTTGGCGAGCAGCGCGCGCAGCCCGGCTTCGTTGTCGGCCGAGACGACCAGGTCGCCCACCGGCAGTTCGAGCGTGTGCTCCTTGAAGCGGTCGAGACGGGGCCAGGGGTCCACCGGCAGGAATTCGCCGTCGACGCGCAGATGCGAATGGCCGCGCGCCCTGGCCCACTTGGCGAGGTCGGTGTAGACGCCCTTGCGATTGACCACCAGCGGCGCCATCAGGCCGACATGCTGGCCCTTGTGGTCGCGCAGGATCTGCGCCGCGATGCTCTCGGCGCTCTGCGGCCGCACCGGCGCGCCGTCCTTCACGCAGTGCTGCAGGCCGAGCTTCACGTAGAGCAGGCGCAGGAAGTGCCACACCTCGGTGGTCGTCGCCACCGTGCTCTTGCGCCCGCCGCGCGACAGGCGCTGCTCGATCGCCACCGTCGGCGGAATGCCGTACACCGCGTCGACTTCCGGCCGCCCGGCCGGCTGCACGATGCTGCGCGCGTAGGCGTTGAGCGATTCGAGGTAGCGCCGCTGCCCTTCGTTGAAGAGGATGTCGAAGGCCAGCGTGCTCTTGCCCGAGCCCGACACGCCGGTGATCACGCTGAACTTGCCGCGCGGGATCGCCACGTCGAGCGACTTCAGGTTGTGCTCGCGGGCGTTGACGATGCGGATCAGCTCCTCGGCCGCGCGGCGTTCGTCGCGCGATTTTTTCAGCAAGCCTTGCAAGGGCGTGCCCTCCTCGGCCACCGGCACGCCGATGCCGATGGCGCGCTCGTAGTCGGCCAGCGCCTTGCCGGTGTGCGAGGTCGGATGGCGCTTCACTTCCTCCGGCGTGCCGGTGCAGACGACGAGCCCGCCGGCATCGCCGCCTTCGGGGCCGAGGTCGATCAGCCAGTCGCTGGCGCGGATCACGTCGAGGTTGTGCTCGATGACGATGATCGAATGCCCCGCCTCCAGCAGCTTGCGGAAGGCGCGCATCAGCTTGGCGATGTCGTCGAAGTGCAGGCCGGTGGTCGGCTCGTCGAACAGGTACAGCGTGCCCTTCTTCGCGACCGCCTGCGCCGGCGCGCCCTGCGCTTCGGCGAGGAAGCCGGCGAGCTTGAGGCGCTGCGCCTCGCCGCCGGAGAGCGTCGGCACCGGCTGGCCGAGCTTCACGTATTCCAGCCCCACATCGACGATCGGCTGCAACACCCGCAGCACCTCGCGGTCGTCGCGGAACAGCTGCACCGCTTCGCTCACGGTGAGTTCCAGCACATCGGCGATCGACAGATCGCGGATCACGTCGCCGGGCAACCGGCGGTCGATCTTCACGTCGAGGATCTCGGCGCGGTAGCGCCTTCCGTCGCAATCCTGGCAGCGCAGGTACACGTCGCTGAGGAACTGCATCTCGACATGCTCGAAGCCCGAGCCGCCGCAGGTGGGGCAGCGCCCGTCGCCGGCGTTGAAGCTGAACATGCCCGGGCCGTAGCCGCGCTGCTGGGCCAGCGGCGATTGCGCGAACAGCTTGCGGATCTCGTCGAAGGCACCGACGTAGCTGGCCGGATTCGAGCGCGCCGTCTTGCCGATCGGCGACTGGTCGACGAACACCGCATCGGCCAGCCATTCGGCACCGAGCAGGCGCTCGTGCTCGCCGGGCGATTCGGTCGCCTTGCCGAAGTGGCGTTGCAGCGCCGGGAACAGCACGTCCTGCATCAGCGTGCTCTTGCCCGAGCCGGAGACGCCGGTCACGCAGACGAGATGCTGCAAGGGGAACTCGACCGTGACGTTCTTCAGGTTGTGCTCGCGCGCGCCCTCGACGATCAGCTTGGGCGTGGCCGGCGACATCAGCCGCTTGATGCCCATGCCGACGTGCTTGCGCCCGCCGAGGTAGGCGCCGGTCAGCGTGTCGGCCTGGCGGATCGCCTCGGGCGTGCCGTCGAACACGATGCTGCCGCCGCGCTCGCCGGGGCCGGGGCCCATGTCGATCAGGCGGTCGGCGGCGAGCATCACCGCCGGGTCGTGCTCGACGACGACCAGCGTGTTGCCGGCGTCGCGCAGGCGCTGCATCGCCTCGACGATGCGGTTCATGTCGCGCGGGTGCAGGCCGATGCTCGGCTCGTCGAGCACGAACATGGTGTTGACGAGGGACGTGCCGAGCGCGGTGGTCAGGTTGATGCGCTGCACCTCGCCGCCGCTGAGCGTGCGGCTCTGGCGGTCCAGCGTCAGGTAGCCGATGCCGACGTCGCACAGGTACTTCAGCCGCGTGCGGATCTCGTCGAGCAGGAGCTTCAACGCTTCATCCAGCATCGAGCTGGGCAGCGTGATGCGGTCGAAGAAGCGGCGCAGACGCTCGATCGGGATCAGCATCAGGTCGTGCACGGTCAGGCCCGGCAGCGCTTCGAGCTGGGCGCGCGTCCACGCCACGCCGACCGGCATGAAGCGTTTCGCGGGGTCCAGCACCGCGTCGGCATCCTCCTTCGCGCCCAGACGCCACAGCAGCGCCTCGGTCTTCAGCCGCGCGCCGCCGCACACCGTGCAGGGCGTGTAGCTGCGGTACTTCGACAAGAGCACGCGGATGTGCATCTTGTAGGCCTTCGACTCGAGGTACTCGAAGAAGCGCCGCACGCCGTACCACTGCTTGTGCCAGTTGCCCTTCCAGTTCGGCGAGCCGTTGATCACCCAGTCGCGCTGCGCCTCGGTGAGCGCCGACCAGGGCGTGTCGCGCGGAATGCCGGCCTCGCCGCCGTACTTGAGCAGGTCGTCCTGGCATTCCTTCCAGGCCGGCGTCTGCATCGGCTTGATCGCGCCGGCGCGCAGCGTCTTGCGGTGGTCGGGGATCACCAGCCCGTAGTCGACGCCGATCACGCGCCCGAAGCCGCGGCAGGTGTCGCAGGCGCCGTAGGCCGAGTTGAAGCTGAACAGCGCCGGCTGCGGATCGGCGTAGCGGATGTCGCTGTCGGGGCAGTGCAATCCGGTGGAGAAGCGCCACAGCTCGGACTCGCCTTCTTCCTTCAAGGCATAGACATTGACGCGCCCGCTGCCGCGCTTGAGCGCGGTCTCGATCGCCTCGATCGCGCGCACCTTCTCCGTGCCCTGAATGCGGAAGCGATCCGCGACGACATCCAGCAGCGTGCGCGGCCCGGTGGGCGAGGCCACCTCGCGCTGCGCCTGCACGCGCGTGAAGCCGCTGGCGGCGAGCCATTGTTCGATGTCGGATTCACTGGTGCCGGCGGGCAGTTCCACCGGGAAGGTCACGACGAGGCGCGGATCGTTCGCCGCCGTGCGCGCCATCAGCTCGGCGTAGATCGTCTCCGGCGAATCGTGGCGCACGCGCTGCGCGGTCTGCTTGTCGAACAGCTCGGCGGCGCGCGCGAACAGCAGCTTCAGGTGGTCGTTCAGCTCGGTCATCGTGCCGACCGTGCTGCGGCTCGATCGCACCGGATTGGTCTGGTCGATCGCGATGGCCGGCGGCACGCCGTCGACGCGGTCGACCGCCGGGCGGTCCATGCGGTCGAGGAACTGGCGCGCATAGGCGCTGAAGGTCTCGACGTAGCGGCGCTGCCCCTCGGCGTACAGCGTGTCGAACACCAGGCTGGACTTGCCCGAGCCGCTGGGGCCCGTGACCACCGTCATCTCGCCGGTGCGGATGTCGAGGTCGAGGTTCTTCAGGTTGTTCTGGCGGGCGCCGCGGATGCGGATCGTGCCGCGACCGCCGTCTTGATTGCTGTCCATGAGCCTCCGAGGGCGAAGGCGAAGGATTCTAGAGACAGCCTGTGGAGCGTGCAGCGCGTCACGCTCAGCCACTCGGCCCGGCTTTCGCGCCGTGGCCAGTGTGGCCACACTAGCGGTCTCACGGCACATGGGCGTGCCGCACGGAGATACAGGATGAAACAGGTTGGGCGTTGGGCCGCCGTGTTCGCCGCGGGTCTGTGCATGTCGCTGAGCGCACAAGCACAGATCCCGATCGGCCAGACCTCCGGCTTCACCGGCCCGGTGGCCGCCGGCGTCAAGGAGGTGGCCGACGGCGCGAAGCTCTACATCGACGCGATCAACGCGCAGGGCGGCGTGAACGGGCAGAAGATCGAGCTGATCCAGCTCGACGACAAGTTCGACCCCAAGCTCGCGGCCGAGAACGCCAGGACGCTGATCACCGAGAAGAACGTGTCGGCGCTGTTCCTGTCGCGCGGCACGCCGCACACGCAGGCCATCCTGCCGCTGCTCGAGCAATACAAGGTGCCGCTGATCGCGCCGTCCACCGGCGCGATGGCGCTGCACAAGCCGGTCAACCCGTGGGTCTTCAACGTGCGCGCCACCTACCAGCGCGAGGCCGAGCGCGCGGTGCAGCACCTCAGCCTGATCGGCATCGAGCGCATCGGCGTGATCCACGTCGAGGACAGCTTCGGCGCCGACATGCTCGAAGGCGCGAAGAAGGGCTTCGCGGCCGTCGCCAAGAACCCGGTGTTCGTCGAGAAGTACGACCGCGCCAAGTGGGACTTCACCAAGATCGCGCCGCTGGTGGCCAGCTCCGACGTGCAGGCGGTGCTGTTCATCGGCTCTGGCAACGCGGTGGCCGACGGCGTCGACGCGATCCGCAAGGCCGGCTCGCGCGCGCAGATCGTCACCTTCTCGAACAACGCCTCGGGCGGCTTCGTCAAGTCGCTCAAGGAGAACGCGCGCGGCGTGATCGTCACGCAGGTCTTCCCCTACGAGCGCTCGCTGGCCGCGCCGATCGTCAAGGAGGCGCACGACTACGCCGTCGCCAAGGGCCTGGAGGGCGTGACGCCGGCGATGCTGGAAGGCTACGCCGCCGCCAAGGTGCTGGTGGTGGCGCTCAAGCGCGCCGGGCCCAACCCGACACGGGCGAAGATCCGCGACGCGCTCGATTCGATGGGCAAGGTCGACATCGGCGGCCTCGACGTGAGCTTCAGCCCGACCGACCACACCGGGCTGGAGTTCGTCGACCTGTCCATCATCGGGCAGGACGGCAAGTTCCGCCGCTGAACCCGGAGCGCGCACCGGGAGGGGCGGCTTCGCGTCGGTGACGAAATATCGCCATGGATCATCCCCAAATCATCACTAGATGATGTTTGCGTCGCCACCTAGCCGGCGACGGGACAGCCGCGGACAGCGTGGGGCGCTGGCGCGGCCAAGGTGAAGCCAGCGCGCGCGGTTTGAAGTGAACGTAGGGATGGCTTAAATGTCAAATGTCGGCATGCCTGTGTCTGCGCGACGCGCCATGCCCTTCATCCCGGCCTTCTCGCCGCTGCCCCGGCGGGCCGCGGCAACCCCTGCCGCCGGGTCGCACCCCACCGATGACTTCGCCCCCTACCGACAGAGTCCCCACGCCGCAGCCGCGCGCCGACCGCGTGGATGCGGAGCCATTGATCGTGCGCTGCATCGCGCGCGAGGTGGCCCGCCGGCACGGTAACGCCGCGGCGCTGTGTCGCGGCCTCGGCTTCACGCCCGCCGATCTCGAACGCATCGACTTCCGCGTCTCCTACGCCCAGACCGGCCGCGTCATCCAGCGCGCGGTGCAGATGCTCGGCGATCCGCACCTCGGGCTGCGCCTGGGCGCGAGCTTCAGCCTGGTCTCCTGGGGGCTGTGCCTGGTCGGCATGATGGCCTCGGCCGGGCTGCACGAGGCGCTCGCGCTGGCGCTCGACTTCATGCCCTCCACCGAGCGCTTCCTGCACCTGCGCCGCCACGAGGAGGACGGCCATCTGGCCGCCGTCGCCGAGCCGGTCTACGAGGAGAACGACGAGGTGGCGCGCTTCCTCGTCGAGCACGCCTTCGCGGCGCTGACGCGCGCCTGCCGCTTCGTCGTCGGGCCGTGGCACGCGCCGCAGCGCGTCGAGCTGAGCGCCGCAGCGCCGCTCGACCCGCGCGGCCACGAGCGCGTGTTCGGCTGCCCCGTGCGCTTCGGCTGCCACGCCGACCGGCTGGTGTTCGACCGCGTCGACCACCCGATCGCCACCGCCGACGCGCTGGTCGCGCGGCAGTGTCGCCACCAGCTCGAGCAGCGCGCCGGCGCGGCCGCGCCGTCCGACCTGGAGGCGGTGATCGTGCGCGCGCTGCGCGCCGACCTGCGCTCGCCCCCGGGCATGGCGGCGATCGCCGCGTCGATCAACATCAGCGAGCGCACGCTGCGGCGCCGCCTGCTCGATGCCGACCTCTCCTACGCCGGCCTGCTCGACCAGGAGCGCATGCGCCGCGCGCTCGCGCTGCTGAGCGCCAGCAGCGCGCCGATGGCGCGCGTGGCCGAGCAGGCCGGCTTCTCCGACGCGCGCAGCCTGCGCCGCGCGATCAAGCGCTGGACCGGGCGCACGCCCTCGGCATTGCGGCGCGATGAAGCCTGAGCGGCGCGCCGGCTGGTGGGCCCGATTGCGCGGGCACCTGCGCGGCGCACCGCCGCCCGACGACGCGCCGCTGGCCGAGCTGCGCTGGCAGCTCACGCTGACGCGCCTGCAGGCGGTGCTCGAACAGGCCAGCGACGCGATCATCACCGTCGACGCTGCGCAGCGCGTGCAGTTCTTCAACCGCGCCGCCGGCACGATGTTCGGCGTGGCCGCGCACGAGGCGCTGGGCGAGCCGCTGGATCGTTTCATTCCGACCGACCGCCAGCTGGCGCACCGGCTGCACGTCGAGTCGTTTCGCCGCACCGGCGCCACGGCGCGGCAGATGGGCCGGCTGCATTCGCTGGCCGGGCGGCGCGCCAACGGCGAGGTGTTCCCGATCGAGGCCTCGATCTCGCGCTCCGGCGAGGGCGAGGCCCAGCTGCTGACGGTGGTGCTGCGCGACGTCGGCGCGCTGCGCGAGGCCGAGGCGCGCCAGGCGGCGCAGTGGCGCGCCGAGGCGGCGCGGCAGGCGATGGCGGAGTTCGTCGCGCGCATGAGCCACGAGATGCGC
>JAKOZT010000135.1 GCA_029779845.1 Pseudomonadota bacterium | reverse complement strand
CGGAACTCGCTTCGCGGGCTATCGCCCGCTGCGCTCGATCACCCGCGGCGAGCATGAGGACGAGGCGCGCGGGTACGCGCGCGGGCCACGAGCCCTGCGCTGCTCAGCGTCTCATAGGCGCGCCGCGAGCGGCCCGCACGGCCCTTTGCTGAACCAGAGGTGGCATGCCAGCTGATTGCATGCCACCTCTGGTTCAGCGCGGCAGGCACGGCCCCGTGGGGGCGACTTGGGTGGCGGCGAGAAGCGCAGCGTCAGGGGGCGGCGCGCGTGAGCGCGCTTCGTGAACTGACTTGCCGCCGCTTGTTTGAACGCAGTGAGCGCAGCGAACGAAGTGAGTTGGGCGGCAGCCCCCTGGCGCGAGCATCACAGCGCAGTCGGCGCGCCGCGCCGACCGCCACCGCAGGAGTCCCCACGGGGCCGTGCCTGCCGTGCCGCTGCGGCGCATCCCCGACAAGAACACGCCCGCCCCGAGCTGCGCTTTTATGCCATTGATCGCAACGTCGTATGACCCCCGCCTAGAAGCACTCCGGCGGCTGCGCCATCTTCATGCGGCAGCTCCACTGGAAGCGCTCGGCGCCGTTTTTCATCGAGCGCCGGAAGGTCGCGGTGGCCTCGGCGGCGATCGCGTCGGGCAGCGGCACCGCCACGGCCGCGCCGCTGCTGTTGGTGTAGAAGTTCAGGAAGCAGGTGCGCTCGGGCTCGCACAGCCGCGCGATCTCGCGCTGGTAGGCTGCCGCGTCGGTGGCCTGCGCCGCCGGTACGATGACCAGGCGCACCACGCCTTGCCGGCCGGCGACGCTCCAGGCGTCCTGCGCGCAAGCGGAAGCCGCGAGCCCCGCCGCGGCAAGGGCGGGAACAAAGGTTCGCAGGGCGTTCATGCCGCGATGGTAGGCCTTCGCCGCCTCGTGGGAAACGCGGATGCGCCCGCGCTTGGCGAAAGCGCACCATCGGGCCGCACCGTGACGACGAAGGAGTGAAGTGATGGAAAAGAACAGCAAGCCCCTGTCCAGCGCCGAGCAGGCACTGCGCGACGCCGCGCTCGAATACCACCGCACGCCGGTGCGCGGCAAGATCGCCGTCACGCCGACCAAGCCGCTGTCCAACCAGCGCGACCTCTCGCTCGCCTACTCGCCCGGCGTCGCCTACGCCTGCCTGGCGATCGAGGAGAACCCGGCGCTGGCCGCCGACTTCACCTCGCGCGGCAACCTCGTCGGCGTGGTCACCAACGGCACCGCCGTGCTCGGCCTGGGCGACATCGGGCCGCTGGCCGGCAAGCCGGTGATGGAAGGCAAGGGCTGCCTGTTCCAGAAGTTCGCCGGCATCGACGTGTTCGACATCGAGCTGGCGGAACGCGACCCGGACAAGCTCGTCGAGATCATCGCCGCGCTCGAGCCCACGCTCGGCGGCGTCAACCTCGAGGACATCAAGGCGCCGGAGTGCTTCACCATCGAGCGCCGGCTGCGCGAGCGCATGAAGATCCCCGTCTTCCACGATGACCAGCACGGTACGGCGATCATCTCCGCCGCAGCCGTCATCAACGGGCTCGAGCTCGTCGGCAAGCGCATCGGCGAGATCAAGCTCGCCGTCTCCGGCGCGGGCGCGGCGGCGATCGCCTGCCTGGACCTGCTCGTCGCCCTGGGCGTGAAGCGCGAGCACATCTTCGTGTGCGACTC
>JAKOZT010000022.1 GCA_029779845.1 Pseudomonadota bacterium | reverse complement strand
GCGCAACAGATTGATGCCCACCAGCACATCAAAAGCGCCCAAGCGCAAGTCGCGGATGATCTCCACCCGCTCCACCGTATCGACATCTGAGTGCAGATAGCGCACTTTGACGCCGTTTTCAGTGAGATAGTCGGTCAATTGCTCGGCCATGCGCTTGGTCAGCGTGGTGATGAGCACCCGCTCCTGGCGCTCGACGCGGATGCGGATTTCCTGCAGCACGTCGTCCACCTGGTGGGTGGCCGGCCGGACCTCGACGGTGGGATCGACCAGGCCGGTGGGGCGCACCACCTGCTCCACCACCTGGCCGGCATGGGTCTTTTCGTAGTCGGCCGGGGTGGCGGAGACGAAGATGCACTGGCGCATGCGCTGCTCGAACTCCTCGAACTTCAGCGGCCGGTTGTCCAGCGCGCTGGGCAGGCGGAAGCCGTACTCCACCAGCACCGTCTTGCGCGCGCGGTCGCCGTTGAACATGCCGCCGAACTGGCCGATCAGCACGTGGCTCTCGTCGAGGAACATCAGCGAATCGGCCGGCAGGTAGTCCACCAGCGTCGGCGGCGGCTCGCCGGGCGCCGCGCCCGACAGATGCCGCGTGTAGTTCTCGATGCCCTTGCAGTGGCCCACCTCCTGCAGCATCTCCAGGTCGAAGCGGGTGCGCTGCTCGAGGCGCTGCGCCTCCACCAGCTTGCCGGCCTTCACCAGTTCGTCCAGGCGCAGCCGCAGCTCTTCCTTGATGGTGTCGATCGCGGCCAGCACGCGGTCGCGCGGCGTCACGTAGTGGCTGGAGGGATACACCGTGAAGCGCGGGATCTTCTGGCGGATGCGGCCGGTCAGCGGGTCGAACAGCTGCAGCGTCTCGATCTCGTCGTCGAACAGCTCGATGCGGATCGCCAGCTCCGAATGCTCGGCGGGAAACACGTCGATGGTGTCGCCGCGCACGCGGAAGGTGCCGCGCGAGAAGTCGCTCTCGTTGCGCTGGTACTGCATGCGGATCAGGTGCGCGATCACGTCGCGCTGGCCGAGCTTGTCGCCCACGCGCAGCGTCATCACCATGCGGTGGTAGTCGCTCGGGTTGCCGATGCCGTAGATCGCGCTGACGCTGGCCACGATGATCACGTCGCGCCGCTCCAGCAGGCTCTTGGTGGCCGACAGGCGCATCTGCTCGATGTGCTCGTTGATCGAGCTGTCCTTCTCGATGAACAGGTCGCGCTGCGGCACGTAGGCCTCGGGCTGGTAGTAGTCGTAGTAGCTGACGAAGTACTCGACCGCATTCTTCGGGAAGAACTCGCGGAACTCGCTGTACAACTGCGCGGCCAGCGTCTTGTTGGGCGCGAACACGATCGCCGGGCGGCCCAGCCGCGCGATCACGTTGGCCATCGTGAAGGTCTTGCCCGAGCCGGTGACGCCCAGCAGCGTCTGGTAGGAAAGCCCGTCGCGGATGCCTTCGACCAGCTGCTCGATCGCCTGCGGCTGGTCGCCCGCCGGCGGATAGGGCTGGAAGAGCTGGAAGGGCGAATCGGGGAAGCTGACGAACTCGCCCGCCGGCGCGTCGCCGGGCGCGACTGCGTGAACTTCGGACACTTCGGCCATGACGGATAAAATCTCCGGGTTAACCCACCTCGCCGCACGACGAGGCAATCGGACAGGTTAACGCCAATTCGCTCCCCTGCTCACCTGACAAGGACTGACCCATGCCTTCGCCCACCTCGTCGCTGTTCGCCGCCGTCGAAATGGCACCGCGCGATCCGATCCTCGGCCTGAACGAACAGTTCGCGGCCGACGCCAACCCGGCGAAGGTCAACCTCGGCGTCGGCGTCTACTACGACGATGCGGGCAAGCTGCCGCTTCTCAAGTGCGTGCAGGAAGCCGAGAAGCTGCTGATGGAAGCGCCCAAGCCGCGCGGCTACCTGCCGATCGACGGCATCGCGGCCTACGACAAGGCGGTGCAGGGCCTGGTGTTCGGCGCCGACAGCGCGATCGTCAAGGCCGGCCGCGTCGCCACCGTGCAGGCGCTGGGCGGCACCGGCGGGCTGAAGATCGGCGCCGACTTCCTCAAGCGCATCAACCCGGCCGCCAAGGTGCTGATCAGCGACCCGAGCTGGGAGAACCACCGCGCGCTGTTCGAGAGCGCC
Source organism: Pseudomonadota bacterium (assembly GCA_029779845.1). Classification (GTDB taxonomy): domain Bacteria; phylum Pseudomonadota; class Gammaproteobacteria; order Burkholderiales; family Burkholderiaceae_C; genus Piscinibacter. Next base: position 42,694 of record JAKOZT010000022.1, on the reverse strand, counting down.
GGCTTCGTGGTCGAGAGCTACCCCTACTACGACGCCGCCAAGCGCGGCGTGAACTTCGACGCCATGCTGGCCGCGCTGAAGGCCGCGCCGGCGGGCACCGTCGTGGTGCTGCACGCCTGCTGCCACAACCCGACCGGCTACGACATCACGCCCGCGCAGTGGGAGCAGGTGGTCGCCGCGGTGAAGGCCGGCCGGCTGGTCGCCTTCCTCGACATGGCGTACCAGGGCTTCGGCGACGGCATCGCCGAGGACGGCGCGGTGATCGGCCAGTTCGTCGACAGCGGGCTGGACTTCTTCGTCTCGACCAGCTTCTCGAAGAGCTTCTCGCTGTACGGCGAGCGTGTCGGCGCGCTGTCGGTGGCCTGCGAGTCGAAGGACGAGGCGGACCGCGTGCTGAGCCAGTTGAAGCGCGTGATCCGCACCAACTACTCCAACCCGCCGACGCACGGCGCGACGGTGGTCGCCACGGTGCTGAACACGCCGGCGCTGCGCGCGATGTGGGAAGACGAGCTGGCCGGCATGCGCGTGCGCATCCAGCAGATGCGCGAGGCGCTGCAACAGAAGCTGACGGCCGCCGGCCTGAAGCAGGATTTCAGCTACATCACGCGCCAGAAGGGCATGTTCAGCTACTCGGGGCTGAACAAGGAGCAGATGCAGCGCCTGCGCGGCGAATTCGGCATCTACGGCGTCGATTCGGGGCGCATCTGCGTGGCTGCGCTCAACAGCAGGAACATCGACGCGGTGGTCGCGGCGATCGCCAAGGTGTCCTGACGGCCGCCGCTGTCACCTCGGCGACACCGGAAGGGGCGCGATTGCGCCCCTTTTTCGTGCCGCTTCGGGGTTTCCGCGACGCTTGCCCGACAGCAAGATGCAAGCAATCTTCCTAAAATGTTGCATCGCACCAAGAGGGCCGACCCATGCTCTACCAGTTGTACGAGACCCAGCGCGCCCTGCTCAGCCCGTTCGCGGAGTTCGCGGCGGCCTCCTCCAAGCTCTACAGCCATCCGCTGTCGCCGTTCGCGCACACGCCGATGGCCGACCGCGTTTCCGCCGGGCTCGACCTGATGCACCGGCTGTCCAAGGAATACGAGAAGCCCGAGTTCAACATCACCTCGGTGGAGGTGAACGGCGTCGACGTCGCGGTGCAGCAGCAGATCGCGATGCAAAAGCCCTTCTGCCGGCTGCTGCGCTTCAAGCGCTTCAGCGACAACCCGAAGGTGCTCGACGCGATGAAGAAGCACCCGACGGTGCTGGTCGTCGCGCCGCTGTCGGGCCACCACTCGACGCTACTGCGCGACACGGTGCGCGCGCTGCTGCGCGACCACAAGGTCTTCATCACCGACTGGACCGACGCGCGCATGGTGCCGGCGGAAGTGGGCCCCTTCCACCTCGACGACTACGTCGCCTACGTGCAGGACTTCATCCGCCACATCGGGCCGGAAGTCAACGTGATCTCGGTGTGCCAGCCGACCGTGCCGGTGCTGGCGGCGATCTCGCTGCTGGCCAGCAACGGCGAGTTCACGCCGCGCACGATGACGATGATGGGCGGCCCGATCGACGCACGAAAGAGCCCCACCGCCGTCAACAACCTGGCGATGAACAAGAGCCACAGCTGGTTCGAGAGCAACGTGATCTACCGCGTGCCGGTCAACTACCCGGGCTCGGGCCGCGCCGTCTACCCCGGCTTCCTGCAGCACACCGGCTTCGTCGCAATGAACCCGGACCGCCACCTCAGCTCGCACTACGACTACTTCCTCGACCTGGTGCGCGGCGACGACGACAGCGCCGAGGGCCACCGCGAGTTCTACGACGAGTACAACGCCGTGCTCGACATGCCGGCCGAGTACTACCTCGACACCATCAAGACGGTGTTCCAGGACTTCGCGCTGGTCAACGGCACCTGGAAGGTGCACGGCCAGCCGGTGCGCCCGCAGGACATCCGGACCACCGCGCTGCTGACCGTCGAGGGCGAACTCGACGACATCTCCGGCGCCGGCCAGACCCGCGCCGCGCACGAGCTGTGCACCGGCATCCCGAAATCGCGCCAGTTCCACTACGACGTGATCGGCGCCGGCCACTACGGCATCTTCTCGGGCCGGCGCTGGCGCGAGAAGGTCTACCCCGAGGTGCGCAAGTTCATCGCTTCGCACCAGGGCGCGGCTGCCGCCAAGCCGGCACCGGCGAAGAAGGCCCGCGCCCGATAATCGGCGCGTGCCGCCTCCCCACGAACTCGCCCGCCTGATAGACGCCGCGCTGCCGCAGACGCAGTGCACGCGCTGCGGCTACCCGGATTGCGCCGCCTATGCCGACGCGCTGGCGCATGGCGAAGCCGGCATCGACCAGTGCCCGCCCGGCGGCGCCGAAGGCGTGGCGCGGCTGGCGGCCATCACCGGCCGGCCCGTGCGACCCTTGAACCCCGAACACGGCAGCGAAGGCCCGCTGCGCCTGGCCTGCATCGACGAGGCCTGGTGCATCGGCTGCACGCTGTGCATCAAGGCCTGCCCGGTGGACTGCATCGTCGGCGCGCCCAAGGCGATGCACACCGTGATCGAATCGCAATGCACCGGCTGCGAGCTGTGCATCCCGGCCTGCCCGGTGGACTGCATCACGCTGGTCAACGCCAGCGGCGAGCGCAGCGGCTGGGCGGCCTGGAGCGAAGCGCAGGCAGCGCAGGCGCGCGAGCGCCATGCCTTCCGCGCCGTGCGCCTGGAGCAGGCGGCGCGCGACAACGACGCGCGCCTGGCCGCCAAGGCCGAGGCCAAGCTGGCCGACCTGCCCGCGCACAGCCTGCACACCGACCCGGCCGTACTCGACCGCAAGCGCGCGGTCATCGAGGCCGCGCTGGCGCGCGCGCGTGCGAGACGCTGATGAAACCCGAAGACATCGAACCTTTCTTCGCCATGCTGCAGCGCGCCAACCCGCATCCGGTCAGCGAGCTGGAATACACCAGCGTGTTCGAGCTGCTGGCCGCGGTGCTGCTGTCAGCGCAGGCCACCGACGCGGGCGTCAACAAGGCGACGCGCCGCCTGTTCCCGCGCGCCGGCACGCCGCGCCGCATGCTCGCGCTCGGCCTGCCGGCGCTGACCGACGCGATCCGCAGCATCGGCCTGTACCGCAACAAGGCGAAGAACCTCATCGAGACCTGCCGGCTCCTGATCGAGCGCCACGGCGGCGAGGTGCCGCGCTCGCGCGAGGCCCTGCAGGCGCTGCCCGGCGTCGGGCGCAAGACCGCCAACGTGGTGCTCAACGTCGCCTTCGGCGAGCCGACGATGGCGGTGGACACGCACGTGTTCCGCGTCGCCAACCGCACCGGGCTCGCGCCGGGGCGCAACGAGCTGGAAGTCGAAAAAGGCCTGCTCGAACGCGTGCCCGATCGCTACCGGGTCGACGCGCACCACTGGCTGATCCTGCACGGCCGCTACGTCTGCAAGGCGCGCGCGCCGCTGTGCACGCAGTGCGCGGTGGCGCGCTGGTGCGATTCGGCGCCGCCCGCACTGCGGCATTGACCCCCCCTGTTCGCGGGGCACCTGCAAGACCTTGCAGGACCGGCGCGATGCCGACCGGCCCAGAATCCGCGCATGACGGATGGAAGGCTCATCCAGGAAATCTGCGGCCGCCTCGACCGCGGAGAGACCGACCGCGACCAGTTCTTCGACCAGCTCACCCGCGCCGTCGCCGACATGGTCGGCTGCACGCGCTGCGGCGTGTGGGTGTTCGTCGACACCGCCGAGGGCCGCGCGCTGCGCTGCATGGCGATGTACGACCGCCGGCTCGACCGCATCGTCGGCGCGGCCGACATCTACAACGCCGACTCCGGGCCCTACTTCGAGGCGCTGGTGCGCGAAGGCTGCGTGGTCGCCTCCGACGCGCGCAGCGACCCCGCCACCGCCGGCTTCCTCGACCACTACCTGCTGCCGCTGGACCTGCACTCGCTGCTCGACGTGTGCTTCTCGATCAACGGCGTGCCCTTCGGCGCGTTCAGCTGCGAGCAGGCCGGCGCGACGCTGCACTGGACGCAGCGCCAGGTGCAGATGCTGCGCCAGGTCGGCTCGCGCGCCAGCCTCGCGCTGCTGCACGCCGCCACCGCCACGCCCGACACGCAGCCCGCCGCGCTGTGGGAGCCCAGCTCGCCGAACCGGCTGCTGACGATGCCCGCGCCGCTCGAGCTCGACGCGCCGCCGCCCGGCCACCCGGAGCGCCGGCGCGAGCCGAAGTGACGCACGGCACGGCCGCGTGAGCGCGGCGGCCGGGCCCCGCCCCCTACAATGCCGCTGCTTCCACCTCCACCGGCGCCATGTCGCAACTCCAGGATCTTGCGGAACGGGTCGAACGCCTGCTGCTGAGGCACCAGGAGCTGCAGCGCACCAACGCCTTGCTCGAGCAGCAGCTCGCCGGCGTCACGCAGGAGCGCGACAACCTGCGCTCGCGCCTGGCCGCCGCGCGCGCCCGCATCGACGCGCTGCTCGAACGCCTGCCGGCCGAGGCAGGCAACAACGACGGGAACGCCGCGTGAACGCCATCGAAGTGACCATCATGGGCCAGGGCTACCGCCTGGTCTGCCCCGAGGGCGGCGAGGCGCCGCTGCAGGCCGCCGCCGCCGCGGTGGACCGCGAGATGAGCGCGATCCGCGATGCCGGCAAGGTCAAGGCGCGCGAGCGCATCGCGGTGCTGGCCGCGTTGAACCTCGCTTTCGCGCAGGCCGAGCGGCCGGCCGCCGCCGCGCCGTCCGCCAGCGAGGGCCTCGCCGACGGCATCGACATCGAGGCGCTCATCAAGCGCGTCGATCAGACCCTCGGCGCCGATGGGCAATTGCTCTGACCGCGCGGCGCGCGCTGCGTAGAATGGCCCGGTCCGTCGCGTTCGCGTGAGTCTTATATTTCCTTGAACCGATGCTCGTGCGAGCAAGGGCTTGGAACATCGCCTGGCTGGTGTGATCGTCTCGCGTCAGATGAACCCGACGCCTCGCTGACCTCGCCCACCTGAATCCCCTGGGTTCAGGAATGCGGCTCCCGGTTCGTGGCGGACACCCTCTTCTTCCTCTTCCCATGTCCTACTGGCTGATGAAGAGCGAGCCCGACGAGTGCTCGATCGACGACCTCGCCGCCGCGCCGCATCGCACCGTGCCGTGGTTCGGCGTGCGCAACTACCAGGCGCGCAACTTCATGCGCGACGACATGCGCATCGGCGACGGCGTGCTGTTCTATCACTCGTCGTGCGCCGAGCCGGGCGTGGCGGGGCTGGCCGAGGTGGCGAGCGCGCCGTATCCGGACGCGACGCAGTTCGATGCGAAGTCGCCCTATTTCGACCCCCAATCCACGCCCGACAAGCCGCGCTGGCTGCTGGTCGACGTGAAGCTGCGCCGCAAGACCGCGCTGCTGCCGCTCAAGCGCATGCGCGAGCTGCCGCAGCTGCAGAGCATGCAGTTGCTGCGCCCCGGCAACCGCTTGTCGATCACGCCGGTGAACGAAGAGGAATGGCGCGCCGTGCTGGAACTGCTCGGAGACAGGCGATGAAGTGGATGCGTTGCCGCCACGGCGGCCGCGAGCTGTTCGGCGTGCTCGAAGGCGATTCGCTCGCGGTGCACGAGGGCGAGCTGTTCGGCGAACACCGCCCCAGCGGCGAGCGCGTGCCGGTGGCCGGCGTCGAATGGTTGATGCCTTGCCGGCCCGGCAAGATGCTGGCACTGTGGAACAACTTCCGCGCCGCGGCCGAGAAAAACGGCTGGGCGATCCCGGCGGAGCCGCTCTACTTCGTCAAGACGCCCAACAGCCACGCCGCGCACGGCCAGGCCATCGCGGCGGCGCCGCCGGAAGCCGGCCGCGTCGCCTACGAGGGCGAGCTGGCGATCGTGATCGGGCGGCGCGCGCAGCGCGTGAGCGTCGAGCAATCCGCCGCCCACATCTTCGGTTATGCCTGCGCCAACGACCTGACCGCGATCGAGCTGTTGAACCGCGACCCGGCCTTCCCGCAGTGGACACGCGCCAAGGGCTTCGACGGCTTCGGCGTGTTCGGCCCGGTGGTCGAGACCGATTTCGACTGGCGCGCCGCCTCGGTGCGCACCTTCGTCGGCGGCCGCGAGCGCCAGAACTATCCGCTCGCCGACATGATCTTCACGCCGCCCGAGCTGGTGTCGCGCCTTTCGCACGACATGACGCTGGAGTCCGGCGACGTGATCCTGTGCGGCACCTCGCTGGGCGTGCTGCCGATGAAGCCGGGCACGACCGTCGAGGTCGAGATCGACGGCATCGGCCGCCTCGCCAATACTTACGCCTGAAACCTACGGCTGAACCTGCAGCCGGCCCTTCCGGGCGGCGAGCGTCTGCCCGAGCAGGCTGGCGGCGGCGTAGATCGCTTCGATCGTCGGCGTGGGCACGCCGGTGATGCGGCCCAGCTCGACCACCGCGCCGACCAGCGCTTCGAGCTCCAGCGCGCGGCCGTGCTCGACGTCCTGCAGCATCGAGGTCTTGTGCGCGCCGACGGCTTCCGCGCCGGCGATGCGCTGCTCCAGCGAGATCTTGAAGCGCACGCCCAGCTTCTCGGCCACCGCCTGCGCCTCGCCCATCATCGCCGCGGCCAGCGCGCGTGTCGGGCCGAAGCGGCAGATCTGCTCCAGCGTCGCATGCGTCAGCGCCGAGATCGGGTTGAAGCTGAGGTTGCCCCACAGCTTGATCCACAGCTCGGAGCGGATGTCGCGGCTCACCGGCGCCTTGAAGCCGGCGCGCATCAGCGCCTGCGACAGCGCCTCGACGCGCTCGCTGCGCTGGCCGTCGAGTTCGCCGAGCGTGAAGCGGTTGCCTTCGATCACCCTGACGACGCCCGGCTCGACCAGCTCGCTGGCCGGGTAGACCACGCTGCCGACGATGCGCTCGGGTTCGATGTGCGCGTCGATCACGCCGCCCGGGTCCACGCTTTCCAGGCGCCGCCCCTCGTACTCGCCGCCGAGCTTGTGGAAATACCACCAGGGGATGCCGTTGATCATCGTCACCACGGCGGTGTCAGGCCCGAACAGCGCGCGCAGTTCGGGCAGCACGTCCTTCACCTGGTGCGCCTTGAGCGTCAGCAGCACGGCGTCCTGCGGCCCGGCGTCGGCCATGCGCTGCACCGCTTTCGCGGTCGGCGCGTGCTGCTCGCTGCCGTCCTCCAGGATGAGCCGGAAGCCGCGCGCGTTGATCGCTTCCAGGTTGCGGTTGCGCGCGATGAAGGTGACGTCCTCGCCCGCGATCGCGAGCTTCGCGCCCAGATACCCGCCGATCGCACCGGCGCCGACGATGGCGATCTTCATGCTGCGCTCCTCATGCCGCGGCACTGTACTCGCGCCGCCGCAGCGACTTGCGCAGGAAGCCCGCCAGCGGCCACAGCAGCATCGCGATGGCCAGCGCGACGATGCCGCCCACCAGCCCGTTGGACCAGAAGATCGCCAGGCTGCCCTGCGACAGCAGCATCGCCTGGCGGAAGCTCGCTTCGGCCATGTCGCCCAGCACCAGCGCCAGCACCAGCGGCGCGAGCGGGTACTTGAGCTTCTTGAAGAAGTAGCCGAGCACGCCGAACACCAGCATCAGCACGACGTCGAACATCGAGTTGTGCACCGTGTAGGCGCCGATCGCGCAGATCACGATGATCACCGGCGCGATCACCGAGAACGGGATGCGCAGCAGCGCCGCCCACCACGGCACGGTGGTCAGCACCACCAGCAGGCCGACGAGGTTGCCGAGGTACATCGAGGCGATCAGGCCCCAGACGAAATCCTTCTGCTCGACGAACAGCATCGGCCCGGGCTGCAGACCCCAGATCAGGAGGCCGCCGAGCAGCACCGCGGCGGTCGGCGAGCCGGGGATGCCCAGCGTGAGCATCGGCAGCAGCGCCGAGGTGCCGGCGGCGTGCGCGGCGGTCTCGGGCGCCACCACGCCTTCGATCGCGCCCTTGCCGAACTGGTCGGGCGTCTTCGAGAAGCGCTGCGCCACGCCGTAGCCCATGAACGAGGCCGGCGTCGCGCCGCCGGGCGTGATGCCCATCCAGCAGCCGATCGCGGTGGAGCGCAGGAACACCTTCCAGTGCCTGGCGATCTCGCCCCAGGTCTGCCACACCACCTTGGGGCTGATGCGCGCGCTGCGGCCCTTGAAGGCCAGGCCCTCCTCCATCGTCAGCAGGATCTCGCCGATGCCGAACAGGCCGATCACCGCGATCAGGAAGTCGAAGCCCTTGAGCAGCTCCGGCATGCCGAAGGTCATGCGCAGCTGGCCGGTGACGCTGTCCATGCCGACGGCGGCCAGCGCGAAGCCGAGCATCATCGCCGCGATGGTGCGCGCCGGCGGCTCCTTGCTCATGCCGACGAAGCTGCAGAAGGTCAGCAGCTGCACCGCGAAGAACTCGGCCGGGCCGAACTTCAGCGCGAAGCGCGCCAGCCAGGGGGCGAGGAAGGTGATCAGCAGCACCGCGAAGAAGGCGCCGACGAAGGACGAGGTGAACGCCGCCGTCAGCGCCTGCGCCGCGCGGCCCTGCTGCGCCATCGGGAAGCCGTCGAAGGTGGTCGCCACCGACCAGGGCTCGCCGGGGATGTTGAACAGGATCGAGGTGATCGCCCCGCCGAACAGCGCGCCCCAGTAGATGCAGCTCAGCATGATGATCGCCGAGGTCGGGTTCATGCTGAAGGTCAGCGGCAGCAGGATGGCCACGCCGTTGGCGCCGCCCAGCCCGGGCAGCACGCCGATCAGCACGCCCAGCGTGATGCCCACCAGCATGTACAGCAGGTTCGGGCCGGACAGCGCGACCGCGAAGCCGCCGAGCAGGTTGGAAAGGTCTTCCATCGCGCTCGCCCTCTCAGAAGCCGAGCGCGCTCTCGAGCGGCCCCTTGGGCAGCAGCACGAGGAACCAGCGCTCGAAGAGCAGGAAGAAGGCGACCGGCACCGCCGCCGACACCGCCAGCGTGAGCGCCCAGCCGTATCGGCCGTGGCGCTTCATGAAGTAGGCGATCAGCAGGAAGGACGCCACGTAGATGCCGATGCCGGCGATCAGCGCCACGTACACCACCATCGGCACCAGCACCGCGAGCACCTGGCCGAGCTGCGCGCGCGTGGCGAACTCCGGCTTCAAGGGGCTGCGCCCGAGCAGCGCGCGCAGCAGCGTCCAGCCGCTGGCGGCCATCAGGCACAGGCCGACGTAGAACGGAAAGTAGCCCGAGCGCGGACCGTCGTCGGCCCAGCCGATGCCCACGCGCAGGCTGTCGCCCACCACCAGCGCGCCGATGGCCAGCAGCAAGGCGGCCACGCCGATCTCCGGGCCGCGGCTGCCGACCATCGGGTCGTCCCCGGGCTTCTTCTCGTCCGTCATGGGGCCTCCCCCTCCGTGCGTCATCGAGCCAGGAAACCCGCTTCCTTCATCAGCACGCGGTGCATCTGCTCGTTCTGCCCCAGCCAGTCGACGAAGGGCTGGCCGGCCAGCGCGGTGTCCTTGAACGCGCCCTTGGCGAGGAATTCCTTCCACTCGGGCAGCGCGCGGATCTTCGTGAACAGGTCGGTGTAGTACTTCACCTGGTCGGGCGTCGCGCCCGGCGTCGTGAAGACGCCGCGCAGCATCAGGTACTCGACCGGGATGCCGGCGGTCGCGCAGGTCGGCAGGTCGGCCCAGGCCTGCGTGGCGGTGACCTTCTCCTTGTAGGCGAGGCGGTCCTTGTCCATCACGCACAGCGCGCGCAGCTTGCCGGCGCGCCAGTGCGATTCGGCCTCGATCGGGTTGTTGACGGTCGAGTCGATGTGCTTGCCCACGAGCTGCACTGCCACGTCGCCGCCGCCCTTGAAGGGCACGTAGGTCATCTTCTTGCCGGCGGCCTTCTCCAGCATCACGGTGATGATCTGGTCTTCCTGCTTGGAGCCGGTGCCGCCCATCTTGAACTGGTTGGGCGCGCCGGCCTTGATGGCCTCGAAGTACTCCTTGGCCGTCTTGTAGGGCGACTCCTCGTTGACCCACAGCACGAACTGGTCGAGCGCCAGCATCTGCACCGGCGTCAGGTCGCGCCAGTTGAAGGGCACGCCGGTGGCCAGCGGCGTGGTGAACAGGTTGGACAGCGTGATGACGATCTTGTGCGGGTTGCCCTTGTCGTTCTTGACGTCGAGGAAGCCCTCGGCGCCGGCGCCGCCCGACTTGTTGACGACCACGATGGGCTGCGCCGTCAGCTTGTTCTTCGCGGCCACGCCCTGGATGAAACGCGCCATCTGGTCGGCGCCGCCGCCGGTGCCGGCCGGCACCACGAACTCGATCGGCTTGCTCGGCTCCCAGGCCGCCGCGCCCAGGCTGGCGCAGGCGCCGGCCAGCGCGAGCAGCCCGGCTCGCAGACGTGTTTCGATGCGCTTGGATGTCTTCATGCGGAGTCTCCCGTGGATCGGATCGAATTCGGGGGTCAGCCCAGGCCGAGCTTGGCGGCCAGGCCGATGCGCTGCAGCTTGCCGGTCGCGCCCTTGGGGATCTCGGCCATGAACAGCAGCTTCTTCGGCACCTTGAAGTCGGCGGCGCGCTGCGCCACGAACTCCTGCAGCTCGCGCTCGGTGGCCTGCTGGCCGTCGCGCAGCACCACCACCGCCGCCACCTCCTCGCCGAGCTTGGGGTGCGGCATGCCGAAGCACACCACCTGCGCGACGGCCGGGTGGTCCATCAGGATCTCGTCGACCTCGCGCGGGCTGATCTTCTCGCCGCCGCGGTTGATGATCTCCTTGAGCCGGCCGGTGATGGCGACGTAGCCGTCGGCGTCCATCACGCCCTGGTCGCCGGTGCGGAACCAGCCGTTCACGAAGGCCTCGGCGTTGGCCGCCGGGTTGCTCTCGTAGCCGGCGGTGACGTTGGGGCCGCGGATGACGATCTCGCCGGTCTCGCCGCGCGGCAGCAGCGCCTCGCCCGCGCCCATGATCGCCACCTCCGGCCCGCCCGAAGGCCCCACCGTGCCGGGCTTGCGCACGCCCGGCGGCAGCGGGTTGGAGCACATCTGGTGGGTCGCCTCGGTCATGCCGTAGGCCTCGATCAGCGGCGCCTTGAACACCTCTTCGAGTTCGCGGATCACCTGCGGCGGGATCGACGACGACGACGAGCGCAGGAAGCGCAGCGGATGGCGCGCGATCACCTCGAGATTCTTCGAGGCGCGCCCGAGGATGGCCTGGTGCATGGTCGGCACCGCGGTGTACCAGGTGGGCTTCGCTTCCTCCATCCAGGCGAAGAACTTCAGCGCGTTGAAGCCGGGCGTGCAGAACACCTGCGAGCCGGCCGACAGCGGCGCCAGCACGCCGGCGATCAGGCCGTGGATGTGGAACAGCGGCATGATGTTCAGCCCGCAATCCTTCTCGCCGAACTGCAGCGTGCGCGCGATGTGCGTCGCCGACGCGGCGAGGTTGCCCTGCGACAGCGGCACGATCTTGGGCCGCGAGGTGGTGCCCGAGGTGTGCAGCACCATCGACACGTCGCCCGGCTGGGCGTAGCCGCCGTTCGCGGCGGGCGTGGCCGCCCTCGCCTCGCGCGGCTCCAGCGTGAAGCTGCCGGCCGGCTCGCCGGCATCGGCGACGAGATCGAGCACCGGCACGCCTAGCTTCGTCGCCACCTCGACGGCCGGCGAGGCGCTGCCGCGCGCGACGATCAGCGCCTTCGCGTTCAGGTCGGACAGGTAGAACTCGAACTCGTCGGCGCGGTAGGACGGATTGAGCGGCGCGCTGGCCACGCCGCTCGCGCAGGCGATGAAGCAGCTCGCCATCTCGGGGCCGTTGTCGAGCACGATCGCGACGCGGTCGTTGCGGCCCAGGCCCAGCGCGTTCAGCCGCGCCAGCGTGGCCTCGATCAGGCGGCGCAGGCCGCCGTGGGTGAGCGCGCCGCGGCCCGGCGCGGAGATGGCGGCGGCGGACTCGGCGCCTTGCGCCAGCAGATCCTTCAGGGTGCGAGTCATGAAGCTCCTCGGAACACGAAACAGCACGGCGTGCCGGCGGCGAACACCGGCAGACAGACGGACAGGGGCGCGGGGAATGCTTGCAGCCCGATGCCCGGCTGTTGGCCGGACCGACAAACGGGCCTCGATGCAAGGCCCGAACCGCAAGCTCGCAACCTTTATAGCCTCAAGGCCGGAGCGGCACAATCGGTGCTCTACCCCCGAACCCTCCGTCCCTTGCCGCCGCCCCTGCTCACCCCGACGCTGCTCATCGAGTTCCTCGCCCTCGGCGCCTTCACCGGCTTTTTCGCCGGGCTGCTGGGCATCGGCGGCGGCATGCTGATGGTTCCCTTCGTCACCTTCATCATCGCGGCGCGCGGCGTCGAGGCCGGGCTGGCGGTGAAGATGGCGATCGCCACCTCGATGGCGACCATCCTGTTCACCTCGATCTCCAGCCTGCGCGCGCACCACCAGCGCGGCGCGGTGCGCTGGGATCTGGTGCGCGGCATCGCGCCGGGCATCGTGCTCGGCTCGCTGGCCGCCGGCGCGGGCGCGTTCGCGCTGATCAAGGGCTCGGCGCTGGCGCTGCTGTTCGCGCTGTTCGTCGGCTTTTCGGCCACGCAGATGCTGCTCAACCGCCGGCCCAAACCTTCGCGCGCGCTGCCCGGGCCGCTCGGCCAGGGGGCGGCCGGCGCGGGCATCGGCTTCCTGTCGGGGCTGGTGGGCGCGGGCGGCGCCTTCGTCTCGGTGCCCTTCATGACCTGGTGCAACGTGCCGATCCACAACGCGGTGGCGACCAGCGCCGCGCTCGGCTTCCCGATCGCGCTGGCCAGCACGCTGGGCTACGTGATCAGCGGCTGGAACCTGCCCGATGCGCTGCCGGGTTCGCTGGGCTATCTCTACCTGCCGGCGCTGGCGTGCATCGCGGCGGCCAGCGTCAGCACCGCGCCGCTGGGCGCGCGCGTGGCGCACAGCCTGGACGTCGGCCAGCTCAAGCGCGTCTTCGCGCTGATGCTGTACGCGCTGGCCGCATACATGGTCTACAAGGTGGCGAGCGGCTGAGTCGCCGCGCCCGGCTCACTCCCGCTCGAAGCGGATGCTGGCCAGCGTGACGTGGTTGCCGCCGCGCTTGCGCGCCTCGGCCAGCGCGGTGTCGGCGGCCTGCACCAGCGCCTCCTGCGAGTGCGCCGTGTGCGGGAAGCTCGCCACGCCCATCGAGACGGTGAAGCCGAGGTTGCGCCCTTCGAGCACGACGATCTGGGTGGCGCACTGGCGCCGCAGGCCTTCCATGCGCGCATGCGCCGTCGCCAGGCCGACACCCGACAGCAGCACGCCGAAGCGGCTGTCGTCGAGGCGGCAGGAGGCATCCATCGCGCGGGTGTTGCCGCGCAGCAGCCGGCCCAGCGCCTCGAGGACGCGGGTGCGCGCCGGCGCCCCCAGCGCCTGCGCCTCGGCCGGGAGCGGGTCGAGCTCGATGGACACCAGCGAGAACTCGCGGTGCTCGCGCGAAGACAGGTCGACCTCGCGGCGCAGCTGGTCTTCGAAGTGCACCTTCTGGTACAGGCCGGTGAGGCTGTCGCGCGCGGCCTGGTCCTGCGTCTCGCGGCGCAGCGCTTCGGTGGCCTGCTGGTGCTGCTCGAGCTGCGCCAGCGCGAGCTGTAGCTTGGCCTCGGCCTGGCGCTGCGCCGTGCGCTCGCTCCACAGGCTCATCAGCGCGGCGGGCGCGCCGTCGGTGCCGCGCAGCGCGATGCGCGCCACGCCGAACTCGCGGCGCGCGCCGGCCAGCTCCAGCTTGTGCTCGGTGAGCGCGCCCTTGGCCATCGCCAGCGCGGCGTTCTCGGCGGTGCGCAGCGCCGGCCACTGGCTGGCTTCCAGCCATTGCGCATCGACGCTGCCCAGCATCGCCTCGGGCGTGCTGCCGAGCCAGCCGGCGAGCCGCTGGTTGACCTGCAGGTATTTCAGCGAGCCGGCTTCCTTGACGGCGTAGCCCAGCTCGAGGCGATCGAGCAGCTCGCGCAGCGCGCTGCCCAGGGCCTCGGCATCCATGCCGGCGATCGGCGTTGGCACATCGGTCATCGTTTTGGTGCTCGCATGCCGGCGCCCGGAAACGGCGGCGGCCCCAACCATCTTGTTCTGGGGCGAGGCGGTTTTCAAGGTCGCCCATCGCGCCTTGCACCCGGCCATGCCCCCTAGGTTCGCATGGATGATAGCCACGCCCCCCGAGCGGGCACCGCTCGAATGAGGGGGCAGGAGGATCCCGAGGCGCGGCACCAACATGGTGAGCGCCGCGCCGGCCGCGGCTGGCCCGCCTCTTGCAAGCCAGCGCCGCGGGTGTAACGACGCACCCGGCAGGTTCGCCCTGCCGCGCGCACACGGACGTGCGCGGTGATGCCACAGCGCCGGGCGGCCCCTGCCGCCGCCGGCCCCCTGGAGCCCGTCATGGACGTCGTCGACCTCCCCCCGCCGCAAGCCCGCAAGCCCCGACTCGTGATGGTCGGCAACGGCATGGCCGGCGTGCGCACCCTCGAAGAGCTGCTGAAGATCGCGCCCGATCTGTACGACATCAGCGTCTTCGGCGCCGAGCCGCACCCGAACTACAACCGCATCCTGCTCAGCCCGGTGCTGGCCGGCGAGCAGACGCTGGAGCAGATCGTGCTCAACCCGCTCGCCTGGTACGAGGAGCACGGCATCCGGCTGCACCTGGGCAAGGAAGTGGTCGAGATCGACCGCCGCAAACGCCTGGTGCGCGCCGCCGACGGCAGCGAGCAGGCCTACGACCGGCTGCTGATCGCCACCGGCTCCACGCCCTTCATCCTGCCGGTGCCGGGCAAGGACCTGGCCGGCGTGATCGCCTACCGAGACATCGCCGACACCGAGGCGATGATCGAGGCGGCGCAGAAGTACAAGCACGCGGTCGTGATCGGCGGCGGCCTGCTCGGCCTGGAGGCCGCCAACGGGCTGATGCTGCGCGGCATGCAGGTCACGGTGGTGCACATCGCGCCCTGGCTGATGGAGCGCCAGCTCGACGACGTGGCGGGCGCCCTGCTGCAGCAATCGCTCGAAGCGCGCGGGCTGAGGTTCATGCTCGGCGCGCAGACGCAGGCCTTGATCGCCGGGCAGGATGGACGGGTGATGGCGGTGCAGTTCAAGGACGGCGGCGAGATCCCCGCCGACCTCGTCGTGATGGCCGCCGGCATCCGCCCCAACACGGCGCTGGCCGAGCGGACCGGCCTGCACTGCAACCGCGGCATCGTCGTCGGCGACACGATGCAGACCGTCACCGACCCGCGCATCTACGCGGTGGGCGAATGCGCCGCGCACCGCGGCATCGCCTACGGACTGGTGGCGCCGCTCTTCGAGCAGGGCAAGGTGTGCGCGACGCACCTGGCGGAGTTCGGCATCGGCCGCTACACCGGCAGCCAGGTCAGCACCAAGCTGAAGGTGACCGGCATCGACCTCTTCTCCGCCGGCGACTTCATGGGCGGCGACGGCAGCGAGGAGATCGTGCTCAGCGACCCGCAGGGCGGCGTCTACAAGAAGCTCGTCATCAAGGACGACAAGCTGGTCGGCGCCTGCCTGTACGGCGACACGGTCGACGGCTCGTGGTACTTCAAGCTGCTGCGCGAGGGCCGCAGCGTCGCCGACATCCGCGACAAGCTGATGTTCGGCGAGAGCAACATCGGCGACACCGGCCACGAGGGGCACAGCCGCGCCGCCGCGATGGCCGACGGCGACGAGGTGTGCGGCTGCAACGGCGTGACCAAGGGCGCGATCTGCAAGGCCATCAAGGACAAGGGCCTGTTCACGCTCGACGAGGTGCGCCAGCACACCAAGGCGAGCGCGAGCTGCGGCTCGTGCACCGGGCTGGTGGAGCAGCTGCTGATGTTCACCGCCGGCGGCGACTACTCGAAGGCGCCGACCAAGAAGGCGATGTGCGGCTGCACCGATGCCAGCCATGCCGAGGCGCGCGAGGCGATCCGCGCCGAGCGCCTGCTGACGATCGCGCAGGTGCAGCAGCGCCTGGGCTGGCGCACGACTAACGGCTGCGCCTCGTGCCGGCCCGCCATCAACTACTACCTGATCAGCACCTGGCCCAAGGAGGCGCTGGACGACCCGCAGAGCCGCTTCGTCAACGAGCGCAGCCACGCCAACATCCAGAAGGACGGCACGTACTCGGTGATCCCGCGCATGTGGGGCGGCGAAACCACGGCCGACGAGCTGCGCCGCATCGCCGACGTGGTCGACAAGTACAAGATCCCGACCGTCAAGGTCACCGGTGGCCAGCGCATCGACCTGCTGGGCGTGAAAAAGGAAGACCTGCCCGGCGTCTGGCGCGACATCGGCATGCCCTGCGGCCACGCCTACGCGAAGGCGCTGCGCACGGTGAAGACCTGCGTGGGCAGCGAGTGGTGCCGCTTCGGCACGCAGGACAGCACGCAGATGGGCAAGGACCTGGAGCGCGCGCTGTGGCGCATGTACGCGCCGCACAAGGTGAAGATCGCCGTCAGCGGCTGCCCGCGCAACTGCGCCGAGGCCGGCATCAAGGACGTCGGCGTGATCGGCGTCGACTCCGGCTGGGAGATCTACGTGGCCGGCAACGGCGGCATCAAGACCGAGGTGGCGCAGTTCCTCGTCAAGCTGAAGAGCGCCGCCGAAGTGCTGGCGTACAGCGGCGCCTTCCTGCAGCTGTACCGCGAGGAAGGCTGGTACCTGGAGCGCACCTGCCATTGGGTGGCGCGCGTGGGGCTGGACCACGTGAAGAAGAAGATCCTCGACGACGCCGCGGGGCGCCAGGCGCTGTGGGAGCGGCTGCAGTTCAGCCTCGACGGCGAGCCCGACCCGTGGTTCGAGTTCGACAAGGCGCGCGTCGACGCGCGCCAGTTCAACGCCGTGGGAGCGCTGTGATGAGCGAGTGGAAAGCGGTCTGCCGCGTCGACGACATTCCGGTGCTGGGCTCGCGCCGCGTCGCGCGCTCCAACGGCCCCGACGTGGCGATCTTCCGCAACGCCGAAGGCGAAGTCTTCGCGCTGCTCGACCGCTGCCCGCACAAGGGCGGCCCGCTCAGCCAGGGCATCGTGTTCGGCCGCAGCGTCGCCTGCCCGCTGCACAACTGGACCATCGGCCTGGCCGACGGCTGCGCGCAGGCACCCGACGTGGGCTGCACGCAGCGCTTCGCGGTGAAGGTCGAGGCCGACGGCACGGTCTGCCTCGATCTGGCCGAGCTGAACGCCGCCGCCGCCACGTGACCGAAACCCGATCCACCTGCTGCTACTGCGGCGTCGGCTGCGGCGTGATCGTCGAGGCCGAGGGCGATCGGATCACCGGCGTGCGCGGCGACCCCGATCACCCGGCCAACTTCGGCCGGCTGTGCAGCAAGGGCGCCACGCTGCACCTGAGCGCCGCGTCGGCGGTGACGCGGCAGACGCGGCTGCTGCGCCCGATGCAGCGCGCGCAGCGCGGCGCGGCGCCGCAGCCGCTGGCCTGGGACGCGGCGCTGGATCTGGCCGTGGAGCGCTTCTCGTCCCTCATCGAAGCGCACGGCCCCGACGCGCTCGGCTTCTACCTCTCCGGCCAGCTGCTCACCGAGGACTACTACGTCTTCAACAAGCTCGCCAAGGGCCTGATCGCCACCAACAACCTCGACACCAACTCGCGGCTGTGCATGAGCTCGGCGGTGTCGGGCTACAAGGCCACGCTGGGCGCAGACGCACCGCCGGCCTGCTACGACGACATCGCGCACGCGCACACGCTGTTCATCGCCGGCTCGAACACCGCTTTCGCGCATCCGATCCTGTTCCGGCGCATCGAGGATGCGAAGCGCGCCAACCCGGCGCTGCGCCTGATCGTCGTCGACCCGCGCCGCACCGAGACGGCGGACGCGGCCGATCTGTTCCTGCCCATCCTGCCCGGCAGCGACGTGGCGCTGTTCAACGGCATGCTGCACCTGATGCTGTGGGAGGGGCTGGTCGATCAACGCTACATCGAAGCTCACACCCGCGGCTTCGAGGCGCTGCGCGAGCGCGTGCGCGAGGCCACGCCCAAGGCAACGGCGGCGATCTGCGGCATCGCCGAGGCCGACCTGCTGACCGCCGCGCGCTGGTTCGCCGGGCTCGATGGCCCCTCCGAGGCCCGCAGGCCGACGCTCTCGCTGTACTGCCAGGGTCTCAACCAGAGCGCCAACGGCACCGCCAAGAACGCCGCGCTGATCAATCTGCACCTGGCCACCGGGCAGATCGGCAAGGCCGGCGCCGGGCCCTTCTCGCTGACCGGCCAGCCCAATGCGATGGGCGGGCGCGAGGTCGGTGGGCTCGCCAACCTGCTGAGCGCGCACCGCGACCTCGGCAACGCCGGACACCGCGCCGAGGTCGCGCGGCTGTGGGGCGTGGACAGCGTGCCGGCCGTGCCCGGCAAGACCGCGGTGGAGATGTTCCAGGCCGCCGCCGACGGCGAGATCCGCGCGCTGTGGATAGCCTGCACCAACCCGGCCCAATCGCTGCCCGACCAGGCCACGGTGCGGCGCGCGCTGCAACGCGCCGAGTTCGTCGTCGTGCAGGAGGCCTTCGCGACCACCGCCACCTGCGCCTTCGCCGACCTGCTGCTGCCCGCCACGACCTGGGGCGAGAAGGACGGCACGGTCACCAACAGCGAGCGCCGCATCAGCCGCGTGCGCCCGGCCGTGCCGGCGCCGGGCGAGGCGCGCCACGACTGGGCGATCGCGCGCGACTTCGCGCAGCGCCTCGAAGCACGGCTGCGCCCGGGCCGCGCCAGCCTGTTCGCCTACGCGACGCCGGAAGCGGTGTGGAACGAACACCGCGAGAGCACGCGCGGGCGCGATCTCGACATCACCGGCCTGAGCTACGCCGCGCTCGAAGCGGCGCCGCAGCAGTGGCCGTTTCCAGCCGGCGCCGCGAGCGGCCGCGCGCGGCTCTACGAGGACGGACTCTTCCCCACGCCCGACGGCCGCGCGCGCTTCGCCGACACGCGCCATCTGCCGCCGGCCGAGCCGCGCGAAGCGCGCTGGCCCTTCTCGCTGACCACCGGCCGGCTGCGCGACCAGTGGCACGGCATGAGCCGCACCGGCACGGTGGCGCGGCTGTTCGGCCATGTCGCCGAGCCGTCGGTCGAGCTGAACGCGCAGGACATGGTGCGCCTCGGCCTCGCCGACGGCGACCTGGTACACGTCACCTCGCGGCGCGGCTCCATCGTGCTGCCGGCTGCGCGCAGCGCGCAGCTCGCGCCGGCGCAGGCCTTCATCGCGATGCACTGGGGCGGGGAATACCTGGGCGGCTGCAGCGCCAACGGCACGCCCACCGCCGGCGTCAATGCGCTGACCAGCCCGGTCTTCTGCCTCAGCTCGAAGCAGCCCGAGCTGAAGCATGCGGCGGTGAAGATCCTGAAGGCCGAGCTGCCCTGGCGACTGCTGGCGATGGCCTGGCTGCCCGACGACGCGGCGCTGGGCGTGCGCGAGCAGCTGCGCGAGGCGATGGGCGCCTTCGCCTTCGCCGCCTGCGTGCCCTTCGGCCGCGAACGCACGGGCGTGCTGCTGCGCGCCGCCGCCCACGAGCCGGCGCCCGATGCGCTGCTGGCGCGCATCGCGTCGCTGCTCGGGCTGGAAGGCGCCGGCGTGCTGCGCTACGCCGACAAGCGCCGCGGCCAGCAGCGCGCGACGAAGCTCGGCGGCAGCGAGGCGCGGCTCGAGGCCTTCCTGCTCGCCGGCGACATCCGCGCCGAAGCCTGGCTGCGTCCGCTGCTGCAGGACGGCGGCAGCGCGGCGGCGTTCGGGCGGGCGCTGCTGCAAGGCGGCGAGCGGCCGCCGGTGGCCGTTCCCGCGCGCGGCCGGCAGGTGTGCAGCTGCTTCGACGTCGGCGAGGCGGCGATCGCCGCCTCGCTCGCGCGTTGCCAGGGCAGCGCCGAGGCGCGACTCGCGCAGCTGCAGGCCGCGCTGCGCTGCGGCACCAACTGCGGCTCGTGCCTGCCGGAACTCCGGCGTATCGTCCGTCTGCGGGAGCATGCGGCATGAAGCTTGCGATGCTGCGCGCAAAGACCGGCGGAGACAAAGACACGATGAGCATCGCCCCCTACATTCGAGAGATCGGCCGTGGCAAGGAAGGCGCGCGGTCGCTCGATGCGCAGCAGGCGCACGACCTGATGCGGCAGATCCTGGCCGGCCAGGCCAGCGACCTCGAAGTCGGCGCCTTCGCGATCGCGATGCGCATCAAGGGCGAGAGCGTCGACGAGCTGGCCGGCTTCCTGCAGGCGGTGCACGAGCGTTGCATTGCCCTGCACCCCACCCAGCCCGGCGTGGTGCTGCCCTCGTACAACGGCGCGCGCAAGCTGCCGAATCTGACCGCGCTGCTCGCGCTGCTGCTGGCGCAGGAAGGCGTGCCGGTGCTGGTGCACGGGCCCGAGCGCGACCCGGGCCGCGTGACCACGGCCGAGATCTTCCAGACGCTCGGTCTGCCCGTCGCGAACGACAGCGCCGACATCCACGCCGCCTGGGCGCGCCGCGAGCCGGTGTTCATCCGCACCGAGGCGCTGTGCCCGCCGCTGGCACGCCTGCTCGACGTGCGCCGCGTGATCGGCCTGCGCAACCCGGCGCACACCGTGGCCAAGCTGCTCGCGCCCGGCCGGGGCACGCGCACGCTGCGCGTCGTCAACTACACGCACCCCGAATACGGCCAGACGCTGGCGCAGTTCCTCGCCGCGACGCGCGCCGACGCGATGCTGATGCGCGGCACCGAAGGCGAGCCGGTGGCCGACCCGCGCCGCCTGCCCAGGCTCGAGATGTTCATCGCCGGGCAGCCGCGCGCCGAGCTGGCGCGCGCCGCGCAGGAAGGCGTGCTGACCGAGCTGCCGGTGCTGCCGCGCAGCCACGACGCGGCGACCACGTCCCTCTACATCCAGTCGGTGGTCAGCGGCGAGAAACCGGCGCCGGGGCCGCTGCAGCAGCAGGTCGATGCGCTGCTGGCCGCGCTCGCTGCGCTGGCGCAGGGCGCGGCGCAGGAGCGCAGCGCATGAAGGCTTCGCCCGGGCGCGTCACACTGGTCGGCGCCGGCCCGGGCGACCCCGAGCTGCTGACGCTCAAGGCGGTCCGCGCGATCCGCAGCGCGACGCTGCTGCTGGTCGACGACCTGGTCGGCGACGGCGTGCTGCGCTACGCACGCCGCTCGGCGCGCATCGTGCACGTCGGCAAGCGCGGCGGCTGCAGGAGCACGCCGCAGGCCTTCATCCAGAAGCTGATGGCGGCCGAGGCGCTGAACGGCGAACACGTGGTGCGCCTGAAAGGCGGCGACCCCTTCGTGTTCGGCCGCGGCGGCGAGGAGGCCGAGCATCTGCGCGCGCGAGGCATCGCGGTCGAGGTGGTCAACGGCATCACCGCCGGATTGGCGGCTGCCACGTCCCTGGGCGTGCCGCTGACGCACCGCGAGCATGCGCACGGCGTGATGCTGGTGACCGGCCATGCGCGCGCGAACGGCGCGCCGCTGCACTGGCCGACGCTCGCCGCCGCCGCGGCACAGGGCCTGACGCTGGTGATCTACATGGGCGTGGCGACCGTGGAGGAGGTGCAGCGCGGCCTGCTCGCCGCGCTCGATGCCGGGACGCCGGTGGCCGTGGTGCAGCACGCCAGCCTGCCGGCGCAGCGCCACGCCGTCGGCACGCTCGCCGGCCTGGCCGCGCTGGTGCGCGAGGGCGGCCTGGGCAGCCCAGCGGTCATCGTCGTCGGCGACGTGCTGCGCGGCCTGCGCCATGCCGCGCTCGACGCGGCACCGGCACGCCGGCGGCGCGGCGCCTGACACCCGGGTATTCACGGAGAGCGCTTGCCGTCATTTTGCCTACATTGCTTGTATACAAGCTTGTGCCCAACATGAGTTTCACACCCCCACCCCGCTGGAGAAACCCCACCATGCCCTCCTTCCTGCGTTCCCTGTTCGGCCAGGTCGTGCTGGCGCTCGTCGTCGGCGTCGCGATCGGGCTGGCCGCGCCCGAATTCGCGATCAAGCTCAAGCCGCTCGGCGACGCCTTCATCAAGCTGATCAAGATGATCATCCCGGTGCTGGTGTTCTGCGTCGTGGTGCACGGCATCGCCGGCGCGGGCGACCTGAAGCGCGTCGGGCGCGTCGGCGTCAAGGCGCTGGTGTACTTCGAGGTCGTCACGACCATCGCGCTGGGGCTCGGCCTGCTGCTGGCCTTCGTGTTCCAGCCCGGCGTGGGCATGAACGTCGACCCGCACGCGCTCGACCCCAAGGCGATGGGCGCCTATGCGGAGAACGCCAGCAAGCTCACCGGCGGCGGCACGGTCGAGTTCCTGATGAAGCTGATCCCGGTCACCGCGGTCAGCGCCTTCGCCAACGGCGACGTGCTGCAGGTGCTGCTGTTCGCGATCCTGTTCGGCGTCGCGCTGGCGATGCTGGGCGAGCGCGGCGCGCCGGTGGCGAACTTCATCGACACGCTCTCGCACGTGCTCTTCAAGACGATGGGCATCATCATCAAGTTCGCTCCGCTGGGCGTGCTCGGCGCGATCGCCTTCACGGTCGGCAAGTACGGCATCGGCTCGCTCAAGCAGCTGGGCATGCTGGTGGTGCTGTTCTACGCCGCGGTGATCGTCTTCGTCGTGGTGGTGCTCGGCACGATCATGCGCGTCTCGGGCTTCTCGCTGTTCAAGCTGCTGCGCTACCTGCGCGAGGAACTGGCGGTGGTGTTCGCCACCACCTCGAGCGACAGCGTGCTGCCGCAGATCATGTCCAAGCTCAAGCGCATGGGCATCCGCGACAGCACCGTCGGCCTGGTGATCCCGACCGGCTATTCGTTCAACCTCGACGCCTTCTCGATCTACATCACGCTGGCCGCGGTGTTCATCGCGCAGGCGACCAACACGCCGGTGTCCATGACCGACCTGCTGACCATCCTGGCGATCTCGCTGGTGACGAGCAAGGGTGCGCACGGCGTGCCGGGCTCGGCGATCGTGGTGCTGGCCGCGACGCTGCAGGCCATTCCCGCCATTCCCGCGATCGGCCTGGTGCTGGTGCTGTCGGTGGACTGGTTCATGGGCATCGCGCGCGCGCTCGGCAACCTGATCGGCAACTGCGTCGCCACCGTCGCGGTGGCCGCGTGGGAGGGGGACATCGACCGCGAGCGCGCGCACGCCGTGCTCGACGGCAAGCCGGTGCCGGCCAGCGAGGACGACATCGACGTGGCGGACGCCGCCCCGGCCGCCGCGACGGCGCGCGCCTGAGGCTCGCGCATCGGCTACCCTCACGCCCTGCATGGCCACGCAAACCGAGATCGCCCAGCGCGTCGTCGAATCCATCCTGGCGCAGAAGCTCGCGCCCGGGGAGCGGCTCGGCGAGCAGGCGCTGGCCGACCTGTTCGGCGTCAGCCGCACGCTGGTGCGCGAGGCGCTGATGCAGCTGCAGGCGCGCGGCTTCGTCGAGGTGCGCTCGCGCAAGGGCTGGTACGTGGTGGAGCCCTCGGCCGAGCAGGCGCGCGACGCCTTCGCGGCGCGGCGCGCGGTCGAGGCTGGGCTGCTGCAGCAGGCCGAGGGCCGGCTCGACGGCAAGCCGCTGCAAAGCGTGGTGCGCAGGCTGCGCCGCCACATCCAGGAGGAGCAGGCCGCCATCGCCGGCGCCGACGCGGCGACGCGCGCCTTCCTGCTCGCCGACTTCCACGTCTGCCTGGCCGAATGCCTGGGCCACCGGCTGCTGTCGGACATGCTGCGCGACCTGACGGCGCGCACCACGCTGGCCGCGACGCTCTACCAGTCGACGCACGACGCGCGCGTCTCCTGCGCCGACCACGCGCGCATCGTCGCGGCCATCGAGCGCGGCGAGCTCGACCGCGCCTCCGCGCTGATGCTCGAGCACATCGGCAACGTCGAAGACGCGCTCGGCCACTCCGCCGCCGCCTCGGCCGACGAGCACGAGAAGCTGCGCGCGACGCTGGCGCCGCTGCGCGTCGCGCGCTGAGTCCACGCCCCTTCCACTGGTGAATACCCGCCCCGCCGGCAGCTTGCCGGCCGCAGGATCTTTGACCTACATTAACCATTCATCGACCGATCGGTCGACGAATGACAAAGACAGGTCGATTTCCGAGGTGTACATGGCCGATGACGCCGCCCCCCTGCTGACCCGCCGCGACGGCGCGGTGCTGACGCTGACGCTGAACCGCCCGCAGGCGCTGAACAGCTTCACCGGTGCGCTGCACGACGCGCTGATCGGCGCGCTCAACGATGCGGCGGCCGACGCCGGCGTGCGCTGCGTGGTGATCACCGGCGCCGGGCGCGGCTTCTGCGCCGGGCAGGATCTGTCCGACCCCGAGGTCGCGCCCGACCTGACGCCGGGCGCCGTGCCTAAGGACATCGGCAACCTGATCGAGGCGCGCTACAAGCCGCTGGCGCTGCGCATCCACACGTTCCCGGTGCCGGTGGTCGCGGCGGTCAACGGCGTGGCCGCGGGCGCCGGCGCCAACCTCGCGCTGAACTGCGACATCGTGCTGGCGGCGAAGTCCGCCAGCTTCATCCAGGCCTTCTCGAAGATCGGCCTGATCCCCGATTGCGGCGGCTCGTGGCTGCTGCCGCGGCTCGTCGGCCGCGCCAACGCGATGGCGCTGGCGCTGCTGGGCGACAAGTGCAGCGCCGAGGAGGCGCAGCGCATCGGGTTGATCTGGCGCTGCGTCGACGATGCAGCGCTCGCCGAGGAAGCCCAGGTGCTGGCCGCGCGCCTGGCCGCGATGCCGAGCAAGGCGCTGGCCGAGACGCGCCGCGCCTTCGACCACGCCGACCGCATGAGCCTGGACGCCGCGCTGAGCCTGGAAGGCGACGTGCAGCGCCGCCTCGGCATGAGCCACGACTACATCGAAGGCGTGTCGGCGTTCTTCGCCAAGCGCGCGCCGGTGTTCAAGGACCGCTGAGCCGTCGAACATGAAGGACCACAGCTACAGCGACGCCCAGCACCTCGCCGAGCGCGTGCGCGACACGATGTTCGCCACCGACAAGGCGGCGCACGCCCTTGGCATGGAAATCAGCGCCGTCTCGCCCGGCCACGCCAGCGTGACGATGACGGTGCGCGAGGACATGCTCAACGGCTTCGGCATCTGCCAGGGTGGGCTGATCGCCACGCTGGCCGACATGGCCTTCGCCTACGCCTGCAACTCCTACAACGAGATGACGGTGGCCTCCGGCTTCGAGGTCGACCTGCTCGGCCCGGCGCGCGCCGGAGAGCAGCTCACTGCCAGCGCGCGCGTGGTCTCGCAAGGCGCGCGCATGGGCATCTACGACATCGATGTGACCAACCCCAGCGGCGAGCGCATCGCGGTGTTCCGCGGCCGCTCGTACCGATTGAAGGGCAAGCAGGTCGTCGCGATCTGACTCGCCCCTACGGAGACAACACGACATGCCCGTCAAGCGCCCCGCCCCCGGTGACCTCGAACCGATCGAGACCGCCAGCCGCGACGAACTGCTGGCCTTGCAGTTGCAGCGCCTGAAGTGGTCGCTGCGCCACGCCTACGACAACGTGCCGCACTACAAGCGCGCGTTCGACGCCAAGGGCGTGCATCCGGACGACCTGAAGTCGCTTGCCGACCTTTCGAAGTTCCCCTTCACCACCAAGAAGGATCTGCGCGAGAACTACCCCTTCGGCATGTTCGCGGTGCCGCGCGAGCAGGTGGCACGTGTGCATGCCTCGTCGGGCACGACCGGCAAGCCGACGGTGGTCGGCTACACGCAGGGCGACATCGACCGCTGGGCCGATCTGGTCGCGCGCTCGATCCGCGCCGCCGGCGGCCGGCGCGGCGACATCGTGCACGTGGCCTACGGCTACGGCCTGTTCACCGGCGGGCTGGGCGCGCACTACGGCGCCGAGAGGCTAGGCTGCACGGTGATCCCGATGTCGGGCGGGCAGACCGAGAAGCAGGTGCAGCTGATCCGCGACTTCGAGCCCGACATCATCATGGTCACGCCCAGCTACATGCAGGTGATCGTCGAGGAGTTCCGGCGCCAGGGGCTGGATCCGCGCGGGATGTCGATCAAGGTCGGCATCTTCGGCGCCGAGCCCTGGACCGAGGCGATGCGGCGCGACATCGAGGACAGCGCCGGCATCGACGCGGTGGACATCTACGGCCTCTCCGAAGTGATGGGTCCGGGCGTGGCCAACGAATGCATCGAGGCCAAGGACGGCCCGGTGATCTGGGAGGACCACTTCTACCCCGAGATCATCGACCCCGACACCGGCGAGGTGCTGCCCGACGGCTCGGAAGGCGAGCTGGTCTTCACCACGCTGACCAAGGAAGCGCTGCCGGTGGTGCGCTACCGCACGCGCGACCTGACGCGCCTCTTGCCGCCCACCGCGCGCAGCATGCGCCGCATCGGCAAGATCGTCGGGCGCAGCGACGACATGCTGATCATCCGCGGCGTCAACGTCTTCCCGACGCAGATCGAGGAGCTGATCCTCGCCAACCAGCAGTTGAGCGGCCAGTACCAGCTGATCGTCACGCGCAACGGCCACCTCGACCACGTCACCGTGCGCTGCGAGGTGCGGCCCGACGCGGGCGTGGCCGGCACCGCCGAGCGGCGCGAGATCGGCGAGTGGCTGCAGCACCGCATCAAGACGCTGGTGGGCGTGAGCGCCGAGGTCGACGTCGGCCTGCCCGACTCGATCGAGCGCACGCTGGTGGGCAAGGCGCGCCGCGTCATCGACCAACGGCCCAAAGGCTGAGGAGAGCAAAGCATGTACACGCAAGCGATGGACACGATGGCCCGCGAGGCCAAGGGCCAGGTGCAGGCGGTCAAGACGCCCGAGGAACAAGCGCGCGAAGCCGCCTTCGAGGCGCGCATCGACGCCGGCGAGTTCATCGAGGCCAAGGACTGGATGCCCGAGCACTACCGCAAGACGCTGGTGCGGCAGATCAGCCAGCACGCGCACTCCGAGATCGTCGGCATGCTGCCCGAGGGCAACTGGGTGACGCGCGCGCCCACGCTCAAGCGCAAGGCGATCCTGCTGGCGAAGATCCAGGACGAAGGCGGCCACGGCCTGTACCTCTACGCCGCCGCCGAGACGCTGGGCGTGTCGCGCGACGAGCTGCTCGACGCGCTGCACAGCGGCCGCGCCAAGTACAGCTCGATCTTCAACTACCCGACGCTGAACTGGGCCGACGTGGGCGTGATCGGCTGGCTGGTCGACGGCGCGGCGATCATGAACCAGGTGCCGCTGTGCCGCTGCTCCTACGGGCCGTATGCGCGCGCGATGGTGCGCATCTGCAAGGAGGAGTCCTTCCACCAGCGCCAGGGCTTCGACGCGCTGCACGTGATGATGAGCCAGGGCACCGAGGCGCAGCGCGCGATGGTGCAGGACGCGGTGAACCGCTGGTGGTGGCCCAGCCTGATGATGTTCGGCCCGCCGGATGCGGAATCGACGCACAGCACGCAGTCGATGCGCTGGGGCATCAAGCGCATCAGCAACGACGATCTGCGCCAGAAGTTCATCGACGCCACCGTGCAGCAGGCCGGCGTGCTGGGCGTGACGCTGCCCGACCCGGATCTGAAATGGAACGAGGCGCGCGGCTCGTACGACCACGGCGCGATCGACTGGGACGAGTTCTGGAACGTCGTCAACGGCCACGGCCCCTGCAACCGCGAGCGCCTCGCCGATCGCGTCAAGGCCTGGGACGACGGCGAATGGGTGCGCGAGGCGGCGATCGCGCACGAACGCAAGAAGCAACTCAAGACGAAGGCGGCATGACATGAGCACCGAACGGAATGAATGGCCCCTGTGGGAAGTGTTCGTGCGCAGCAAGAGCGGGCTGGACCACAAACACTGCGGCAGCCTGCACGCGAGCGACGCGGCGATGGCGATCCAGATGGCGCGCGACGTCTACACGCGCCGCCAGGAGGGCGCGAGCATCTGGGTGGTGCGCTCGGAGCAGATCGTCGCGAGCGACCCCGACACCAAGGACGTGTTCTTCGAGCCGGCCGAAGACAAGGTCTACCGGCATCCGACCTTCTACAAGCTGCCGGCCGACGTGGACCACATGTGATGGACGCCAAGCTCGACTACATCCTGCGCATCGCAGACGCCTGCCTGATCCACGGCCAGCGCCTGGGCGAATGGTGCGGCCACGCGCCCATCATCGAAGAAGACATCGCGCTGACCAACGTGGCGCTCGACCACATCGGGCAGGCGCGCGCGCTGCTGACGCTGGCCGGCGAGATCGAAGGCCGCGGGCGCGGCGAGGACGCCATGGCCTTCCTGCGCGACGAGCGCGACTACCGCAACGTGACGATGCTGGAGCTGCCCAACGGCGACTTCGCGCGCACGGTGCTGCGCGTGTTCCTGTGGGCCAGCTTCATGAAGGTGCTGTGCCGGGCGCTGGCGACCTCGTCGAACGCGCAGCTCGCCGCGATCGCCGCCAAGACGCTCAAGGAAGTGCGCTACCACCAGCAGCACAGCGGCGACTGGGTGGTGCGGCTGGGCGACGGCACCGACGAATCGGCGCGCCGCATGCACGACGCGCTGAACCTGCTGTGGCCCTACGCGGCCGAGTGGTTCGCCGACGATGCCACCGATGCAGCAGCGCAGAGCAGCGGCCTCGGCCCGGCCTGGAGCACGCTGAAAGACGCCTGGCTGGCCGAGTTGCAGCCGGTGTTCGCCGCGGCGAACCTGACGCCGCTGGCCGACACGCCCTTCCGCTCCACCGGCAAGCGCGGCGTGCACAGCGAGCACATGGGCTTTCTGCTCGCCGAGATGCAGACACTGCCGCGCAGCTTCCCCGGAGCGGCCTGGTGATGAACACCGCGCAGGCCTGGGCGACGCTCGCGCAGGTGCCCGACCCCGAGGTGCCGGTGCTCTCGGTGGTCGACCTGGGCATCGTGCGCGCGGTCGACGTGGCCGGCGACGACGCGGTGGCGGTGACGCTGACGCCCACCTACTCCGGCTGCCCGGCCACCGAGGTGATCCAGGCCGCGGTGATCGAGGCCTTGAAGAAGGCCGGCGCGCGCGAGGTGAAGGTCACCACCACGCTGGACCCGCCCTGGACCAGCGACTGGATCACGCCCGAAGCCGCCGAGCGCCTGCGCGCCTACGGCATCGCGCCGCCGCACCTGCGCGCGGCCGATGCGCAGACGCTGCACTTCCACCCGAAGAACATCGCCTGCCCGCGCTGCGGCAGCCTGAACACGCAGCGGCTGTCGGCCTTCGGCGCGACGGCGTGCAAAGCCTTGCATCGTTGTCTGGACTGCCTCGAACCCTTCGAACACTTCAAGCCGATCTGAACCCATCATGAGCCTGCAATTCCATTCCCTGCCGGTGAAGAGCGTGGCGCGCGATGCCGATGCGCTGGTGGTCGGCTTCGGCGTGCCCGAGCCGCTGCGCGAGGCTTTCGCCTTCGAGCCCGGCCAGTACCTGACGCTGCGCGCCGACGTGAACGGCGAAGACCTGCGCCGCTCGTATTCGATTTGCAGCGCACCCGGCGACGGCGAGATGCGCGTCGGCATCCGCTTGCTGCCCGGCGGCGCCTTCTCCGGCTGGGCGGCGCAGCAGCTCGCCAGCGGCCAGAGCCTGCAGGTGATGCCGCCGCAGGGCCGCTTCACGCTGGCCGCCGACCCGACGGCGCAGCGCCACCTGCTCTTCATCGCCGCGG
This sequence comes from Pseudomonadota bacterium, assembly GCA_029779845.1. Taxonomy (GTDB): domain Bacteria; phylum Pseudomonadota; class Gammaproteobacteria; order Burkholderiales; family Burkholderiaceae_C; genus Piscinibacter. The sequence continues at coordinate 13,170 of JAKOZT010000022.1, read as the reverse complement.
GCAGCGGCATCACGCCGATGCTGTCGCTGATCCGCACGCTGCTGGCGCGCGAGCCCAGGACGCGCTGCACGCTGGTCTACGGCAACCGGCGCGTCGCGACGATGATGTTCAAGGAAGAGCTGGAAGACCTGAAGGACCGCTACCTGCAACGCTTCACGCTGCTGCCGGTGTTCTCGCGCGAGGCCCAGGATGCGCCGCTCTTCAACGGCCGGCTCGACGAGGAGCGCGTCGGCGAATTCCTGCGCACGCTGGTGCCGGCCGAGGGCGTCGACGAAGCCTTCGTCTGCGGGCCGGCGGGCATGCTCGACGGCGCGGTCGCGGCGCTCGAAAAATCCGGTCTCGGTGCGGGACACATCCACGTCGAGCGCTTCGGCGACGTCAACGCCGCCGAAGCGCACCACGTCGAAGAAGGCGATGCCGACCACGCCAAGGTCGCGCTGGTGATGGACGGCCTGACGCGCGAGGTCGAGTTCCGCCTGTCCGACCTGTCCATCCTCGACGCCGCGCGCCGCATGGGCCTGGACGTGCCCTACGCCTGCAAGGCCGGCGTGTGCTCCACCTGCAAGGGCAAGGTGCTGGACGGCCAGGTGCGCATGGACCGCAACCTCGCGCTCACCGAGGCCGAGGTGGCGCAGGGCTTCGTGCTGTGCTGCCAGGCGCACCCGACCACCGACAGCGTGACCATCACGCTGGACGAGCGCTGAGGCATCGGACGGCACCCGCATGGCACGCGCACGCTCCGCCGACTACGAGCTGAACCGCGAGACCATCGTGCGCACCGCCGCCCGGCTGTTCGCGCAGCGGGGCTACCCCGGCACCTCGATGAGCGACCTGGCGCGCGAGTGCGGCATCTCCAAGGCGCTGCTGTACCACTACGTCGACGACAAGTACGAGCTGCTGCGCGAGATCACGGAGGGCCACGTCACCCGGCTCGAGGCGATCATCGGCGAGGTCGAGGCGCTGCGCCTGCCCGCGCCGGCGCGGCTGCGCGAGCTGATCCGCCGCTTCGTGCACGAGTACGCGCAGGCGCGCCACGACCACGGCGTGCTGACGCAGGACGTGAAGTTCCTCGAGGCGCGCGACCGCAGCCGCGTGCTGAAGAAGGAGCGCGCCGTGGTGGCCGCCTTCGCCGTCGCGATCGGCCAGGCGCGCCCCGAACTGGCGCGCGCCGCGCTCGCCAAGCCGCTGACCATGCTGCTGTTCGGCATGATCAACTGGATGTTCACCTGGCTGAAGCCGAACGGCGCGCTGGCGCACGACGACATGGCGCCCATCGTCGCCGACCTGTTCCTCGGCGGGCTCGGCGCCGTGCAGGCGCCGGCCGCCGTGCTGGTAGAAGCCCGGGACTGATTCGTCGACCGATCAGTCGATAATTTTCCGCACCCCGCTCTCAAGGAGACAGAAGATGAAGTTCCAGCGACTGCTGCTCGTCGCAGCGCTCACGATGGCCGGCGCCGCCCAGGCCCAGATCAAGGTCGGCGTCACGGTCTCGGCCACCGGGCCGGCGGCCTCGCTCGGCATCCCCGAGAAGAACACCATCGAGCTGATGCCCAAGACCATCGCCGGGCAGAAGATCGAGTACATCGTGCTCGACGACGGCTCCGACACCACCAAGGCCGTGGCCAACACGCGCAAGCTGATCACCGAGGACAAGGTCGACGTCGTGCTCGGCTCGACCGTCACGCCGAACTCGCTGGCGATGATCGACGTGGTGGCCGAGGCGCAGGTGCCGATGATCTCGATGGCCGCCTCGGCGCGCATCGTCGAGCCGGTCGACGCCAAGAAGCGCTGGGTCTTCAAGACGCCGCAGAACGACATCATGATGTCGCTGGCGATCGTCACGCACATGGCCGACAACGGCGTCAAGACGGTCGGCTTCATCGGCTTTGCCGACGCCTACGGCGAGGGCTGGTACGGCGAATTCGCCAAGGTCGCCGCGATCAAGGGCATCCAGATCGTCGCCAACGAACGCTATGCGCGCACCGACACCGCCGTCACCGGCCAGGTGCTGAAGATCATGGCCGCCAAGCCCGACGCGGTGCTGGTGGCCGGCTCGGGCACGCCGGCGGCGCTGCCGCAGAAGACGCTCAAGGAGCGCGGCTACACCGGCAGGTACTACCAGACGCACGGCGTGGCCAACGCCGACTTCCTGCGCGTGGGCGGCAAGGACGTCGACGACACCTTCCTGCCCTCCGGCCCGGTGCTGGTGGCCGACCAGCTGCCCGCGTCGCACCCGGTCAAGAAGTCGGCGATGGCCTATGTGCAGGCCTACGAGGCGGCGCACGGCAAGGGCAGCGTCTCGACCTTCGGCGCGCACGCCTGGGACACCGGCCTCTTGATGGCCGCCGCCGTGCCGGCGGCGCTGAAGAAGGCCAAGCCCGGCACCGCCGAGTTCCGCGCCGCGCTGCGCGACGCCATCGAGCAGGTGAAGGACGTGCCGGGCGCGCACGGCATCTTCACGATGTCGCCCACCGACCACCTCGGCCTGGACCAGCGCGCCTACGTGATGGTGAAGATCGTCAACGGCGCCTGGAAATATCAACCCTGAGCAGCGCGAGCGACTTCGATGCAGTGATCGTCGGCGCGGGAGCGGCCGGCCTTCACTGCGCGGCGATGGCCGGGCAGCTCGGCGCGCGCGTGCTGCTGCTCGACCATGCGGCCAAGGTGGCGGAGAAGATCCGCATCTCGGGCGGCGGGCGCTGCAACTTCACCAACCGCGACGCGACGCCGGCGCAGTTCCTCTCCGAGAACCCGCACTTCTGCCGCTCGGCGCTGGCGCGCTACACGCCGGCCGACTTCATCGCGCTGGTCGAGCGCCATCGCATTCCCTGGCACGAGAAGCACAAGGGCCAGCTGTTCTGCGACCGCTCGGCCGAGGACATCATCGGGATGCTGCTGGCCGAGTGCGCGGCCGGCGGCGTCGAGCGCCGCCAGCCCTGCGCGGTGAAGGCGGTGCGGCGCGCCGGCGACGGCTTCGAGCTGGACAGCGACGGCGGGACGATGCGCGCGCGCAAGCTGGTCGTCGCCACCGGCGGGCTCTCGATCCCGAAGATCGGCGCGAGCGACTTCGGCCATCGCCTCGCGGCGCAGTTCGGCCACCGCCTCGTACCCACGCGCCCCGGCCTGGTGCCGCTGACCTTCGCGCCGTCCGACTGGGCGCCCTTCGTGCCGCTGGCCGGCATCTCGCTGGAAGTCGGCATCGCCGCCGGCAGCGGCAAGGGGCGCGGGCGCTTCGTCGAAGACCTGCTCTTCACGCACCGCGGCCTGTCGGGCCCGGCGGTGCTGCAAGCCTCCAGCTACTGGCACGAAGGCGAGCCGCTGAGCCTCGACCTCGCGCCCGGCCACGACCTCGCCGAGGAGCTGCTCGCCGCCAAGCCCGGCTCGCGCCGCCAGCTCGGCAGCGAACTGGCCGAGCGCCTGCCGCGCCGGCTGGCCGAGGCCTGGCTGGCCGCCCGCCCCGGCTGGGCGGCCCGGGCGCTGGCCGAGATGCGCGACGCCGAGCTGCGCGCGCTCGCCGCAAGCCTGCAAGGCTGGCAGATCACGCCCGATGGCAGCGAGGGCTACCGCAAGGCCGAGGTGACGCTGGGCGGCGTCAACACGCGCGAGCTGAACCAGCAGACCCTGGAAAGCCGTCTCGTCCCAGGCCTGCACTTCATCGGCGAGGTGGTCGACGTGACCGGCTGGCTCGGCGGTTACAACTTCCAGTGGGCCTGGGCCAGCGCCGCCGCCTGCGCGCGTGCCTTGGGCGCCGGCTTGCAGAGCCCTGCTTCCGGCATATAATCGTCGTCTTTGCTGGCAAACCCGCGCCGCGATTGCGGCGGCCGATCCTGGCAGGAACTCCGGACCCTCCGGCCAAGGAACGCACCGCAACACCGAGCGCAACTCAACCCTAACCGTTCTACATGACTACGATTCGCGTCAAAGAAAACGAGCCGTTCGACGTGGCACTGCGCCGCTTCAAGCGCACCATCGAGAAACTCGGGCTGCTGACCGACCTGCGTGCCCGCGAGTTCTACGAGAAGCCCACCGCCGAGCGCAAGCGCAAGAAGGCCGCGGCCGTCAAGCGCCATTTCAAGCGCGTTCGCAGCATGCAGCTGCCCAAGAAGCTCTACTGAGCTTCGGCCGCATCATCGAAGCCCGCAGCCTCTGCGGGCTTTGTCGCTTCTGGAGACGAGCATGAGCCTCAAGGACCGCATCACCGAAGACATGAAGGCCGCCATGCGCGCCAAGGAAGCCGCCCGGCTGCTGACCATCCGCGGCCTGCTGGCGGCGCTGAAGCAGAAGGAGGTCGACGAGCGCATCGAGCTCGACGACACGGCCGTGGTCGGCATCGTCGACAAGCTGATCAAGCAGCGCAAGGATTCGATCGCGCAGTTCTCCGCCGCCGGCCGCACCGATCTGGTCGAGAAGGAAACGGCCGAGCTGCAGGTGCTCGAAGGCTACCTGCCGGCGCGCCTGTCGGCCGAGCAGATCGCCGCGCAGGTGGCGGCGCTGGTGGCCGAACTCGGCGCCACGGGCCCGGCCGACATGGGCAAGGTGATGGCCGCCGCCAAGGCCAAGTTCGCCGGCCAGGCCGACATGGGCCTGGTGTCGGCGGCGGTCAAGCAGGCACTCTCGCGCTGAGGTCCATGATGATTCCCGTGAAGCAACTCCTGCGCAACGTCGCTCCCGATGTCTGCGTCGCGCCGCAACTCGAGCCGGCGGCGATGGCCGAGCTGGCCGCGCTGGGCTTCAAGAGCGTGGTCAACAACCGGCCCGACTTCGAGGAAGGCCCGCACCAGCCCACCAGCGCGCAGATGCAGGCCGCCGCCGAGGCGGCCGGCCTCGCCTACGTCTGGCTGCCGGTGCAGCCGGCCTGGCAGTCGCCCGAACAGATCGCGCGCATGGCCGAGCTGCTCGCCAGCCTGCCGCGCCCGCTGCTGGCCTTCTGCCGCAGCGGCACGCGCTCGGGCAAGCTCTACCAGGCGGCGCTGGCGCGCTGAGGGCGCGCGGCGGCGGGGTCATGACGATCCGCCCGCGCGCGCGCTTCCTGCTGCTGGCGATCCTGCCGCTGCTGCTCTCGCTCGGCCTGATCGCGCTGGCGATGCGCCAGCAGCAGCAGGACCTGTCGCGCCGCGAGCGCGCCGTGGTCGAGCGCGCCATCATGGCCGCCAAGGAAGTCGAGCTGCTCAACCGCGTCGAACAGGCGCGCAGCGCGCTCGCGCCGCTGTACGACACGCGCCGCGACGACGAAGCGATCCGCGCCGAGGCGGTCGACCTGCTGACAGCGATGGCCACCGGCATCGACGACTACTTCTTCGTCTTCGACGCCGCCGGCCGCAACCTGCTGCACCCGCGCCAGCCCGAGCTGCAAGGGCAGGACCTGTGGAACCTGCAGGACCCGAACGGCGTGCGCGTGATCCGCGAGCTGATCGCGCGCGCGCACGAGGGCGGCGGCTACGTGCGCTACCTGTGGGACAAGCCCTCGGCGCGCACCCTCAAGCCCAAGCTGGCCTACGCGATCTCGCTGCCGCGCTGGAACATGGTGATCGGCACCGGCGTCTACCTCGACGACATCCAGGCCACGCTGGCGCGGCTGGACCGCCAGGTCGACGAGAACGTCACGACGACGATGTGGTGGATCGCCGGCATCGCGGTGCTCGGCCTGGTGCTGATCGGCGGCTGCGGCCTGGTGCTCAACCTGGGCGACGCGCGCATCGCCGACGGCAAGCTGCGCAACCTGGCGCGCCAGGTGGTGAAGTCGCAGGAGGACGAGCGCGCCCACCTGTCGCGCGAGCTGCACGACAGCACCAGCCAGACGCTGGTGTCGATCAAGCTGCTGCTCGAGTCGGCGACCAGCCAGCTCGGGCCGCAGGGCGCGCCGCCGGCGCTGCTGCGCGCGGTGCAGCGCCTGGGCGACGCGCTGCACCAGGTGCGCCGCATCTCGCACCGGCTGCGCCCGGCCGAACTCGACACGCTCGGCCTGCCGGCCGCGCTCGACGACCTGGCCGCCGAGTTCGACCAGCACGGCCGCGTGCGCGTCGCGCTGCAGCTGTGGGGCGAGGCCCCGATGCTGCCCGACGAGGTCAACACCGTGCTGTTCCGCGTCGTGCAGGAGTCGCTGACCAACATCGAGAAGCACGCCGGCGCGACGCGCGTGGGCATCCGGCTGATCTTCCACGCCGGCGGCCTGCGGCTGCGCATCGTCGACGACGGCATCGGCTTCGACGTGCCGGCGATCCGCGTCGACCCGCGCCGCGGCATCGGCATGCGCAACATGCGCGAGCGCGTCGAGTCGATCGGCGGCAGCTTCTCGATCGCCTCGCGCCCCGGCCGCACCGCGGTGCTGGCCGACCTGCCCGAAGCGGCCATCGAAGGGCTGCGCGAGCCGCCCGCGGAGGCCGCGTGATGACGACGGCGACGACGACGCGCGTGCTCCTCGTCGACGACCACCCGCTGGTGCGCGAGGGCCTGCGCGCGCGCCTGGCGCAGACGCCCGGCATCGAGGTGGTCGGCGAGGCCGGCGACGCCGAGCAGGCTTTCGCGCGCGTGGGCATGCTGCGCCCCGATCTGGTGCTGATGGACGTCGGCATGAAGCAGCTCAACGGCATCGAGCTGACCGCGCGGCTGCGCGACAAGTACCCCGAGCTGCGCGTGCTGATGCTCAGCATGTACGACAACCCCGAGTACGTGCACCGCGCGCTGGCCGCCGGCGCGCGCGGCTACGTGCTGAAGGAGGCGCCGGCGGAGGAGATCGTCGAGGCCATCCTGGCGGTGGCCGCGGGGCGCAGCTTCCTCGGCGCCGGCCTGGCGGCGCGGCGCGGCCACGACGACGGCGGCGAGGCCCGCCCGGCGCTGTCGCAGCGCGAGAGCGAGATCCTGCGCGGCCTGGCGCGCGGCCGCTCGAGCCGGCAGATCGCCGAGGCGCTGGGCATGAGCGTGCGCACCGTCGAGACGCACCGCCAGAACATCCGCCGCAAGCTCAACCTGGGCGGCCAGGCCGAGCTGATCAAGTACGCCGTCGAGCACTGCAACGACCCCGCTGCGTAGAACCACGTAGCGGAAAGCTCCGTGGCGCGGCGAGGGTTTCCCCCTCACAGTGCGCGCCATGAATACCCTGTTCGCCTTCGCGCGGGCCGTCGACTGGCTGACCGACCGCTTCGGCGCGATCGCCAAGTGGGCGGTGTTCCTGTCGTGCTTCATCAGCGCCGGCAACGCAGCGGTGCGCTACGCCTTCGACATCAGCTCGAACGCCTTCCTCGAGGTGCAGTGGTACATGTTCGCCGCCTGCGTGATGTTCGGCGCCGCGCAGGTGCTGCGCCTGAACGAGCACGTGCGCGTCGACGTGCTGTACGGCCGCTACAACGGCCGCACGCAGGTGCTGATCGACATCTTCGGCCTGCTGTTCTTCCTGCTGCCGGTGATGGTGCTGATGCTGTGGCTGTCGACGCCGCTGTTCATCAAGTGGTACCAGAGCGGCGAGATGTCGAGCCAGGCCGGCGGCCTGATCCGCTGGCCGGCGATGCTGACGCTGCCGGTGGGCTTCGCGCTGGTCACGCTGCAGGGCATCGCCGAGGTGATCAAGCGCGTCGGCTGGCTGATGCACCGCTACGACCTCGACATCCACTACGAGAGGCCGCTGCAATGAGCATGGAGAACTTCGCCCCGCTGATGTTCGCGGGGCTGATCGTCATCATGCTGATCGGCTTCCCGGTGGCGTTCTCGCTGTCGGCGCTCGGCCTGCTGTGCGGCTTCGTCGCCATCGAGATGGGCTGGTTCTCGCCGGCCTTCATGGCCAACCTGCCGCTCAACGTGTTCGGCATCCTCAGCAACGACCTGCTGCTGGCGATCCCGTTCTTCACGCTGATGGGCGCGATCCTCGAGAAATGCGGCCTCGCCGAGGACATGCTCGACTCGATGGGCCAGCTGTTCGGCCCGGTGCGCGGCGGGCTGGGCTACTCGGTGATCATCGTCGGCTTCATCCTCGGCGCCGTCACCGGCACGGTGGCCGGCCAGGTGATCGCGATGGCGATGATCTCGCTGCCGGTGATGATGCGCTACGGCTACAACATGCGCTACGCCACCGGCGTGCTGGCCGCCTCGGGCACGATCACGCAGCTGGTGCCGCCCTCGCTGGTGCTGGTGGTGCTGGCCGACCAGCTCGGCCGCCCGGTGGGCGACATGTACAAGGGCGCCTGGGGGCCGTCGATCCTGCAGGTGCTGCTGTTCGCGCTGTACACCTTCATGCTCAGCCGCGTCCGCCCCGAGTTCGTGCCCGGCGTGCCCAAGGAGGCGCGCACGCTGTCCGGCCCGGCGCTGGTGCTCAAGTGCCTGCGCGGCATCATCCCCTCGTTCATCCTGATCTTCGCGGTGCTCGGCAGCATGGGCGGCCTGCCGTGGATGGACACCGCGATCTGCACGCCCACCGAGGCCGGCGCGATGGGCGCGGTGGGCGCCTTCGTGCTCGCGGCCATCCACGGCCGGCTCAGGTGGGAGCTGGTCAAGGGCGCGATGGCCGGCACGATGCGCATCACCGCGATGGTGGTGTTCATCCTGATCGGCTCGCGCGTGTTCTCGCTGGTGTTCCAGGGCGTCGAGGGCGGCAGGTGGATCGAGCACATGCTGACCTCGCTGCCGGGCGGGCAGGTGGGCTTCCTCATCGCCGTCAACGTCTTCATCTTCTTCCTGGCGTTCTTCCTCGACTTCTTCGAGATCGCCTTCATCATCCTGCCCTTCCTCGGCCCGGTGGCCGACAAGATGGGCATCAACATGATCTGGTTCGGCGTGATGCTGTGCGTGAACATGCAGACCAGCTTCATGCACCCGCCGTTCGGCTTCGCGCTGTTCTACCTGCGCGGCATCTCCGACACGCTGCACAAGAGCGGCGCGCTGCCCAAGCGCGTGGAGTCGAGCGACATCTACCTCGGCTCGATCCCGTGGGTGATCCTGCAGCTGCTGCTGGTGGCCATCGTCATCGCCTTCCCGCAGACCGTGACGGTCTTCCTCGACGACGAGGTCAAGATCGACCTCGACAAGGTGCAGATCGACGCGCCCAGCGAGAGCTACGGCGACAAGGACAAGAACGTCGACCTCGACGAGCTGTTCAAGACCACGCCGGCCGAGGCGGGCAGCGCGCCGAAGTGAGCGAGGCCTGCGTCGAAGGCGCCGCCTTCACGCCGCTGGTCAAGGGCACGGCTGCGGCGCTGGTGGCCGGCGCGGCGGCCTACGCCTGGCGCGCCGCGCAAGGCGGGCGGCTGGGCGCGCTGTCATCCTCGGCGCTGCTGTTCCTCGCGCTGCTCGCGGCCATCGTGCTGTTCTGCTTCTGGTGGATCCTGATCAGCCGCACGCGCGTCACCGCCACGCACATCCACCAGAGCTGGTGGAGCGACAAGCACGTGGCGCTGGCCGAGGTCACGCAGACCAAGCTGATCCTGATCCCCGGGCTGACCTGGCTGATCGCGCCGCGCCTGGTGGTGCGCACGCGCAGCGCCGGCTCGGTGGTGTTCCACGCCGCCGAGCGGCCGGTGATCGCGGCCTTCGCGCGCATCAGCCTGGGCTTGCCGCCGCTGGAATGAAAAATGTCCGCTGTCAAGTCTTTGATGCAGACAGGCAGTGGCGCGAAAGGTCTTACGGAGCAACAAGTTAGGCCAGATTTCGGCCATCGAGTGCTCTTGCTGCTTTTCTCGCTAGGTGCCGCATAGGCGCTTCGCGGTAGCAAGCCCAGGGGCGGCGCAGCGGGCAAGGTCGCACTGTCATCATAGCCGCGGCTTGTCGCAAGCAGCCTCTCAAAGCGAAAGCGCAGCCGGTAGGCTGCGCTTTCATCGTGGGTGACAGCGGATGCGTCCGCATCGTCAGGACTGTTTCGGTGGCGCGGCCCTGGGCGCCGCTCCTTTCCTGAATCCTCGGTCGCCGGCGATGAACGCCTCCAGCATGTGCGGGATCAACTTCTCTGCATCGACGGCCTCGCCATACGCCTGCGCGTGCAGGGCGGCGTAGCGGTCGAGGTCTGCCTTCAGGTTGACCGGGCAGGCGAAGGTCAGCTTGAGGTTCTCAGTCTTGGGCAGCGGCCCAAGCCGCAGCTTCTTGGTCGCGTTCATTGCGAAGCTCCCCGATTGAAGAACAGAGGCTGGTACGGCCGCAGCACCAGATCCCGGTTGACGATAATCCGCACCGGCAGGCCCGGTCGCTCGGTCAGCGTCGGCTGGATGTTCATGTTGCGCCGGGTGATTTCCTGGCCGACCTGGTTGATGCTGTCCTGGGCGCTGTCACGGCCAGCGATGACGATGCGGTTGCCGTCCTGGCGGTTCTCCGGCGCGGCCAGTTCTGCGCCGACGCCCAGCAGCGTCGTCAGCACCGCACCGGCAAAGATGCGGTTCCAGTGCCAGTCCACGTCGTCCTCCAAGCCCGCGTAGCCGGCCGGGTCGGTGCCCACTAGGTTGTCGAGCGTCAGCGAGGACGTGTCGGGCAAGATGATCCGGTTCCACACCACTTGCACGCGGCTCTGCCCGTAGCTGACCTGACTGTTGTAGCGCCCGAGGATGCGCGACCCCTGTGGGATCAGCAGGAACTTGCCGGTGGCCGTGTCATAGACCGGCTCCGTCACAGTGCCGATCACGTCGCCCGGCAAGTCCGACTTGATGCCTGTCACCAGCGCGCCGGCGATCACCGTTCCGGCCATCACTTGATAAGGGGACGCGGGCAGCGCCAGATTGCCGGAATTGCGGGTTTCCGTAGAGCCGGCTTTCAGGAACGCCTCCTTCTGGTCTTGCCGGTTCTGCACGGCGTTCGGGTCGGCAGGCTGCGCCGCCACCGACGCCGGCCCGGCAGCGAGCGGGTCGAAGGCCGCGAGCGCGCTTGCACCGCCAGGCACACCCGGCGCTGCCTGCGCCACCGTGGTGGCGGCTTGGCCTTGGCCGCCCGAGCGGAAGAACACCGACGAAGCCGCAGCGGCTTCCGCCTCCTTACGCAAGGCATCGTTGGGATCGTGGCCGGGGGCCGCGTAGGCGGCCACGGCCGGCTGCTGCGAGTTCACGATGGCAGGGCCGAGGTCGCCCGGCAGCGGAGGCCCCAACTCGGGCACTTGCGGCGGCAGCTTCGAGTAGTCGGCCGGCAGGCCGTCCAGCCCCTCGGATTTCGAGACGCGATCGACGTTGTAAAGCTCGGTTTGCTCGTCGGCGCTGCGCCGCTGCGGTTGCAACGACCAGATCGTGGCGCCGAGCACGGCAACCGACAGACTGCCGACGAGGATAGCCAGCGTGCGTCGGTTCAGGCGCGTGACCGGGCGCGGCTGGGCGCGCAGCACCACCGCCTCGGGCGCGACCTTGCCCGCCTGCGGCGTGGCGAGGTCGGGGGTGTCGTCCTGGCTCATGGTCAATTCCTCCGTGCCACGCCATCCGTGCGCTCGATCCGCACCACGTCGCCCTTGTCGCCACCCAGGCGCAGCTCTGCCGCGCCAAAGAGGCGATCCACGATGTAGTACGGCGAGCGGAAGCGGTAGTTCACCAGTTGCCCGTCGCCTTCCGGCCCTATTACGAACAGCGGCGGCAGTTCGCCTTGCGCGATGCCGGCGGGGAACTGGATATAGACCTTCTGCCCGTCGTCGAAGGCGCGCAACGGCTTCCACGACGGACTACTGCCGCTGATCGCGTAGCGGAAGCGCAGGTTCTCCAGCGCCAGCCCGGTATCGACCGGCGCGGCGGCGCTGGCCGCCTGCGCCTGACGCTGCAAGGCCAGCATTCGGTCGCGCGGGTACTCCCAGGACACCGATGCCATCCACGTCTTTTCCGTCGAGGACAGCTCCAGCAGGTACGTCCTGCGGCTGGTGGTGATGACGAGATTGGTCTTGAGGCCAGAGCGGATGGGTTTAACCAGCACGTTCACGCGCAAGTCGGCGCCGTTACCGCTGGACGTGTCGCCCACGATCCAGCGCACGGTATCGCCGGCGGCCACCGTCACCAGTTCCTCGCCCGGTTGCAAGGCAATCACGGTCACGCGGCCCACGGCCGCATAGACTTGGTAGAGCGCGCCATCGGTGAAGGGCCACACCTGAATCGCGTTGACATAGCCCTCGCGCGTGGGCGCGACGCGGGCCTCGGCATTGGCGCGCGAGACGCGCACCTTCTCGTCTGCCGGTTCCGGCGCGGGTTTGGCATCTTCCGCCTCGGGCACGGGCTTCAACTGGGCTGGCATCGGCAGCACCTCGGGCACGGCCACCACCTCCACCGGCGCGGGCGGCTCTGGCAGCGGCTGGGCCTGCACCGGCTCATCGAGCGAGATCACAGGCGGCGGCTTGCCTTGCGTGGCGCAGCCCGCGAACAAGACCGTCGAGGCCAGCAGGATCACCGGCAAAGCGGTTTTACGGAAAAGATCATTCATGGCTTGGCTCCTTCGGAAGAATCCAGTTCGCGGCTCCACGACAGGCCGTTGACGTAGATGCCCAGGGGGTTCTTGCGCAGGCGTTCTTCGGTGCGCGGCGGCTGAAGCACGATGGACACCACTGCCGTCCACCGCTCCAAGCCCGCCGCGGCGCCGTTGACGTAGCGGCGTTCCGTCCAGCGAACGTTGAAAGACGTGTCGCTGGCGCGCACGACGCTGGTGATCTGCACCGTCACCGACTCCTTGCCGATGCGCGCGAACGGGTCGTTGACCCGTGCGTAGTCGTTGAGCACGGCCGCGCCCTTGTCGGTCGTGTAGTCGTAGGCGTCGAGCCAGTTCTGCCGCACCACGATGGGGTCGATGGACAGCGAGCGCACCAGCGTCACGAAGCGCGCGATGTGGTACGCGGTCTGCGCATCGTTGGGCCGGTACGGCGTGGCGGCTTCGCCCACGGCGCGCACTTGGCCCGCGTTGTCCACCTCTACGACGTAGGGCGTCACGAAGGACTGCGCCGAGCGCCACACCAGGCCGCCGGCCATCAGCAGCGCAAGCGTCAGGCAGCCGAAGGCCATCAGGCGCCAGTTCTTCGCCTGGACGCGCGGCGAGCCGATGCGCTCGTCCCACACCTGGCCGGCAGCTTGGTACGGCGTGGCAGGCTGCGGCGTGTCGGCGTAGCGCACCTGCGGTTTCTTGAATCGCATGGTCGGTTCTCCTTATGAATCGGAATCGCGCAGGCTCGGCCCCTGGCCGGAGCCGCCGCCATCGCCACCGCGCAGCGCGTGGGCGGTGGTGGTCGCGGCATGGGTGAGTTGCTGG
>JAKOZT010000146.1 GCA_029779845.1 Pseudomonadota bacterium | reverse complement strand
CGATGAGCGCCTCGTGGAAGGCCCGGTTGCAGCGCTCCCACTCGGCCACGTCACGCCCGGCGGGGTTCAGCTCGGCCAGGGACAGGGCCTCGAAGGCGGCGGCCAGCTCGCGCTCCCACTGCGCATCGCCGCTGCGGATCGACTGGCGCAGCGCCTCGGTCTCCAGGAAGACGCGGTTGGCGGTGACGTCGGCCAGGTCGGCCATCGACATCGGCGCGACGCGAAAGCCGCGCTGCCCCTCGGCCTGCACCAGCGCGTCCGACACCAGCAGGCCCAGCGCCTCGCGCAGCGTGCCGGCACCCACCTCGTAGCGGTCCTTCAGGTGCTCGACGCGCAGGCGCTCGCCCGGCGGCAGCGCACCGGTGACGATGTCGTGGCGCAGCCCGAGGTAGGCGCGCTCGGCCAGGGTGCGCGGCGCCTCATCAGGGACGTGGAAGGCGGCGAGGAATTTCTCGGACGGGAGCATCGCGGCGATCCTACGCGGCGTCAGGCTGGGTCGGCCGCAGCGGGCGAACCGGAGGCCTCGGCCGCCCGCTTGAGCCGATAGGCCAGCTGCGGCCGGGTGATGCCGAGCCGCCGCGCCGCGGCCGAGAGGTTGCCGCCGGCCGCGCTCACCGCCGCCTCCAGCACGCGCTGTTCGAGCTGGTCCAGCGACATCCCGCAGTCCAGCACGCGGTCGAGCAGGTCGCGCTGCTCGCGCGAATCGACATCGGCCAGCCGCCCCTGCGGGCCCAGGCCGGCCTGGCGCTGCGGCTCGGGCGCCTCCGGGAAGACATGCTCCAGCTCGATCGGCCCGTCCTGCGCGGCCAGGATGACGCCGCGCTCGATCAGGTTCTCCAGCTCGCGCACGTTGCCCGGCCAGGGGTGCGTGGCCAGCGCCTGCATCGCCCGCTCGCTGATGCCGGCGATGCGCTTGCCGTGCAGCGCGCTGAAGCGGCTGAGCATGCTGCGCGCCAGCGTCTCGATGTCGCCGGGGCGCTCGCGCAACGCGGGGATGCGGATCGGGTAGACGTTCAGCCGGTACAGCAGGTCGCGGCGGAAGCGCCCCTGCGCCACCGCCGCCTCCAGGTCCACGTTGGTGGCGGCCACCACCCGCACGTGCACCTTGCGCACCGATTCGCTGCCGATGCGCTCGATCTCGCCCTCCTGCAGCGCGCGCAGCAGCTTGGCCTGCGCGGCCAGCGGCATCTCGCCGATCTCGTCGAGGAAGAGCGTGCCGCCGTCCGCACGCTCGAAGCGCCCGGCGCGCGAGGCGTGCGCGCCGGTGTAGCCGCCCTTCTCGACGCCAAACAGCTCGGCCTCGATCAGCTCGCCCGGCAGCGCCGCGCAGTTGACCGCGACGAAGGGCGCCGCGCGGCGCTCGGAGAGCTCGTGCAGCGCGCGGGCAAAACGCTCCTTGCCGACGCCGGTTTCGCCCGTCAGCAGCACCGTCACCTGCGTGCCGGCGGCCTTGCGCAGCAGCTCATAGCCGCGCCGGAACGTCGGCGCCTGGCCGATCATCGCGCCCTCGGCGCCCGGCTCCAGGGTGGAGCGCAGCGCCTCGACCTGCTGGCTCAGCGCCTCGATCTTCTGCAGCAGCGAGTCGGGCTCGAAGTAGACCCGGTGGGCCTCGCCGTCCGGCCACTCGTCGATCGGCCGGCCGACGATCTGGCAGTGGTCCGCCCCGCAGGCCGCGCAGACCGTTTCCTTGAACAGCACCAGCCGGCCCATGAAGGCGCTGGTGTAGCCGCTGGCGTAGCCCAGCAGGATCCAGCAGGCCGGCTCCTCGGCCAGGCCCAGCTTCTCGCGGTGCGC
>JAKOZT010000102.1 GCA_029779845.1 Pseudomonadota bacterium | reverse complement strand
GGGAAGCCGCTGCGACGCTGTTCGTCGGCATCGTCCAGGGCCTGGTGATGCAGTCGATGTTGAGCGGCAAGCCCGGGACCCTGAAGGCGCAGGCCGACCGCGTGTTTGCGATCTTCCTTCGAGGCATCTGCGAGGCATCATGAAGCTCGAATCCATGATGTCGCGCCGTGTGGGCTTGGGCCTGCTCGGCGTCTTGCTGCTCGGTGCACTGGCCTTCGTCGTCATGCGCTCAGGTCCCTTGGCGCCGACCCGTGTGACCGTGATCGAGGTCACCGAAGGACGCCTGACACCGGCGCTGTTCGGCATCGGCACGGTCGAGGCACGGCGGTCCTACCTGATCGGGCCGACGACGGCCGGGCGCGTGCGCAAGGTGGCGGTCGACGTCGGGGACACGGTCAAGGCCGGCCAGTTGCTGGCCGAGATGGACCCGGTTGACCTCGACGAACGCCTGGCCGCGCTCGACGCGTCGATCGCGCGCGCCGGCAGCGCGGCGGCGGCGGTGGAGGCCCAGCGCAAGGACGCGCTCGCCAAGAGGGAACTGGCAGCCATCAACGCGCGCCGTTACGTGGATCTGGGCGAGAAGAATTTCATCAGTGCCGGCGTCGTCGAAGGCAAGTTGCAGGAGCAGACCTCGGCCGACGCCGCTGTGAGTGGCGCCGATGCCAACCTGGCTGCGGCGCGGCAGGATCTCAAGCGACTGGCGGCCGAGCGCGCCGGCTTGCTGCAGCAGCGCGACAACGTGCGTCTGCTGGCGCCCAGCGACGGCGTCGTGGTCAGCCGCGACGCCGAGGCTGGCTCCACGGTGGTCGCCGGCCAGGCGGTGCTCAGGCTCATCGAACCGTCATCGCTGTGGGTCAAGGTCCGCTTCGACCAGGGCCGCTCCGCGGGTCTGGCGCCGGGCCTGCAGGCGCAGATCGTATTGCGCTCCAACCCGGGCAGGCCGATCGCCGGCAAGGTGTCGCGCGTCGAGGCGATCAGCGACAGCGTCACCGAAGAGCGTGTCGCGCAGGTGGCGTTCGACAGCCTGCCTGCCGGCGTGTCCGTGGGCGAACTCGCCGAGGTGACACTGGCGCTGCCGACTCCGCCATCCGCCCTGCTGGTGCCCAACGCGAGCATCAAGCGCCGGGTCGATGATTCCGGCATGCAGGCCCGGGAACAAGCCGCGGTCTGGCTGCTCGACGGCGATTCGCTACGCCTGGCGCCAGTGCGCCTGGGACAGTCCGGTCTCGACGGCCGGGTTCACGTCCTCGACGGCCTAAAGGCAGGCGACCGCATCGTCGTCTACAGCGAGAAGGAACTGGCCGCAGGCGGCCGCATCAAGGTCGTCGACCGTCTGACCGCACGCTCGCCATGATCAGCCTGGCCGGCCGCGACATCCTGCACTCGTGGGGCAAGTTCGTGCTCACGGGGATGGGCCTGGGCCTGCTGATCGGCGTGACGCTGTCGATGGCCGGCATCTACCGCGGCATGGTCGACGACGCCCGCGCGCTGCTGCACAACAGCGGCGCCGACCTGTGGGTGGTGCAGCAGGACACCCAGGGCCCGTATGCCGAGGCCTCCAGCATCCGCGACGACGCGGTGCGCAGCATCCTCGGCCTGCCCGGTGTGGCGCGCGCTGCCAACGTCACTTACCTGACGATGCAGGTCCGGCATGAAGCGACCGACGTGCGCGCCATGGTGGTCGGCTTCGAGCCGGGACAGCCGGGTGAGCCGGGCTACCTGGTGGCCGGCCGTCACATCACGCGCAGCCACTACGAGGCGGTGGCCGACGTGCGCACCGGGTTCCAGCTCGACGACCGCATCCGCGTCCGGCGCCACGACTACACGGTGGTGGGGCTGACACAGCGCATGGTGTCCTCGGGTGGCGACCCGATGGTCTTCATCCCGCTGAAGGATGCGCAGGAGGCGCAGTTCCTGAAGGACAACGAAGCGATCCTGAACGAGCGCGCGCGGACGGCGGCCAATCCGGGCCTGAACCGGCCCGGCGTGCCGGGGCTGCTGGAGGCGATCCAGGCCACGCAGTCCAGCAACCGCAGCGTCAACGCCGTGCTGGTGCAGGTGCGCCCGGGGTTCCCGGCCGAGGCGGTGGCCGAGCCGATCCGCCGCTGGAAGCACCTGGAGGCCTACACGCGCGAGCAGATGGAGGAGATCCTGGTCGCCAAGCTGATCGCCACTTCGGCGCGCCAGATCGCCATGTTCCTGGTCATCCTGGCCGTGGTCAGCGCGGCCATCGTGGCCTTCATCATCTACACGATGACGCTGGGCAAGATCCGCGAGATCGCGGTGCTCAAGCTCATCGGTACCCGCAACCGCACGATCGCCGGGATGATCCTGCAGCAGGCGCTGGGCCTGGGGCTGATCGGTTTTGTCGTCGGCAAGGTGGCCGCCACCTTCTGGGCGCCGTTCTTCCCGAAGTACGTGCTGCTGGAGCCGGGCGATGCCGTGCGCGGGCTGATCGCCGTGCTGCTGATCTGTGCGCTGGCCAGCACGCTGGCGATCCGTGCGGCGCTGAAGGTCGACCCGGCCGCGGCGATCGGGGGTTGAGTTGGGCGAACTCGGCATCCGCATCGAGGGCCTGCGCAAGCGCTACGGCCAGGGCGACACCGCGGTCGATGCGCTCAAGGACGTCAACATGGTCGTCGCACCCGGCGAGGTGGTGGGCCTGATCGGCCCGTCGGGGTCGGGCAAGAGCACCTTGCTGAAGTGCCTGGGCGCGGTGATCGAGCCCAGCGCAGGCCGCATGATCCTGGGTGGTCAGACCATCTACGACAACGGCTGGAAGATCCCCGACCTGCGCGCGCTGCGACGCGACAGCATCGGCTTCGTCTTTCAGGCGCCTTACCTGATCCCCTTCCTCGACGTCACCGACAACGTCGCCCTTATGCCGATGCTGGCCGGCCGGCCCAACGGCCAGGCCCGTCAGAGGGCGCTCGAGCTGCTGAACGCGCTCGACGTGGGGCACCGCGCACGGGCGCAGCCTTCGGAACTCTCCGGCGGCGAGCAGCAGCGCGTGTCGATCGCCCGCGCCCTGGCCAACCAGCCGCCGGTGATCCTGGCCGACGAGCCCACGGCGCCGCTGGACAGCGAGCGGGCGCTGGCGGTCATGCGCATCCTCAACCGGATGGCCACCCAGTACCGCACCGCGATCATCGTCGTCACGCACGACGAGAAGATCATCCCGACCTTCAAGCGTATCTATCACATCCGCGATGGCAAGACCTTCGAGGAGGTCGGCGAGGGGCGCAGCCTGGAGACCGAAGCCGCAGCATGAAGCACTCGAATCGCGAACATTCCTTGCGTGTGGCGGCCGTGATCGCCGTGCTGTTCGGCCTGCTGACGCTGGTATCCGGAGGGCGCGTGCTGTTTGGCAGCGATGCGGTCCGGCAGGCGGCCGGGTCCAGCGTCGGCTTCGTCGTCTGGTTCAACTTCCTGGCGGGGCTTGCCTATGTCGTGGCCGGCTCTGGGTTTTGGTTGGGCCGGCGGTGGGCCGTGCCATGGGCCGGTCTGATCGCCTTGTCCACGGCAGCAGTTTTCGCGGCGTTCGCCCTCCACGTGTGGCAAGGCGGGGCCTACGAGTTGCGCACGGCCGCAGCCATGGCGCTACGCCTGGCGGTCTGGGCCGGCATCGCCTGGGTCGGCTACCGACGGCTCTGGCGCACCGCCTGAGAGGTACTGCGCTGTCTACTGCACCCCTTGTGGGCAGACCATGCTTAACGATGTCCAATGACTTTCAAGGTAGCGTCGGCGAAGGTCAAGTTTCAGGTAAACCAGCCGTTCGTTCAGAAAGCCGCAGCCGACTCCTATGGGTCGACTCGAGCCCGCCGCGCCGGAAGCAACCGGTCATTCAGGGCTCGACACGGCTGCCAAGCGAAGCGAATGGCCGCCGTCCCGCTTTTTGCCGACGTTCATGGTGGCGCCGGCCGCTGAGGTGAATGTCAGCTTGATGGCGGTCAGCGTGAGTTCGCCAGATCAGGGCGACCGGCTCCTAACGCTGCCAAGCGGACTTCATGGTCAAGTGAACCTGCAGACTTCGGAGCAACCTCAACTGGTATCAGGTCAAGGAACTTGCTCATCACTGCCGATGCAATCGGCGAGCTGACTGAGAAGAGGAAGAGAGCGTTGGGCAAGGGACTCCAGATTCTGGAGAATGCCCACGTGAATTCTCGACGTCCGACCACGCCAGAACGCCCAGACCACGCTTCGGCGTCTGCGGTCCGCGTGCTCTTAAGGCAGAGTGCGCCGTTTCGAGGAGAGCGCTTGCGAGCGGCCGAGATGGTGTCGCTGAAGGAGGCTGCGCTCCTCGTTGGGGAGCGGAGTTCCACGGTCAGGCGCTGGGTCGCGGCCGCTCGATGTATCGGCATTCCCGGGCAAGGTCGCAGCTTACGTCTGCCCCGATGGCAGTTCGAAGAAGACCTCTTGCTGTGGATTGGTCCTATCGCCGAGGAGCTTTGCACGGCGAGCGGATGGACGATATTGTCCTTCTTGGAAACTCCGAGTGAAGCTCTATCCGGCCGCACACCACGTCAGGCCATTGAGCAGGGCGACATTGAGCTGGTCATGGCTCTGGCTTCATCAACCTGATGCAGAAACGTCCACAGGGCATCGTCACGCTCATACGAAGGAGGTCGCCTCGGCGGTTGTTTGCGACTCTGTTTGCGAGCTGGGTGGGAAAGCCGTTCCGCTCCGCTATGTTGTTTTCGACTTCACGTGAGAGTGTGTCCGAATCGCCATGCCGCAAACCCGCGCAAGTGCTTGGTCGTCGTTTACGACTTCATTGGTTCGGAACACGCGCAGCGCCGGCCGGAGCCATAGGCTCAGAAACCTCGCGCCGTCCGGCCGATGCACGGGCTTCGCCCATGGCCTCCCCGCGTGTTTGCCGGGCGTGGCCGGAACGATCGGGACATTGCGCTGGGGTCGGGGATCGATTCTGCCGGACACTGGCGGCGTTTCCACGGATTCAGCTGCCAGCGCCGCTCGTTGCACGGGCGCCGCGCCGTTACGCTAGACCGATGCCCGCCACGAAATCCAACCCGGCCGCCTTCCCCCTGGACCTTGCGCTGCAGGGCGGCGGCTCGCACGGCGCCTTCACCTGGGGCGTTCTCGACCGCCTGCTCGACGAGCCCGACCTGCGCTTCGACGGCGTCTCGGGCACCAGCGCCGGGGCGCTGAACGCAGCCGTGCTGGCCACCGGCCTGGCCGAGGGTGGACGCGCCGGCGCGCAGGCGGCGCTGCGCGCCTTCTGGCTCGACGTGGCGCAGAAGGGGGCCTGCTTCGGCGTCTGGCCGCACAGTCCGGGCAGCGGACTGGCCGGCTTCAATCTCGACAACAACCCCTTCTTCGCCGCCGGCAACCAGATCCTGCGCGCCTTCAGCCCGGCGCAGTTCAACCCGCTGGGCACCAACCCGCTGCGCAACGTCCTCCAGCGCCACGTGCGCCCCCAGGTGCTGAACGACGGCCCGCTCAACGTCTTCATCACCGCCACTTCGGTGCGCACCGGTCAGCCGCGCATCTTCGACCGCGCCGACCTGAGCATCGATGCGCTGCTGGCCAGCGCCTGCCTGCCGCAGCTCTTCCTGCCCGTGGAGATCGATGGCGAGGCCTACTGGGACGGCGGCTACAGCGGCAACCCGGCGATCTGGCCGCTGATCTACAACACGGCCGCGCTGGACATCGTGCTGGTGAAGATCAATCCGCTGCAGCGGCCCGATGTGCCGGACACGCCCGAGGAGATCCAGGACCGCGTCAACGAGATCACCTTCAACGCCGGCCTGATCGCCGAGATGCGGGCCATCGACTTCGTGCGCCGGCTGATCACCCGTGGCGACCTGCAGCGCGGCGAGTACAAGGAACTGCGCCTGCACATGGTCGCCGACGATGCCGGCCTGGCGCCGCTGCGCGCCAGCAGCAAGCTCAACACCGATGCGACCTTCCTGCAGACCCTGCACACGATGGGCCGGGCCGCCGCGACGAAGTGGCTGCATGCGCACCGCGCCGAGCTGGGGGTGAGATCCACGCTCGACCTGCGCGCGACCTTCCTGTCGCCCCCCAAGGCGGCGGCCGGCTGAGAAGCCGCCGGCAGCGGCTGCCTGCGGCGGATGGCGCGCGGGCATCCACGTCGCCAATCTGTCGCCTGGCTGTCGGCGGTGGTGCGTCGTGTCGCCGCGGCGCAATGCCACGGCGTTCCGTGGATGGCCTACGCGGTCGAAACGATCGCCCTACCCACCCCACACGGAGTTGTCCATGACCATGCGCCAGATGTCCCTTGCCACTTTGTTGATGTGCCTGACGAGTGCCGCGCTCGTCGCCGCGCCGGCGTTCGCGCAGGAGAAGACGCTCACCCCTCAGCAGCAGCGCATGGGTGAATGCGCGCACGAGGGCAAGGGCAAGAAGGGCGACGAATACAAGCAGTTCATGAAGACGTGCCTGAAGAGCAAGAAGGACGCCGTGGCTGCGGCGCCGGCCGCCAAGCCGGCGGCGCCCGCGGCCAAGACGCCAGCGGCAGCGGCCTCCGCCGCGGCGCCGAAGCAGACGGCAGCCACGAGCCAGAAGGACAAGATGAAGACCTGCAATGCCCAGGCAAAGGACAAGAGCCTGAAGGGCGACGCTCGCAAGAGCTTCATGAGCGACTGCCTGAAGGCCTGACGCGAATGGACGCTCGGCAACTGGCCCGCGAATTTCTGGCTTCCGACCAAGGCGCTCGAGCGCTGGACGGCCTGCGCGCACAAGGCATCGACGATGCGACCGCCCAGCAGCTGCTGGGTCATGCCGCCGAAGCCGCGCACGCGCAGGCCGAGGAACACCACGGCGGAAGAAACTTCTTTGCCGCGTTTGCGGCCGGCCTGGTGAGCGGCGACGGCTTCCTGAAATCATTGGTCGACGGCGGCGAAGGCATGCTCACCGGGCGGGTTGCCGGGTCGATGGCATCCCGCGCCGGCTTCGACGCTTCGACCGCATCGACGCTCGCGTCGGCAGCCACGCCGTTCCTGGTGAGCTTCCTCAGGCAGAGGCTGTCCTGAGAGCCCCCGGCTCGATCACCCCCGCCTCAACCCCAACCACATCACCGTCGCCACCACCACCAACCCGCCCGCCACCTGCGACGCCGCGATCGCCTGCCCGAGGATCGCCCAGGCCAGCACCAGCGCGAAGATCGGCTCCACGTTCATGATCGCCGAGTTGCCCACCACGCCCAGGCGCGGCAGCACGGTGAACATGATCGTGAAGCCGGTGCCGTACAGCAGCGTCAGGCCGCCCAGGCCCCACCAGCCGGTGGCGTCGTGCGGCAGCTGGAAGCCGCCCTGCCATGCGACGCCGGCCAGCGCCAGCAGCGCCACCTGGCCCATCGTCGCGGCGGTGCGCACGCGGCCGTCGAGACCGCCGGCTTCGTGCTGCGTCAGCACCAGCGCGAGGCCGAACACGGCGGCCGCGCCGACCGCGAAGGCCACGCCGGCGCCGATGCGGCTCCACTGCCCGGCCGCGCCCAGGCCGGAGGCGGCGCCGAACACGTCGAGCGCGAGCGCCAGGCCGGCCAGCATCACCGGCATCGCCAGCAGCACGCGCCGCTCGGGCCGGTGCGCGTAGACGATGCGCGCCCACAGCGCCGTCCACAGCGGGTAGGTGTTGAAGGCCAGCAGCGCCAGCGCCACCGGCAGGCGCGCCACCGCCGAATACAGGCACAGGCTCTGCACCGCGATCAGCACGCCGATGGCCGGCAGCGCGCGGCGGTGTTTCGCTTCGAGCTTCAGCGGCACGCGCTGCACCACGATCAGCATGCCGACGACCAGCGCGGTGACGGCGCTGCGGAACACCACCGCGGTGGCGACGTCGGCGCCGTGGTTGAAAGCCACGCGCGCGGCGACGTGGTTGGCGCCCATCAGCAGCGCGATCAGCAGCAGCGTGAGGAAGGCGGCGGTGGACAGCGCGGGCAGGCGTGGTTCGTTCATCGGGACGGCATTGTGCCGGTCAGCGCCGCGAGCACCTCGGCCGCGGCGCGGCCGGTCTGCGCCGCCGCGGCTTCGGTCATGCGCAGCCGCCACAGCAGCCAGGGCAGCGGCTGCGCGTCGGGCTCGGCCTCGGGCGGCTGCGGCAGCGGCGCCGCATCGGCTGGCAGCGGTGGTGCGGCGGCCTCTTCGCCGAGCGCCGCGCCCAGCCGCCGCTGCAGCACGCCATGCGCGCGGCGCAGCGCGGCGCCGAGTTCCGCTGGATCACCATCGCCCGCGGCGCCGCCGAGGCCGGCGCGCTGGCGCACCAGGCGCACCATCGAGAGCTGCGCCATCAGGCGCTGCGCCTGGTCGAGAAAGCGCGTCAGCTCGGCCAGCGGCGGCCGCGCGCTGGCCGGCTCGGCGGCGCCGCGCTGCAGGGCGGCGCCCACCGCCACCAGCGCGTCGTAGGCCTGGCGGCGCGCGATGCGCTGCGCGGCGGCGTCTTCGAGCGTTTCGCCGAGCACGTGCTTCGCGTAGCCGCGCAGCGCGCGCACCGCGCGCTCGACGTTGCGCGGCAGCGCGCGCCGCTCCCACGAGGGCAGCACGTAGCTGAAGGCCCAGGCGAGCGCGGCGCCGAGCAGCGTGTCGGCCAGGCGCTCGGCCACCGGGAAGCCGGTGGCCGGGTCGGCGAGGTGCGCCTGCAGCAGCGACATCACGGTGGCGGCCAAGGCGGTGACGAGGTAGCGCTCGATCGCGAAGCCGTGCGCCACGCCCACGGCGACGAGGAAGACCAGCGTCATCAGCGGCGGCGAGGGCCAGCGCGCCAGCAGCATCACCGCCAGGCAGCCGGCCACGGTGCCGAGCACGCGCTGGTTGCGCCGCGCCAGCGTCTGCTCGAAGTTGCCGCGCAGCACGACGGCGACGCTGAGCACCAGCCACTGCGGGTGCGAGGCCCAGGGCAGCAGCAGCGCGATGCCGTAGGCGCAACCGAGCGCCAGCGCCAGGCGCAGCGCGTGGCGCAGCACCGGCGAGGCGAGCGTGCGGTGCGCGCCGAACACCGCCAGCGGCCAGCCCTCGGGCACGACGAACTGGCGCAGCTCGGCGTGGCGCAGCGGCAGCGGCTCCTCGCCGCCGCGCGCCAGCGCGACGATGTGCGCGGTGTCGGCGCGCAGATGGGCGGCGCGGTTGCGCAGCGCGGCGCCGAGCCGGGCGGTGGCGGGGTCGCTGCCGTCCGGCGGCGCGGCCGCGTCGTCGGGCGGCGGCGCGTCGCCATCGCCCGCGCCGCTCAGCAGCGCCTGCGCGCTCTCCAGCTGCCGGGCCTGCGCTTCGAGCTGGCGCGCCAGCCAGGCACGCCAGCGCGGCCCGTCGGACGCGGCATCGAAGCGGTCGAGGTCGAGCAGCCCGGCGATCAGCAGGTCGCGCAGGTCGATCAGGCGCAGCAGCAGCGCGGCCTCGCGGCGCATGCGCGCGTCGTCGCTTGCGCTGAACACCAGGTCGCGCGCGCTCTGCAGGCGCTCGGCCAGCACGCCCTCCTGGCGCACCCAGGCGCGCTGGCGCTCGGCGGCCTGCGCCGCGTCGGCGCCGGCCGCCAGCACGGCGGCGCGGCGGCGCAGCAGCTCGGCCAGCGCCTGCACCGCCTCGGCCAGCGCGAGCGTGCCGTAGCGGCGCTGCAGCAGCGCGGTGCTCGCCATCGCCCAGGCGAAGTAGGCCGCCGCGCCGGCGAGGTAGCCCACCACCACCGGGCCGGCTGGCGTGCCGTGCGGCAGCGCCATCGCGAACACGATGGCCAGCACCGGCACGAAGGACATCGGCCCGGCGCGCGGCCCCCAGGCAAGCGTCATCGCCGAGACGAAGGCGATGGCCGCGATCGCCGCGCCGAGCGCGACGCGCTGCGAGGCCAGCAGCACCATCAGCGCGCCGGCCAGGCAGCCCAGCAGCCCGGTGGCGAGCACGCGCCGCCACGAGCGCGAAACGCTGCCGGGCCGGTCGGCCAGGCTCGCGAAGATCGCGCCGCTGCTGGCCCAGCCGGCCGCCGCCGGGCCGGCCAGCGCCACCGCGGCGAGGTGCACCACGGCGACGCCCAGCGCCACCGTGAAGCCGTTGATCACATGGGCGGGCAGGCGGCGGAGCAAGGTGTTCATGAGGTCACGGAATGCGGCGCCGCGACTGTCTCACGAGCGGCGTGCCGCTGCTAGAATCGCCGCCGTTCCGAGGAGCGTTGCAAGGCCGCACGGCCCCAGGCTCGGAAACTCTTCTGCAACGGCGCTCACCCGCACGGTCACGTCTCGTGGGTGGGTTCGGTCGAAGTCTCGTCCCCTCATGCGTGCTGCGGGTTCCACTGATTCCGGGAGCCTCACCATGAACGCTGTTCTCAAGCCCTTGCACACCGACCAGTACGCCGTCGCCGACCTCTCGCTCGCCGAGTGGGGCCGCAAGGAAATCAAGATCGCCGAGACCGAGATGCCGGCGCTGATGGCGATCCGCGAGGAATACGCGAAGACGCAGCCGCTCGAGGGCGCGCGCATCACCGGCTCGCTGCACATGACGATCCAGACCGCGGTGCTGGTCGAGACGCTGCAGGCGCTGGGCGCCGAAGTGCGCTGGGCCTCGTGCAACATCTTCAGCACGCAGGACCACGCCGCCGCCGCGCTGGTGGCCGCCGGCACGCCGGTGTTCGCCTACAAGGGCGAATCTCTGAAGGACTACTGGGACTACACGCACCGCATCTTCGAGTTCGGCGCCCAGGGCGAGGCGGGCGAAGGCCCGAACATGATCCTCGACGACGGCGGCGACGCGACGCTGCTGATGCACCTGGGCAAGCGCGCCGAGAAGGACCTCTCGGTGATCGCCAACCCCGGCAGCGAGGAGGAGCGCGAGCTGTTCGCCGCGATCAAGGCCAAGCTGGCGGTTGACGGCACCTGGTACTCGCGCAAGAGCGCGCAGATCATCGGCGTCACCGAAGAAACCACCACCGGCGTGCACCGCCTGAAGGAGATGAGCGCCAAGGGCTCGCTGCTGTTCCGCGCCATCAACGTCAACGACTCGGTGACCAAGTCGAAGTTCGACAACCTGTACGGCTGCCGCGAGAGCCTGGTCGACGGCATCAAGCGCGCCACCGACGTGATGATCGCCGGCAAGATCGCCGTGGTGGCCGGCTACGGCGACGTGGGCAAGGGCTCGGCGCAGGCGCTGCGCGCGCTGTCGGCGCAGGTGTGGGTGACCGAGATCGACCCGATCAACGCGCTGCAGGCGGCGATGGAAGGCTACCGCGTCGTCACGCTCGACTGGGCTGCCGACAAGGCCGACATCTTCGTGACGACCACGGGCAACCGCGACGTGATCACGCACGATCACATGAAGGCGATGAAGCACAACGCGATCGTCTGCAACATCGGCCACTTCGACAACGAGATCCAGGTCGCCTCGCTGGAGCAGTACCAGTGGGAGGAGATCAAGCCGCAGGTCGACCACGTGATCTTCCCCGACGGCAAGCGCATCATCCTGCTCGCCAAGGGCCGCCTCGTGAACCTGGGCTGCGCCACCGGCCACCCGAGCTACGTGATGAGCAGCTCGTTCGCCAACCAGACGATCGCGCAGATCGAGTTGTTCACGCACGCCGACTACTACGAGGTCGGCAAGGTCTACGTGCTGCCCAAGCACCTCGACGAGAAGGTGGCGCGGCTGCAGCTCAAGACGCTGAACGCGCAGCTGACCGAGCTGACCGACGAGCAGGCGGCCTACATCGGCGTGCCCAAGCAGGGGCCGTACAAGCCCGACACGTACCGCTACTGAGCGGAGCCGCGCGTGGCGGACGCCGTGTTGTCTGGTCGCTGCTGCTGATGGGCGCGATGCGCTTCCTCGGGGCGTTCGGCCGGCACACGCCGAGCGGGCCATTGTCGTTGCTGATGAGCGTGCTCGCGCTGCACCTGATCGCCTGGGGCGGCGCGGCGCTCGCGCAGTGGGCGTGGGCCACCCCTGGCGGCATGCGAGCGACTGAAGTGAAATTCGCGCGTCGCATCCCCACACCCGTTCGGGCTGAGCTTGTCGAAGCCCTCTCGGGCGCCACGCCGACCCTTCGACACGGGGTCTTCGACAAGCTCAGCCCCCTGCTCAGGGCGAACGGGTGTTTCATGCATCGCGAATCGCGCGATGCGCGGTGGAGCGACTGAGATGCGTGCCGATCTTCTGCTCGTCGGGCGCGGTCTCGCGCCCTCGCGCTCGGCCGCGCAGCGGCTGATCGCGAGCGGCGCGGTGCGCTGGCGCGCGCCGGCCGGCTGGACGGCGCCGCGCAAGGCCGGCGACGAACTGCCCGAAGGCTGCGAACTGCAGATCGCCGACGACGCCGAGCTGCGCTGGGTGTCGCGCGGCGGGTTGAAGCTGGACGGCGCGCTGGATCACACCGGCATCGCGATCGACGGCAAGACCTGCCTCGACGTCGGCCAGAGCACCGGCGGCTTCACCGAGGTGCTGCTGGCGCGCGGCGCGGCGCGCGTGGTCGGCATCGACGTCGGCCACGGCCAGCTGCATGCGACGCTGCGCGGCGATGCGCGCGTGACGGCGCTGGAAGGCGTCAACGCGCGGCACCTCGATGCGGCCGCGCTGCCGGTGCGCCGCTTCGAGCTGATCGTCGGCGACCTGTCCTTCATCTCGCTCGCGCTGGTGCTGCCGGCGCTCGCGCCGCTGCTCGCGCCGCGCGGCGAGCTGCTGATGCTGGTGAAGCCGCAGTTCGAGCTGCAGCCGGCCGACATCGGCAAGGGCGGCATCGTGCGCGACGCGTCGGCCTACGCGCGTGTCGAACAGCGCATCCGCTCAGCCTGCGCCGATTGCGGCCTCGCCGTCACCGACTGGTTCGCCAGCCCCATCCGGGGCGGCGACGGCAACAACGAATTTTTCTTCCGGGCCCAACACCATGAGTGAGATCCACCTCCCCGTGCCGGTGAGCTTCGAGTTCTTCCCGCCCAACACGCCGGTGGGCGAGCAGAAGCTGCGCGGCGTGGTCGCCGAGCTGGCGGCCACGAGGCCGGAGTTCTTCAGCGTCACCTACGGCGCCGGCGGCTCGACGCGCGAGAAGACGCTGTCCACCGTCAGCGAGATCGCCGCGATGGGCCACGAGGCGGCGGCGCACCTCTCGTGCATCGGCGCGACGCGCGAGAGCATCGGGCAGACGCTGACCACCTTCCGCGAGCGCGGCATCCATCGCCTCGTCGCGCTGCGCGGCGACCTGCCCAGCGGCACCGCCACCGCCGGCGAGTTCCGCTACGCGGCCGATCTGGTGCGCTTCATCCGCGAAAGCCAGGACAGCGAGGCGAACCGCTGGCACATCGAGGTGGCGGCCTATCCGGAGGTGCACCCGCAGCAGCGCTACGCGAAGCGCGACCTGCAGCACTTCGCCGACAAGGTGGCCGCCGGCGCCGACGCCGCGATCACGCAGTTCTTCTTCAACGCCGACGCCTACTTCCACTTCGTCGACGAGGCGCGCGCGCTGGGCGTCACGGTGCCGATCGTGCCGGGCATCATGCCCTTCCACAACTACGCGCGCATCGCGCAGTTCGCGCAGCGCGACGGCATCGACATCCCGCGCTGGGTGGCGCTGAAGATGGAAGGCTTCATGGACGACGCGGCGTCGATCCGCGCCTTCGGGCTGGACGTGATCACGCGCCTGTGCGAGCGGCTGATCGAAGGCGGCGCGCCGTCGATCCATTTCTATACGCTCAACCAGTCGGCGCTGACGCTGGAGATCTGCCGCCGGCTGGCCGGGCCGGTTTGACCTGGGTCATGGAGTGCAAGGGCTGCGTTGCGCAGTAGTCAC
The DNA here is from genome assembly GCA_029779845.1 of Pseudomonadota bacterium. Lineage (GTDB taxonomy): Bacteria > Pseudomonadota > Gammaproteobacteria > Burkholderiales > Burkholderiaceae_C > Piscinibacter. The sequence continues at coordinate 7,644 of JAKOZT010000102.1, read as the reverse complement.
ACGCCGCGTAGGGTCTTGATGCACCGCAACAGGTCAGGGAAGACCCGGATCTGAAATGCCCGTCGAGGATTTGACCTCGCATTTCAGGACACACACCATGACCAAGACCTTCCAACGCGCCGCCCTCGCTCTCGCCGTGGCCAGCGGCCTCGCCGCTCCGATGGCTGCGCAGGCGCAGTTCAAGGCGGGCGACATCCTCGCCCGCGTCCGCGCCGTGAACATCGACCCGGCCAACGACGACACCATCGCGATCACCGACATCTCGGTCAGCAAGAAGACGATTCCGGAAGTCGACTTCACCTACTTCCTGTCGCCCAACCTGGCGACCGAGCTGATCCTGACCTACCCGCAGAAGCACGACGTGTCGTCGACCGCGCACGGCGGCAAGATCGGCACGCTCAAGCACCTGCCGCCGACGCTGACGGTGCAGTACCACTTCACCGACTTCGGCGCCTTCAAGCCCTACCTCGGCGCGGGCCTGAACTACACGCGCTTCTCGAGCGTGAACCTGCCCGCCGGCTTCTCGATCGACAAGAACAGCTTCGGCCTGGCGGTTCAAGCCGGCCTGGACTTCGCGATCGACAGCCAGTGGTCGCTCAACCTCGACGTGAAGAAGGTGCAGATCCGCACCGATCTGAAGTCGGGCGGCACCGGCCTGGGCAAGATCAAGGTCGACCCGCTGCTGGTCGGCGTGGGCGTCGGCTACAAGTTCTGATGGAGTGACGGCCCCTCGGCCGGCGGATACGCCGGCCGATCCCCGAGGGGATGGCCGGCCGGCTTGGGAGCGGCCCGGCGCGCGGCCGGCCCTCGCCTGCGCAGGCTCCCGCGGCTCAGACGAGGGGTTTCTGCCAGCTCACGCCATCCTCGGTAAGCATGGCGTCGAGCACGAAGTCCTGATCGGTGGGCAGCAGCAGCGGCAGGAAGCCGTGGCTGTAGCTCACCCCCACGGTCACCGGCCGGGGAGAGATCGACTTCAGCGTGCGGTCGAAGAAGCCGCCGCCGTAGCCCAGGCGCACCCCGCCCGGCCCGTAGCCGAGGCACGGCACCACCAGCAGATCGGGCACGAACTGCTCGGTGTCCTTGGGCTTGGGGATGTCGTAGGCATCCAGCTCCATCGGGCAGCCGGGATACCAGACGTGGAATTTCAGCGCGCCGCCGTCGCGGTCCTTGACCGGCAAGCCGATGCGGCGCGTCACGCCTTCGCTCGCGCCTTCGGTCCAGCGGTACAGCGCCGGCAGCGCATCGAATTCGCCCTTGATCGGCCAGTAGGCGCCGATGCTCTTCTCGGTGCGGCCGACCAGCCAGACGCGCAGCACGCTTTGCAGCGCGACGGCGCGCTCGAGCCGGTCCGGCAGCGCCTGGCGGGCGGCGACGAGGCGTTGGCGCAGGACATCGCGGTCGGTGGGTGTCATGGCGGGCGGCGGCGGGCTTCGGAGGCCCGCATTGTGCAAGACGGCCCGGTGGCGGCCGCCTTGCCTCAGCGTGCCAGTGCAGCCAGGAAGGTGCCGGCGATGCCCGCCAGACCGGCGCGCTGAACGCAGGGCTGCCAACGCAGCACGGCTGCTTCGTCGCGCCGCCACGATTCGACCACCGCCGCCCCGGCATCGGCCACGCAGGCGGTGTCGCCCGGCACGAGCACGCGGTCGCTGTCGTCGCCCGGGCCGCGCTTGTCGGTGAGCCAGACGCGGCCGCGCAGCACGGTCAGCTCGCCGCGGCCCGCACCCACCCGGCGGGCTTCGCCGGCGGACAGGGAGAGGATTCGCGAGACTTGCGCATTCATCATCAATCTCCTTCACGACACGCTACGATGATCGGCGTTTCACCCAGCAAGATCCAATGAGTTCGCGGAAAGCGATTGATGCGAGATGAGCATGAATGAACGGCACCGCCCGCTGTCGCTGGGCAACCTGCGCGCCTTCGAGGCGGTGGCCCGGCTGGCCAGCTTCAGTGCCGCCGCCGAGGAGCTGTTCCTGACCCAATCGGCCGTCAGCCGCCAGATCAAGGGCCTGGAGGACGAACTCGGGGCGGCCCTCTTCGTGCGCGGCACGCGCCACGTCGAGCCCACGCAGGACGCGCAGATCCTGCTGCGCGCGGTCGAGCCCTGGCTGGCGCGGCTCGATGCCGGCGTGCGCCAGATCCGCGAGAAGCGCACGCGGCGGCGCGTCAGCGTGACCACCTTCGCCTCGTTCGCCTCGCTGTGGCTGCTGCCGCGCATCGAGGCCTTCCAGCGCCAGCATCCCGACATCGACATCCGCGTCTCGGCGCACGATGCGCTGACCGACCTCGACGACCCGGAGATCGACCTCGCGCTGCGCTACTGCAGCCACGAGCAGGCGCCGGCCGGCGCGCTGCGCCTGTTCGGCGAGACGCTGACACCCGCGGTGAGCCGCCAGCTGATGGAGCGCGTGCGCGCCGGCGAAGCGCCGCCGCTGGCGCGCCCGGCCGACCTGGCGCGGCACACGCTCGCCGAGGAAGACGACCACCGCGCCAGCGCCGAGTACCTGAGCTGGCGCCACTGGCTGGCCCAGCACGGCGAGCCGGCGCTGCAGCCGCGCCGCTGGCTGTACCTGAACTTCACCTACCAGCAGGTGCAGGCGGCGCTGGCCGGCCAGGGCGTGGCGCTGGCGCGCGTCGCGCTGGTGGCCGAGGCGCTGGAGCGCGGCGAGCTGGTCGAGCCCTTCGGCGCGGCCGGGCGCATCACCAGCCCGTACTGCTACTGGCTGATCGTGTCGCCGGCCAGCCGCGCACGCGCCGAGGTGGCGCAGTTCTGCGGCTGGGTCGAGGCGCAGGCGGCGCTGACGCGCGCGGCCACCGGCGAAGAAGCTACTCCGCCACGCCCTGCTCGGTGACGATCAGCGTCAGCGGGATGTCGTGCGGCTGCGGCTGGTACTCGCCCTCGCCCAGGTGCGTGAAGCTCCAGGCCACGCCGATGGTGGTGACGTGCGGGTGCTTCGCGAGGTAGCGGTCGAAGTAGCCGCCGCCGTAGCCGAGCCGCCAGCCGCCGGCCGCGTAGCCGACGCAGGGCACCAGCAGCACGTCGGGCACGCACACCGGCCCGGCGGCGCTGGCGATGCCGCATTCGTCGGCCACCATCGGCACGCTGCGGTCCCACAGCCGGTAGTCCATCTCGCGCGGCTCGCGGCGGCAGAACGGCAGCGCCCAGGGCAGCTTGTCGCAATCGGGGTCGGCACCCAATGCAACCACTGCGTTAAATTCGGATCGGATCGACGTGTACAGGCCCAGCGCCTGCGGCTCCAGCTGAGTGACGACTCGCCTCAGCTGCGCCGCGAGCGCGGCTTCGGCGGCGGCGTAGCCGGCCGATGGCGCGAAAGCCGCGCGGCGCTCGCGCAATTGCTGGCGCCATTCGGCGCGGGTGGTGGGCATCGAGGAAGAACGGGAAGTCGGTGAAATCAACGAAGCAGGCGAAATCATATGGGCGCGGCGTGCTGGCCGTGCTGATGCTGGCTTTCACGCTGCCGCTGACGGCCTCGGCCGCGCCCGGCGACGGCGCGATCGTCGAGGCGCGCGATGCGCTGCGCAAGAAGGATCGCAAGGCCCTCGCGGTGGCGCGCGCCGCGGCGCTGGCGGCCAACCACCCGCTCGCGCAATGGGCCGACTACTTCGAGCTGAACAACCGCCTGCCGGAAGCGCAGCAAGCCGAGCTCGACGCCTTCTACGCGCGCTGGCCCGGCACCTACGTCGAAGACCGGCTGCGCAACGACTGGCTGCTCGAACTCGGCAAGCGGCGCGACTGGGCCAACTTCGCGGCTGAGTACCCGCGCTTTCGCATGAACGACGACCGCGAGGTGCGTTGTTATGCGCTGCTGCTCGACCACCAGGCCGGCAAGGACGTGAAGGACGAGGCGCTCTCGACCTGGCTCGCCCAGCGCGACGCCGACGACGGCTGCGCGCTGCTGGCCGCGACGCTGGTCGACGCGAAGAAGTTCGGCAGCGCCGAGGTGTGGCGCAAGGCGCGCTTCGCGATCGACGCCAACCGGCCGCGCGCCGCGCGCCAGGCGGCGGCGCTGCTGAGCACCGAGGCGGCCACGCGCGTCGCCGAGCTGGCCGACAACCCGGCGCGTTTTCTCGCCAAGGGCGCGGCCGCCACGCCGCGGCCGGCCGCCGAGCTGGCCACGCTGGCGCTGATGCGGCTCGCGTCCAACGACCCCGACGCCGCCGCGCTGCAGCTCGACGAGCGCTGGGACAAGGCGCTGCCGCCCGATCTCTCGGCCTGGGCCTGGGCCTCGGTGGCCAAGCAGTCGGCGATGAAGCAGCTGCCGACGGCGGCCGAGCAGTTCCAGCGCGCCGCGCTGCGCGCCAGCCGCGGCGGCGCCGAGCCCGACTGGCCCGACGACACGCTGGCGTGGAAGGCGCGCGCCGCGTTGCGCGCCGAAGGCGGCCGCGTGCGCTGGCAGCAATTGGTGCAGGCGGTCAACGCGATGACGCCCGAGCAGCAGCGCGATCCGGCCTGGGTGTACTGGAAGGCGCGCGCGCTCAAGGCGATGGCGAGCGCCTCGCAGGATGCCGAGGGCATGCGCGCGATGGCCGGCGAACTGCTCGCCGGCATCGCCGGCCGGCTGCATTTCTACGGTCTGCTCGCCGCCGAGGATCTCGGTCAGCCGCTCGCGCTGCCGGCCAAGCCGCTGCCGCCGACGCCCGAGGAGATCGACGCGGCGAAGAACCACCCGGGCCTGACGCGCGCGCTGCAGCTGATCGAGATCGGCCTGCGCAGCGAAGGCGTGCGCGAGTGGAACTTCTCGCTGCGCGGCATGGGCGACCGCGCGCTGCTCGCCGCCGCGCAGCGCGCCTGCGACGCGCAGGTGTGGGACCGCTGCATCAACACCAGCGACCGCACGCGCGAGGAGGTCGACATCGACCAGCGTTTCCCGCTGCCGTTCCGCCGCGAAGTGATCGCCAAGGCGAGCGAGATCGGCCTGGACCCGGCCTACGTCTACGGCCTGATCCGCCAGGAGTCGCGCTTCATCATGGACGCGCGCTCCAGCGTCGGCGCCTCCGGGCTGATGCAGCTGATGCCCGCCACCGCGCGCTGGACGGCGCGCAAGATCGGCCTGGACTACACGCACGACATGATCACCGACCGCGAGGTCAACCTGCGCCTGGGCACCAGCTACCTGAAGCTGGTGCTGGACGATTTCGGCGGCTCGCAGGCGCTCGCCGCGGCGGCCTACAACGCCGGCCCGAACCGGCCGCGCCGCTGGCGCGAAGGCACCCCGCTGGAAGCCGCGGCGTGGGCCGAGAACATCCCCTTCAGCGAGACGCGCGACTACGTCAAGAAGGTGCTGCACAACGCCACCGTCTATGCCGCGCTCACCGGCGCCGCCGCGCCCTCGCTGAAGGCACGCCTGGGCGCGAAGATCGGCCCGCGCGAGCCGGCGGCGCCGGCGACCGACACCACCCTGCCCTGATCACACGCCCCGAGGAAAGGCCCGCGATGCAGCTCGTCATCGGCAACAAGAACTACTCGTCCTGGTCGATGCGCCCCTGGGTGCTGATGAAGCAGGCCGGCATCCCCTTCGAGGAAGTGATGCTGCGCTTCGACGCCTTCACGCCCGAGTCCGCCTTCAAGCAGCGCCTGGCCGGCCTGACGCCCGCCGGCCGCGTGCCGGTGCTGATCGACGACGACGGCTTCGCGGTGTGGGACACGCTGGCCATCGCCGAGACGCTCGCCGAGCGCTTCCCCGACAAGAAGCTGTGGCCCGCCGACGCCCAGGCGCGCGCCCGCGCGCGCAGCGTCTGCGCCGAGATGCACTCCGGCTTCGGCGCGCTGCGCAGCCACTTCCCGATGAACATCGAGGCGAGGCTGCCGGAGATCGGCGCCCAGGTGATGGCCGAGCAGCCAGGCGTGCGCGCCGACCTCGCGCGCATCGTCGCGATGTGGCGCGAGCTGCTGAACGCGCACGGCGGGCCGCTGCTGTTCGGCGAGTTCAGCATCGCCGACGCCTTCTACGCGCCGGTGGTGATGCGGCTGGCCAGCTACGCGCCGCCGCTGCCGGAGGACATCCGCGCCTACATGGCGCGCGTGCAGGCGCTGAGCGGCGTGGCGGCCTGGGTCGAGGGCGCGCTGGCCGAGCAGGACTTCCTCGATTTCGAGGAGCCGTATCGAACGCGGCGCTGAAGCGCATGAAGGCCTACCTGGTCGGCGGCGCGGTGCGCGACGAGCTGCTCGGCCGCGCGTCGGGCGACCGCGACTGGGTCGTCGTCGGCGCGACGCCGGCCGAGATGGTCGAGGCCGGCTACGAGCCGGTGGGGCGCGACTTCCCGGTGTTCCTGCATCCGCAAACGCACGAGGAGTACGCGCTCGCGCGCACCGAGCGCAAGACCGCGCCGGGCTACCGCGGCTTCGTCGTGCATGCGGCGCCGGAGGTGACGCTGGAGGAAGACCTGGCGCGGCGCGACCTGACGATCAACGCGATGGCGCGCGACGAACACGGCGCGCTGGTCGACCCGCACGGCGGCCAGCGCGATCTCGCGGCGAAAGTGCTGCGCCACGTCTCGCCCGCCTTCGCCGAGGACCCGGTGCGCATCCTGCGGCTGGCGCGCTTCGCGGCGCGGCTGCCCGGGTTCACGGTCGCGCCCGAGACGCTCGCGCTGATGCGCGGCATGGTCGAGGCCGGCGAAGCCGATGCGCTGGTGGCCGAGCGCGTCTGGCAGGAGCTCTCGCGCGGGCTGATGGAAGCGCGCCCCAGCCGCATGTTCGAGGTGCTGCGCGAATGCGGCGCGCTGGCGCGGCTGCTGCCCGAGGTCGACCGGCTGTGGGGCGTGCCGCAGCGCGCCGAGTACCACCCGGAAGTCGACACCGGCGTGCACCTGATGATGGTGCTGGACATGGCGGCGCGCTTGCAGGCCGACCTCGCGGTGCGCTTCGCCTGCCTCGGCCACGACCTCGGCAAGGGCACGACGCCGGCCGACGTGCTGCCGCGCCACATCGGCCACGAGATGCGCAGCAGGAAGCTGGTGCGCGCGCTGTGCGAGCGCTGGAAGGTGCCCACCGACTGCCGCGAGCTGGCCGAGGCGGTGGCGCAGGAGCACGGCAACGTGCACCGCAGCGGCGAGCTGAATGCGCCCGCCCTGCTGCGCCTGCTGGAGCGCTGCGACGCGCTGCGCCGGCCGCAGCGCTTCGACGAACTGCTGCTGGCCTGCGAATGCGATGCGCGCGGCCGCCTCGGCAAGGAAGACGAGCCCTACCCGCAGCGCGAGCGCCTCGCCGCCGCGCTGCGCGCCGCGCTGTCGGTGGACACCGCGCCGGTCGCCGAAGCCGCCGCGGCGCGCGGCCTGCCAGGCCCGGCGATCGGCGAGGCGGTGCGCGCGGCGCGCGTGGCGGCGATCGCGGCGGCGGTCTGATACCGACCGGCGATCAATCGTTCAGAAAGCCCGCCGCGAGTCCAAGCGGCAAAGGGCCGTGCGGGCCGCCCGCGGCGCTTCGATGAGACGGTCGGCCCTGCGGGCCGACTGCCTTGCGCTGCTCGGTCTCGCGGCCCCGCCGCGCAACTCGCTTCGCGGGCTATCGCCCGCTGCGCTCAATCACCCGCGGCGAGCATGAGGACGAGGCGCGCGGGTACGCGCGCGGGCCGCGAGCCCTGCGCTGCTCAGCGTCTCACAGGCGCGCCGCGAGCGGCCCGCACG
>JAKOZT010000097.1 GCA_029779845.1 Pseudomonadota bacterium | reverse complement strand
CAGAAGAACAGCGCGCTGATCTGCGCCGGCGTGGCCGCGAGCGTCTGGCGGTAGTACGGCGCGAAGTAGGAGAACAGCGTGAACTGCCCGGCGCTCTGCAGTGCCGTGACCGCCACCACCGCCATCAGCACCGGGTGCGTGAGGGCCTCGCGCCAGGCGGCGCGCGACAGCGCGGGTGGCTTCACGCCGTCGGGCATGGCGGCATACACCCAGGCTGCGGCCATCGCGGCCAGCACCGCCACCGTGGCGAAGGCGCTGCGCCAGCCGAAGGTCTCGCCGATCCAGGCGGCCATCGGCATGCCCGCCACCGAGGCGACCGACCAGCCGAGGAAGACGAAGGTGATCGCGCGGCCGCGCTGCGCCGGCGCGGTCATGTGGCCGATGGCCGCGGCGGCCTGCGGCGTGAACACTGCGGCCGCCAGCATGCACAGCGCGCGCATCGGCGCGAGCGTGGCGTAGTCGGGCATCAGCGCCGAGAGTGCGTGGCCGGCGGCGTACCAGGCGAGCGAAAGCGCCAGCAGGCGGCGGCGGTCGAAGCCGGCCACCCAGCCGGCCAGCAGCGGCGCGCCAATGCCCATCACCACCGCGCCGATCGCGATCAGCTGCCCGGCCAGCGCCACCGACACCGCCAGCGAGCGCGCCAGGTCGTTGAGCGTGCCGGCCACGACCATCACGCCGCAGCCGATCACGAAGTTGCCGCTGAGCAGCGCCCAGCGCGCCTGCGCGGAAGCGCTGCTCATCGGATCACGCGCAAGGCCTCGGGGTTGACGATGTTCGTCGGGTTCTTGTTGATGAAATTGATGACGTTCTCGAACGCGGCACGGAAGTAGAGCTCGTAGCTGTCGAGCTCGACGTAGCCGATGTGCGGCGTGCACACTGCGTTCTCCAGTCGCAGCAGCGGGTGGCCCTGCAGGATGGGCTCGCTCTCGAACACGTCGACCGCCGCCATGCCGGGCCGGCCGCGGTTGAGCGCCGACACCAGCGCGCCTTCCTCGATCAGCTCGGCGCGCGAGGTGTTGACCAGCAGCGACGTCGGCTTCATGCGCGTCAGCGCGTCGAGCTTGACGATGCCGCGCGTGGCATCGGCCAGGCGCAGGTGCAGCGAGAGCACGTCGCAGCTCTCGAAGAACTCCTCGCAGCTGCGCGCCGCGAGGTGGCCGTCGGCGACGGCGCGTTCGCGCGCGGCCTCGCTGCCCCAGACCTGCACGGTCATGCCGAAGGCGCGGCCGTAGCCGGCGACCATCTGGCCGATCTTGCCGTAGCCCCAGATGCCCAGCGTGCGCCCGCGCAGGGCGATGTCCCGCTCGCTGTTGAACCGTGACCGGTGACGGCTCCTCGGTGGACATGCTACGCGGCCTTCAAGACGGCGCCGTTGTCGCTTTCGGGGCGACGGCCATCCAGGGCCTTGAGGAGGGTGCGCATCTGGCCGCAGCCACGCAGCTTGCGCATTCGCGGGGCCGCGTCGCTGAGCGCGCTGGCCACCCAGCGAAGCACCATCTGCCCGTCGCCCCAGCGATTGACGTTGCTGGTGTAGTGCGCCACCGAGCCGTTCAGGGTCTCGATGGGGTTGGTCGTGCGCAGCGTGCGGTACAGCGCCCCGGTGATGCCCAGTGCCTGGACGGTCAGCGTCTCCTCCAGGCCCTCGCGCAGACTGGCCGCCGCACCCGGGTGCCTGGCCTGCAGCGCGGATGCCAGACGGCCGAGTTGCTTGCGCGCCAGTTCGGCGTCCGAGGCCGACCAGGCGTCCTTCAGGGCCC
>JAKOZT010000070.1 GCA_029779845.1 Pseudomonadota bacterium | reverse complement strand
CATCCACGAGTTGCGATCCCGGCTGCACGAGCTCGACGCCGACCTCGTGTTCCTGCAGGAGGTGCAGGGGCGCCACGAGCGTCACGCGCAGCGGTTCGAGCACTGGCCCGACGAGCCGCAGGACCAGTTCCTTGCGCGCGCACCGTCGCTGCGCCACACGTTCGAGACCGCCTACGGCAAGAACGCCAACTACCTGCATGGTCATCACAGCAACGCGCTGCTGTCGCAGTTCGAGATCCTGCGCCGCGAGAACCGCGACGTCTCCGACCACGCGCTCGAGAAGCGCGGTGTGCTCCACTGCGAGGTGCGCATCCAGCGCGCGACCGTCCACTGCTTCGTGGTGCACTTCGGCCTGCTCGCCCGAAGCCGCGAGCGACAGGCGCAGGTGCTGATCGACTGGATCGAGCAGGAGGTTCCCGCGAAGGCGCCGGTGATCATCGCGGGCGATTTCAACGACTGGCGCAACCAGCTGTCGGCCCAGCTGTGCGAGCGGCTTCAGGTGCAGGAGGTGTTCGACGCGGTGCGGCCCAAGGGGCGCATCGGGCGCGTTGCACACTTCGTGCGCGACCGCATGGCCGCGGCCGAGCCGGGCGGTGACCCCGTCAGGCAGCGCATGCCGCGCATGGTGCGCACGGCGCGCACGTTTCCGGCGCTGGTGCCCTGGCTGCGCATGGATCGCATCTACACGCGCGGATTCGAAGTCCGCTCCGCGCACGTGCTGGGAGGCGCCGAGTGGGCGAAGCTGTCCGACCACAGCCCGCTGATCGCGGACCTGACGCTGAAGGCCTGAGCGCCGAGCCCGCGCGCGCCGCGAAGCCGCGCCTGCTGCGTCTGGCCTGGCACCACAGCCTGGCCCCGCAGTGGCAGCCCGGCCACGCCATCGAACTCCTGGAGGGCGGCGGAGAGTTCTTCCCCGCGCTCGAGGCGGCGATCGCGCAGGCGAAGCGCGAGGTCTCGGTCGAGACCTACATCTTCCACGACGACCCGAGCGGGCGACGCATCGCCGCCGCG
>JAKOZT010000068.1 GCA_029779845.1 Pseudomonadota bacterium | reverse complement strand
TGCTTGCAGATCGGCGCTCAAGCGATCAACTCGCGCGGCGCTCAGTTCCTCATCGACGTTGGGCGGGCGGGGTGGGAGACCACTCGTTCGGTCAGTCCGCTACTCGCGGCTGAAGCATCGCAGAGTCCCTCCGCCCCAGCCCATACACACTACGTCGGCTGCGCTGCCTGTTCCAGTTCACGAAGAACCATACAAGCATCGCAGAGTCCCTCCGCCCCAGCCCATACACACTACGTCGGCTGCGCTGCCTGTTCCAGTTCACGAAGAACCATACAAGCATCGCAGCGCAGTCGGTGCGCAGTGCCGACCGCCACCGCAGGAGTCCCCACGGGGCCGTGCCTGCCGCGCCGGGCCCCTCACGGGTTCCGCCCCTCGCCCCGTACAATCTTCGGGTTTTGCCCCCGGCGTCACGGGGGCCTTACCCGAGGACGTCACCCGTGTTCATTTCCCAAGCCTTCGCGCAGGCCGCTCCCGCGCCGGCCGCCGCGCCCGAGTCGTTCATGGGCAGCCTGGGCAGCATGCTGCCGCTGCTGCTGATGTTCGTGGTGCTCTACTTCGTGATGATCCGCCCGCAGATGAAGCGGCAGAAGGAGCACAAGGCGATGATCGACGCGCTCGCCAAGGGCGACGAGGTCGTCTGCGGCGGCGGGCTGATCGGCCGCGTCTCCAAGCTCGGCGAGAGCTTCGTGCACGTCGAGATTGCCAGCGGCGTCGAGATCCAGGTGCAGCGCACGGCCATCGTGCAGGTGCTGCCCAAGGGCACCTTCAAGTAACCCGGCCGCCGCGCCGCGCGCCCCGCGCGCGCGGTGCCTTTGCGCTGCCGGCAAGGAAGCCGCCATGAACCGCTATCCCCTCTGGAAGTACGCGATCCTGCTGGTCGCGCTGATCGTCGGGACGATCTACACGCTGCCGAACTTCTTCGGCGAGGCGCCGGCCGTGCAGGTCAGCAGCGCCAAGGCGACGCTGAAGGTCGACGCCGCGCTGGTGCCGCGCGTGCAGCAGGCCATCCAGGCCGCGGGCATCGAAGCCGACTTCGTGCAGCTCGACGGCACCTCGGTGCGCGCGCGCTTCCAGACCACCGACACGCAGCTCAAGGCCAAGGACGCGATCGACAAGGCGCTCAACCCCGATGCCGCCGACCCGAGCTACATCGTCGCGCTGAACCTGCTGTCGCGCTCGCCGCAGTGGCTCACCTCGCTGCACGCGCTGCCGATGTACCTCGGCCTGGACCTGCGCGGCGGCGTGCACTTCCTGATGCAGGTGGACATGAAGGCGGCGCTGACCAAGCGCGCCGAGGCGCTGACCGGCGACATCCGCACGCTGCTGCGCGACAAGAACCTGCGCCACGCCGGCATCACGCGCGACGGCAACAACGTCGACATCCGCTTCCGCGACCGCGACACGCTCAATGCGGCGCGCGCGCTGCTGGCCGAGCAGCTGCCCGACCTGACCTGGACCGATTCGCCCGACGGCGCCGACTTCAAGCTCGCCGGCGTGCTCAAGCCCGAGGCGATGCGCAAGACGCAGGAGACGGCGGTCAAGCAGAACATCACCACGCTGCACAACCGCGTCAACGAGCTGGGCGTGGCCGAGCCGGTGATCCAGCAGCAGGGGGCCGACCGCGTCGTCGTGCAGCTGCCCGGCGTGCAGGACACCGCCAAGGCCAAGGACATCATCGGCCGCACCGCCACGCTGGAGGTGCGCATGGTCGAGGACAGCGCCGAGGCCACCGCGGCGGCGGCCGGCAGCGGCCCGGTGCCCTTCGGCACCGAGCGCTACGTCGAGCGCGGCGGCTCGCCCTTGATCCTCAAGCGCCAGGTGATCCTGACCGGCGAGAACCTCGTCGATGCGCAGCCCGGCTTCGACAGCCAGACCCAGGAGCCGACCGTCAACCTGACGCTGGACGCCAAGGGCGCGCGCATCTTCCGCGACGTCACGCGCGAGAGCGTGGGCAAGCGCATGGCGATCCTGCTGTTCGAGAAGGGCAAGGGCGAGGTCGTCACCGCGCCGGTGATCCGCAGCGAGATCGGCGGCGGGCGCGTGCAGATCTCCGGGCGCATGACCACGGTGGAGGCCAACGACACCGCGCTGCTGCTGCGCTCGGGCTCGCTGGCCGCGCCGATGGAGATCATCGAGGAGCGCACCATCGGCCCGAGCCTGGGCGCCGAGAACATCGCCAAGGGCTTCAACAGCGTGCTGTACGGCTTCACCGCGATCGCCGTCTTCATGTGCGCCTACTACCTGCTGTTCGGCGTGTTCTCGACGCTGGCGCTGGCCTTCAACGTGCTGCTGCTGATCGCGCTGCTGTCGATGCTGCAGGCGACGCTGACGCTGCCGGGCATCGCCGCGATCGCGCTGGCGCTGGGCATGGCGATCGACGCCAACGTGCTGATCAACGAACGCGTGCGCGAGGAGCTGCGCGGCGGCGCCTCGCCGCAGACGGCCATCAGCGCCGGCTACGAGCGCGCCTGGGCGACCATCCTCGACTCCAACGTCACCACGCTGATCGCCGGCCTGGCGCTGCTGGCCTTCGGCTCGGGGCCGGTGCGCGGCTTCGCGATCGTGCACTGCCTGGGCATCCTGACCTCGATGTTCTCGGCGGTGATGTTCTCGCGCGGCCTCGTCAACCTCTGGTACGGCCGCCAGAAGAAGCTCAAGAGCGTGTCGATCGGCCAGGTGTGGAAACCCGCGCCGGAAGTCGGCGGCGAACCGTCGACCAAGGCCTGAGGAGCAGCGAGCATGGAATTCTTCCGCATCCGCCGCGACATCCCGTTCATGCGCCACGCGCTGGTGCTGAACGTGATCTCGGTGATCACCTTCCTCGCCGCGGTGTTCTTCATCGCCACGCGCGGGCTGCACCTGTCGATCGAGTTCACCGGCGGCACCGTGATCGAGGTCGAGTACCCGCAGGCCGCGCCGCTGGAGAAGGTGCGCGAGGCCGTCGACGCGCTGCAGTTCGGCGAGGTGCAGGTGCAGAACTTCGGCACCTCGCGCGACGTGCTGATCCGCCTGCCGGTGCGCGGCGACGTCAAGCAGAGCGAGGTGGTCGGCCGCGTCTTCGACGCGCTGTGCGGCGCCGAGGGCGGCAAGGCCGGCACGGTGCAGTCCACGACGGACAAGGGCGAGGCGGTCAGCAAGGTGGTGTGCGCGGGCGCCGGCGGCGCCGAGCCGGTCAAGCTCAAGCGCAGCGAGTTCGTCGGCCCCTCGGTGGGCTCCGAGCTGGCGCGCGACGGCACCTACGCGCTGCTGGCCACCGTGATCGGCATCATGCTGTATCTCGCGGTGCGCTTCGAGTGGAAGTTCTCGGTGGCCGGCGTCGTCGCCAACCTGCACGACGTGGTCATCATCGTCGGCTTCTTCGCCTTCTTCCAGTGGGAATTCTCGCTGGCCGTGCTGGCCGCGGTGCTGGCGGTGCTGGGCTACTCGGTCAACGAGTCGGTGGTGATCTTCGACCGCGTGCGCGAGGCCTTCCGCAGGTACCGCAAGATGAACTCGCGCGAGGTCATCGACCACGCCATCACCAGCACCATCAGCCGCACCATCATCACCCACGGCAGCACGCTGATGATGGTGGTGTCGATGTACATCTTCGGCGGCGCCACGCTGCACTACTTCGCGCTGGCGCTGATGATCGGCATCTGCTTCGGCATCTACTCGTCGGTGTTCGTCGCCGCGGCGATCGCGATGTGGCTGGGCGTCAAGCGTGAGGACTTGGTGCGACAGGGCCCGAAGGAGACCGACCCGGACGACCCGAACGCAGGAGCCGTGGTGTAGAGTCCTTCCGAGTCCCCCCGCCGTTCCACGCACCCCCACGCACCGCAAGCAACCGTATGGCGACTTCGCCTTCGACCTCGTCCGCGCTGGCCCAGCAGGCTCGGCGCGCCTACGTCGAAGGCGCGCTGCGCGGGCTGCCGGGGCTGGTGCAGTCGGTCGAGCGCGGCGCGCGCAACCTCGCCGGGCAGGCCTGCGAGCCGGCGCTGTCGATGAAGCGGCGCGACCTGGTGCTCGATCTGCAGAAGGCCGCGCCGTTCTGGCAGCAGGGCATGGTCTCGATGCTGCGCAGCGGGCTGACCAGCGGCATGGTGTCGGCCTCCAAGCCGGGCGACCTGCCGCACCCCTCGACGCGCGGCGCCAGCCTGAGCCTGGTCGACGACGACACCATCGAGCACGAGATCCTCAGCTCGCGCCTCGCGCTGGCGATGATGGATCGCGCCTCCTGGGAGTTCAGCGACCTGCGCTCGCGCATCAATCAGCTCGAGCGTCGCGAGGAGCTCGACCCCAACGATGCGCTGCGCCCGCACGTGCTGGCGCGCGTCGCCACCGCCTCGTGGCGCGCCGCCGGCATGTCGCTGGAAGCCTGGCGGCTGCTGCAGACGGTGCTGCACGACGAGTTCGCGCAGTTCGTCGAGGAGGGCTACCACGAGATCAACACCTGGCTGGTGCAGCGGCGCGTGATGCCCGAGGTCGACCTGCGGCCCTACATCAAGCGCTCGGCCAACTCGGCCTGGGTGGGCTCGGTGGCCTCGGGGGTGCATACGCTGTCGGGTCCGACCACCTCCGGCCACGGACGCATGGGTGTCGGCGAGGAGACGCGCATGATGACGCGCGCCGGCCCGCTGGCGCGCGGCATCGACCACGCCGAGGCGGTGCTGGGCCGGCTCAACAAGCTGATCGGCCGGCAGCTGCCCGAGTTCGTCGCCACGCAGCAGGCGGCCGCGCCGGCGCCCGCCTCGCCGGCGCTGCGCGCCGCGATTTCCGACGCGCAGCAGGGTATCGCGCGCCGCCTCGCGCCCGCCTCGGGCGCGCGCACCGATGCCGGCGCGGTGGTCGTCAGCACGCCGGCGATGCTGGAGGAGCTGCACCAGCGCAAGCAGGCGCTCAAGCAGGCCGCGGCGACGCCGGTCGAGCGCGCCACGATCGAGATCGTGGCGCTGCTGTTCCAGAGCATCCTCACCGAGGAGCGCATTCCCGCCGCGGTGCGCGTGTGGTTCGCGCGGCTGCAGATGCCGGTGCTGCGCGTGGCGGTCAGCGAACCCGATTTCTTCGCCACCGTCGACCACCCGGCGCGCAAGCTGATCGACCGCATGGGCGCCTGCGTGATGGGCTTCGACGCCACCGGCCGCGCCGTCGCCGAGTTGCTCGAAAAGGAGATCAAGCGCGTGGTGCAGGTGGTCGAGGCCTACCCCGACACCGGCCGGCGCGTCTTCCAGACCGTGCTGACCGAGTTCGAGAAATTCCTCGAGCACTACTTCAAGAACGCCAACGAGGCCTCGCGCAAGGGCGTGTCGCTGGCGCAGCAGGTCGAGCAGCGCGAGACGATGGCGATCCAGTACACCATCGAGCTGCGCAAGATGCTCAACGAGGTGCCGGTGCAGGAGGGCGTCCGCGAGTTCCTGTTCCAGGTCTGGGCCGACGTGATGGCGATGACCGCGGTGAAGTCTGGTGGCGCGCAGAGCGAGCAGGCCAAGGCGATGAAGCGCGCCGCGGCCGACCTGATCTGGTCGGCCAGCGCCAAGGTGTCGCGCGAGGAGCGCGCCGAGGTGATCCGCCGCCTGCCGCCGCTGCTGAAGACGCTGCGCGAGGGCATGGAGCATGCCGGCGTGCCGCCCGACAAGCAGGACGAGCACATCCAGAAGCTCAACAACTCGCTGGCCGCGGCCTTCACCGCCAAGGCGGCGGTGATCCCGCACGAGCGGCTGGAAGAGCTGATGGGCCGCCTCGAGACGCTCGAAGAGCTGCTGCCCGAGGCCGCCGACGTGGAGATCGACGAGTCGATGGTGCTCGACCTCTCCGGCCACGAAAGCTCCGAGCTGGAGGTGGTGGGCGAGGGCGGCTCGATGCCCACGCCCGCGATGGTGGCCTGGGCGCGCGAACTGCAGGTGGGCAGCTGGTACATGCTCGACTACCGCGGCCGCAACGAGCAGGTGCAGCTCGCCTGGCAGGGGCTGCGCAAGCAGCTCACCCTCTTCGTCTCGCCGCAGGGGCGCGGCATCCTGTTCCAGCAGCACCGCCTGGCAGCCTTCCTGCAGGCCGGCCTGCTGGTGCCGGCGCAGGAGGAATCGCTGACGGTCAAGGCCACGCGCAGCGCGCTGGCCAAGCTCGACGTCGACCCGAGCCGCTTGTTGAATTGACCCCCCCGTAGCGCCTGCGGCGCTCCCCCCAGGGGGCGCCGCCAGCGGCCCGGCGAAGCCGGTTCCGCGGCGACTGCTTGACGCGAACCCGTTCGTCCTGAGCTTGTCGAAGGGCGGCGCGCGAGGCGCAGGTCAGTGGATCAGCCGGTCTTCCGGCGCGACGAACAGCTCGTCGAGGATCAGCGCATCGGGCTCCTCGCCCAGGCTCCAGAACACCATCAGCACGATGATCTTCAGGTCGTCGAGGTCGAGCGGGCTGCCGCTGATCGCGCTGGCGCGGTCGATCACCATCTCGCGCATCGGCGGCGGCAGCACGCCGGCCGATTCGAGGAAGCTGATGAAGCCGATCGACTCTTCGCCGAGGTGCTCCTGCTCCTGCGCGGAATACACGCGCATCGAACCGGCGCGCTGCTCGCCGACGTAGGCCTGCGACGCATCGGCCAGGCCGTCGAGCCAGCGCAGCGCTTCCTGGATCTCGTCCGACTCGAAACCGACCGAGGTGAGCTTGCGCGCGAGCTGCTCGTGGTCGGGACACGCATCGGGCCGCCAGTAGTTTTCGTACAGGTACACGAGCACGTCGAACATGGTGAGCCCACTATACCCCAGGCCCTCAGGCGCGGGCGATGCGCTGGAAACGCTGGCCGGGCAGGCGCTCGACGCGGCCGGCGAGCTCCAGTTCGAGCAGCTTGGCCGACAGCGTGGCGGCGCTTTCGCCGGTGCGCGCGATCAGCTCGTCGAGCGTGATCGGGTCGTGGCCCATCGCGTCGAGAAGCGGGTCGGGTCTTTCGGGCGGCTCGTCCGTGTTCGCATCCCGCACGGGCCCGAGCGCGCCGAGTTCCTCCAGCACGTCCTGCGCCGTCTCGGCCAGCTTGGCGCCCTGCTTGATCAGCGCATGGCAGCCTTTCGACTGCGGCGCGTGGATCGAGCCGGGGATCGCGAACACCTCGCGCCCGGCTTCGAGTGCCAGCCGCGCGGTGATCAGCGAGCCCGACTGCAAGGTCGCCTCCACCACCAGGGTGCCGCGCGCGAGGCCGGCGATGATGCGGTTGCGCTGCGGGAAATGCTCGCGCAGCGGCGGCGCGCCGAGCGCGAACTCGCCGACGACCAGGCCCTCGGCGGCGATGCGCGCGGCCAGCGCGGCGTGGCGGCGCGGGTAGACCTGGTCGAGCCCGGTCGCGACCACCGCGATCGTGCCGCCGGCCGTGCCCAGCGCGCCCTCGTGCGCGGCCGCATCGATGCCCAGCGCGAGGCCGGAGACGATGCACAGACCCGTTTGCCCCAGGTGCGCAGCGAAGGCGCGTGAGTTTTCGCGTCCCTGCACGCTGGCATGCCGGCTGCCGACGATGGCCAGCGCCGGCGCGTTCAGCAACTCGACGCGGCCGATCGCGTACAGCAGCAGCGGCGGGTCGGGGCTTTCGAGCAGCGCGCGCGGATAGGCCGCGTCACCCAGCGCGACGACGTGGCGCGCAACGCCGCCGCTCAGCCACGCGAGCGTGGTGTCGATCAGCGAGGCGAGATGTTCGGGCGCGTCCGGCAAGGCCCGCACGGCCGCCTGCGGCGAACCCTGCGCCGCGAGCAGCCGGCGCGCCGTGGTGCGGCCGACGCCGGGGGTTTCGATCAGCCGCAGCCAGGCGGCCAGTTCGCCGGCGTCGATGCCGCGGCCCGTTCGTTCAGGGCTGGGTGAAGCGATCGCCCGGCTTGACCGGCTGCTGCACGCGCAGGATCAGCGCGTACGACATGCGGTCGAAGACGCGGAACACGAACAGCATGCCGTGGCGCTCGTCGGGCAGCTTGATGGTCGGGCGCGCCGGATCGGTCTTGTCGATCACGTTCTCGCCCGCGCTCCACAGCGCCAGCACGTGGCCGCGCTCCATGCCGTCGGCCGAGCCCTTGTTCAGCGCGACGATCTGGTTCTGCCCCGCCGTCAGCCCGTCGCCGTAGATCGAGACGATGTGGCCGGTCAGGTCGCCCTGCGGCGCGTGCGGCGCGTAGTTGCTGTACTCGCGCGCCGGCATCGGCGCGAGGCGGTCGCCGACGCCGGCTTCCAGCTTGGCGGCGGTGACCGAGAAGGTGGCCGGCACGATCTCGGGCTTGCCGTCCGCGCCGTTGCGCGTTTCACCCGGGCGCACGTACTCGGCCGCGCCGACGTAGGTGGCCTCGTAGCCGAGCAGCTCCTTGGTGAGCGGGTCGCGCAGCGCCTTGGGCTCGCGGAAGATGCGGTACTCGCGCTGCGGCGGAATCTCGCCGCGCACGTAGGCCAGTTCGCCCTTGCCGAGCACGACGCGACCTTCCTGCGTGCCGACGATGCGCGGCGCGGTCTCCAGCTCGTTGGCCGGGAAGATCACCGCTTCGGTCAGGAAGGGCTCGATCAGGTGGAACGGGATCGACGGGATCGCGCCGTCGCCGATGCCCGCCGAGCGCACGCGCGGCGAGAGCTTGACCGTGCCGTCCGGCCCGAGCGCCTGGCCCAGGCGCAGCCGCGCGCGGCCGCCGGTCTTGTCGAGGTAGAGGATCTGGCCGGGATAGATCAGGTGCGGGTTGCGGATCTGGTCGAGGTTCATGCCCCACAGCTCCGGCCAGCGCCACGGCGACTTCAGGAAGATGCTGGAGATGCCCCACAGCGTGTCGCCGCGCTTGATGGTGTAGGAGTCGGGCGCGTTGGCGGCCAGCTCCGACAGCGGCACGCCGGCTTGCGCCACCTGCTGCGCGGTGCCGCGCTGCTGCGGCGTCACCGGGTAGTTCACCGCCGAGGCCGAGGCGGCGAACAGCGCGGCGCCGAGGGCCGCCGTGGTGAGCGCTGCGGCCCGGCGGGCAGGGGAGACGATCGGCTGGCGACGCATCATGGGGGCGGTTCTCCGAAGGCGCGTGAGCTTTTCCAGCGCGCGCTAGGGTTGCTGTGCCGAGGCGGCCCGCGCGCGGACCGCATTCGGCGAAAATGCTCATATGGTTTCGAAGATTCTGCCTCTAAACCCTTGATATCGCAACGAAACCGGGCCGCTGCGCGGCGCAGCGTGAGGCCTGTCACGGACCGTCTCGTTGTGCGCGCTCCACAAAGGCCTGCGGCAGAATCGACTGGATACAAATGGCCCGACTGAACATCCTCCGCTACCCCGATCCGCGCCTGCACACCGTCGCCAAGCCGGTGGCGCAGGTCGATGCGCGCATCCGCCAGCTCGTCGACGACATGCTCGAGACCATGTACGAGGCCGAGGGCGTGGGCCTGGCGGCGACACAGGTCGACGTGCACGAGCGCGTGATCGTCATCGACACCTCGGAGGAGCGCGACCAGCCGCGCGTGCTGATCAACCCCGAGCTGACCTGGCGCAGCGAGGAGATGCACGTGGGCGACGAGGGCTGCCTGTCGGTGCCGGCGATCTACGACAAGGTCGAGCGCCATGCGCGCGTGCGCGTGCGCGCGCTCGGCCGCGACGGCCAGAGCCACGAGTTCGACGCCGACGGGCTGCTCGCGGTGTGCGTGCAGCACGAGATGGACCACCTGATGGGCAAGGTGTTCGTCGAATACCTCAGCCCGCTCAAGCGCGAGCGCATCAAGACCAAGATGCTGAAGAAGGCGCGCGACGAGGTGCGCGCCTGAAGGCGATGCGCGTCGTCTTCGCCGGCACGCCGGAGTTCGCGGCCGTTGCGCTGGAGCGGCTGCACGCGGCCGGCGTCGATGTTCCGCTCGTGCTGACCCAGCCCGATCGCCCGGCCGGCCGCGGCATGAAGCTGCATGCGTCGCCGGTCAAGGCCTTCGCGCTTACGCACGGCATCGCGGTGGCGCAGCCGCGTGGCTTGAAGCTCGACGGCAGGTACGCCGACGACGCGGCGGCCGCGCGCGAAGCGCTGCAAGCCGCGCAGCCCGACGTGATCGTGGTGGCCGCCTACGGCCTGATCCTGCCGCCCTGGGTGCTGACCCTGCCGCGCCTGGGCTGCCTGAACATCCACGCCTCGCTGCTGCCGCGCTGGCGCGGCGCCGCGCCGATCCACCGCGCCATCGAGGCCGGCGACGGCGAGACCGGCATCACCATCATGCAGATGGACTCCGGGCTGGACACCGGCGACATGCTGCTGATCGAGCGCGAAGCGATTCGCCCCGACGACAGCACCGCCGCGCTGCACGACCGCCTCGCGGCGCTGGGCGGGCGGCTGATCGTCGAGGCGCTGGAGCTGGCGGCTTGCGGCGGGCTGAAGCCGATCCAGCAGCCGAGCGAAGGCATCACCTACGCGCACAAGATCGACAAGGCCGAAGCGGCGATCGACTGGCAACTGCCGGCGCCGACCATCGAGCGCCGGATGCGCGCCTTCGATCCCTTCCCCGGCGCCACCGCCGTGCTGGCCGGCGAGACGCTCAAGCTGTGGCGCGCCCGGCCCTGCGCCGGCAGCGGCCGCCCCGGCGAGGTGCTGGCGGCGGGCGAGGCCGGCATCGACGTCGCCTGCGGCGAAGGCGCGCTGCGCGTGACCGAACTGCAACGCGCCGGCGGCAAGCGCCTCGGCGTGGCGGCTTTCCTCGCCGGCCATCCCGTCGCGCCCGGCATCATCTTCGAACCCCGGGCCGGTTGAACTCGGCCGCCCGGGCCGCATCTACGGCTCAGCCGCGTCCGCGGCGTCCACACGGAGCACCACAGCAATGTTCAATCTGATGAAGACGGCCATCCTGATGGCGGCCATCACGGCGCTGTTCATGGCGATCGGCGCGGCCCTGGGCGGACGCAGCGGGATGATGCTGGCGCTCGGCATCGCCGTGGCGATGAATTTCTTCAGCTACTGGTTCTCCGACAAGATGGTGCTGAAGATGTACAACGCGCGCGAGGTCGACGAGGCCAGCGCGCCGCAGTTCTACGGCATGGTGCGCGAGCTGGCGCAGCGCGCGCAGCTGCCGATGCCGCGCGTCTACCTGATCGACGAAAACGCGCCCAACGCCTTCGCCACCGGCCGCAACCCGCAGCACGCCGCGGTGGCCGCCACCACCGGCATCCTGCGCGTGCTCAGCGAGCGCGAGCTGCGCGGCGTGATGGCGCACGAGCTGGCGCACGTCAAGCACCGCGACATCCTGATCAGCACCGTCAGCGCGACGATGGCCGGCGCGATCTCGATGCTGGCCAATTTCGCGATGATCTTCGGCGGGCGCGACAGCGAGGGCCGCCCGGCCAACCCGATCGTCGGCATGCTGGTGATGCTGCTGGCGCCGCTGGCTGCCAGCCTGATCCAGATGGCGATCAGCCGCGCGCGCGAGTTCGAGGCCGATCGCGGCGGCGCCGAGATTTCCGGCGACCCGCGCGCGCTCGCCTCGGCGCTGGAGAAGATCCACGCCTACGCGCGCGGCACGCCGCTCGAAGCGGCCGAGCGCCACCCCGAGACGGCGCAGATGATGATCATGAATCCGCTCTCGGGCGGGGGCTTGCGCGGCCTGTTCTCGACCCACCCGTCGACCGAGGAGCGCGTGCAGCGCCTGCTGGCGATGGGCGGGCCGGCCTGAGCTTCTAAAGTCCGCCTGCGGCGGGCCGATATGGCGGGTGAGACCGCCATGAAAAAACACCTCGTCCCGCTGCTGCTGACCACGCTGCTGCTCGCCGGCTGCGACATGCTGGGCATCGAGTCGGCCGAGAAGGTCGCCGCCAACCGCGAGGCCGACGGCAAGGCCGTCGGCGGCGCCTGCCGCCACGCCGGCCGCGCGATCGAGGACTGCTACGCGCTGAACCGCAAGGCCGACCGCGCCGCCGTGTTCGCCGGCTGGCGCGAGATGAACGACTACATGCGCGAGAACAAGATCGACGAGGTGGCGCCGCAAGTGGCCGCCGCGCCCTTGCCCAAGCCGTCCGCCGAAGAAGCCGAGCCCGAGCGTGCCGAGAAGGCGCCGGCCAAGGGCAAGGCCAAGGACAAGCCCAAGCGCGAGTCCTGATCGCGCTCCCGTGAGCGGCGACAATGCGAGGTGATGATCTCGCTGCGCGCGCTTCTCGACGACCCCCAGTTCCGCCGCGGCGGGCGCGACATGCTCGACTTCGCGCCCGGCATCGCGGCCTGGGGCCTGGTGACCGGCGTCGCGATGACCAAGAGCGGCCTGTCGCTGCCGCTGGCGGTGCTGATGTCGCTCACCGTCTACGCCGGCAGCGCGCAGCTCGCGTCGCTGCCCCTCTTGGCCAGCGGCGCGCCGATGTGGGTGATCTGGGGCGCGGCCTTCTGCGTCAACCTGCGCTTCGTGATCTTCAGCGCGCAGTGGCGCACGCATCTCGGCCACCTGCCGCGCGGGCGCCGGCTCGCGCTCGGCTACCTGCTCGCCGACCTGAACCTGATCGCCTTCCAGCGCGCCTGGCCGGGCGCGAAGCGCGAGCCGGGGCAGGTGCGCTACATCGTCGGCGGCGTCGCGACGATCTGGCTGTTCTGGCAGATTCCATCGCTGGTCGGCATCTTCCTCTCCGAAGCGATCCCCACCGAATGGGGCCTGGGCTTCGCCGGCACGCTGGCGATGCTGGGCCTGACCTACGGCCTGATGCACGACCGCAGCACCTGGACGGCCGCGCTGGTCGCCGGCGCCGCCGCGGTGGCGGCCTATGCGCTGCCGCTCAAGCTGAACATCGTGGTGGCGATCGCCGCCGCGGTGGCCGCCGGGCTGATGATGGAACACGCCGAGCGCGCCGGCCGCAAGCTGAAGGGCGGCGCATGACGACGATCGACGGGGCCTGGGGCGCGCTGACCATCCTCGGCCTGGCGGTGGTGACGGTGGTCACGCGCGGCTTCTTTCTTTTTCCCGAGCGCGAGGTCAAGATCCCGGACTGGTTGCAGCGTGGCCTGAAGGTGGCGCCGCTCGCGGCGCTGGCCGCGGTCGTGGTCCCGGAGGTGATCATGACCCGCGGAGCGTTGATCGCCACCTGGCAGGATGCCCGGCTGCCCGCCGTGCTCGCCGCCACGCTGTACTACCTCTGGCGCCCGGGCGTGCTCGGGCCGCTGCTCGCCGGTCTGGCCGTGTTCCTGCCATTGCGATGGTGGTGGGGATGGTGAGCAGCCGTTGCGCCGGATTCGCGCCGTAACCAAGTTACCTTATCATCAACCATCGAGTTTCATCATGAACGTGCTTCGTTTCAGCGACCTGATCGCCGCCGGCAAGGTGTCCGGCCAGCGTGTCTTCATCCGTGCCGACCTCAACGTGCCGCAGGACGATGCGGGCAACATCACCGAGGACACGCGCATCCGCGCCAGCGTGCCCTGCGTCGAGATGGCCCTGAAGGCCGGCGCCGCGGTGATGGTCACCTCGCACCTGGGCCGCCCGACCGAGGGCGAGTTCAAGCCGGAGGATTCGCTCGCGCCGGTGGCGGCTCGCATGGGCGAGCTGCTCGGCCGCGAGGTCAAGCTGGTGTCGAACTGGGTCGATGGCGTGCAGGTCGCGCCCGGCCAGGTGGTGATGCTGGAGAACTGCCGCCTCAACAAGGGCGAGAAGAAGAACAACGAGGAGCTGGCGAAGAAGATGGCCGCGCTGTGCGACATCTTCGTGCACGACGCCTTCGGCACCGCGCACCGTGCCGAGGCTTCCACCTACGGCATCGCGCAGTTCGCCAAGATCGCCTGCGCCGGCCCGCTGCTGGCCGCCGAGATCGACGCGATCTCGAAGGCGCTGGCGAACCCGAAGCGCCCGCTGGTGGCGATCGTCGCCGGCTCGAAGGTCAGCACCAAGCTGACCATCCTGCAATCGCTGGCCAAGAACGTCGACCAGCTGATCGTCGGCGGCGGCATCGCCAACACCTTCATGCTCGCCGCCGGCCTGCCGATCGGCAACAGCCTGGCCGAGAA
Organism: Pseudomonadota bacterium; assembly: GCA_029779845.1. Lineage (GTDB taxonomy): Bacteria > Pseudomonadota > Gammaproteobacteria > Burkholderiales > Burkholderiaceae_C > Piscinibacter. The sequence continues at coordinate 25,735 of JAKOZT010000068.1, read as the reverse complement.
GGATCTGGTGGGCGACGCCAAGGCGGTAATCGAGGCGATGAAGGCCCGCGGCGCCGCGGTGCCGATCCCGGTCGACGTGGTGACCGCCAAGGAGTTCAAGGCCGATGCGAAGGCGACCGTGAAGGCCGCCAACGACGTCGCCCCCGACGACCTGATCCTCGACATCGGCCCGCAGACCGCCGCGCAGCTCGCCGGCATGCTCGAAGCCGCCGGCACCATCGTCTGGAACGGCCCGGTGGGCGTGTTCGAGTTCGACGCCTTCGCCAAGGGCACGGAAGCCATCGTGCGCGCCATCGCGAAGAGCAGCGCCTTCAGCATCGCGGGCGGCGGCGACACGCTGGCCGCGATCGCCAAGTACGGCATCGACAAGCAGGTGGGCTACATCTCCACCGGCGGCGGCGCCTTCCTCGAGGTGCTGGAGGGCAAGACGCTGCCGGCCTTCGAGATCCTCGCCAAGCGCGCGCAGGCATGACAGTCATGCCGGCATTCCGGGGTCGGCGCGCCGGCACGCTTCGATAATTCCACGACCCCGCTTCACGGAGACTCCATGCCCCGCGCCACCAAGATCGTCGCCACGCTCGGCCCCGCGTCCAGTTCCCCCGAGGTGCTGGAGCGCATGATGCGCGCCGGGGTCGACGTGGTGCGGCTGAACTTCTCGCACGGCAAGGCGCAGGACCACATCGACCGCGCCGCGCTGGTGCGCGAGGTGGCGGCGCGCAGCGGCAAGGAGGTCGCGATCATGGCCGACCTGCAGGGCCCGAAGATCCGCGTCGGCAAGTTCGACGGCGGCTCGACGGTGCTGCAGCCCGGCCAGAGCTTCGTCCTCGACGCGGCCACCAGCGCCCTGGGCAACCACGAGCGCGTCGGCCTCGACTACAAGGACCTGCCGCGCGACGTGAAGCCCGGCGACACGCTGCTGCTCAACGACGGGCTGATCAAGCTGGCCGTGGAGGCGGTGCGCGGCGACGAGGTCGTCACCACCGTGGTGATCGGCGGCGAGCTGTCCAACAACAAGGGCATCAACAAGGCCGGCGGCGGGCTGACCGCGCCGGCGCTGACCGCCAAGGACATGGAGGACATCCGCACCGCGATGTCCTTCCAGTGCGAATACCTGGCGGTGAGCTTCCCGAAGAACGCCACCGACATGGAGATGGCGCGCCAGCTCGCCAACGTGGCCGGCGAGCCGTGGCGCCACAAGCCGGCGATGATCGCCAAGATCGAGCGCAGCGAGGCGGTGCCGGTGCTCGACCAGATCCTCAAGGCGAGCGACGGCATCATGGTCGCGCGCGGCGACCTCGCGGTGGAGGTCGGCAACGCGGCGGTGCCGGCCCTGCAGAAACGCATGATCCGCATGGCGCGCGAGATGGACAAGGTGGTCATCACCGCGACGCAGATGATGGAGTCGATGATCGTCAACCCGGTGCCCACGCGCGCCGAGGTCAGCGACGTGGCCAACGCGGTGCTCGACGGCACCGACGCGGTGATGCTCAGCGCCGAGACGGCCGCGGGCAAGTACCCGGTGGAGACGATCGTGCAGATGGCGGCGATCGCGCTGGAAGCCGAAGCGGCGGAAGACGTGACCATCGAGACCGACTTCACCAACAAGAAGTTCGGCCGCATCGACCAGTCGATCGCGATGGGCGCGCTGTTCACCGCGCACCACCTCGGCTGCAAGGCCATCCTGGCGCTGACCGAATCGGGCTCGACGGCGCTGTGGATGAGCCGGCACAACGTCAAGGTGCCGATCTTCGGGCTGACCACGCAGCTGGTGTCGCAGCGCAAGATGACGCTGTACCGCAACGTGCGCCCGCTGCTGATGCCGGTGCACACCGACCGCGACCAGGCGCTCGCGGCGGCCGAGAAGCTGCTCGTCGAGCGCGGCGTGCTGCGCCCCGGCGACACCTACGCGATCACCTGCGGCGAGCCGATGGGCTACCCGGGCGGCACCAACATGCTGAAGGTCTGCCGCGTGGCGTGATGGCTGCGACGCTGACGCTCGCCGATGTGCAGGCCGCCGCGCAGCGCCTGCGCGGCGAGGTGGTCGACACGCCCTGCCTGCACTCGCGCACGCTGTCGGCGCTGGCCGGCTGCGAGGTCTTCCTCAAGTTCGAGAACCACCAGTTCACCGCCTCGTTCAAGGAGCGCGGCGCGCTCAACAAGATGGCGCAGCTGGGCGCGGCCGAGCGCGCGGCCGGCGTGCTGGCGGTGTCGGCCGGCAACCACGCTCAGGGCGTGGCGTATCACGCGCAGCGCATGCACATCCCGGCCACGATCGTGATGCCGCGTTTCGCGCCGGCGGTGAAGGTGGAGAACACGCGCCGCTTCGGCGCCACGGTGGTGCTCGAAGGCGACACCTTCGACGATGCGCGCGCGCTGGGCCTGGCGCTGGCGCGCGAGCGCGGCCTGACGGTGGTGCACCCCTACGACGACCTCGCGGTGGCGGCGGGGCAGGGCACGATCGCGCTCGAAATGCTGGCCGCGCAGCCGCAGCTCGACGTGCTGCTGGTCGCGATCGGCGGCGGCGGGTTGATCTCCGGCATCGCCACCGCGGCGAAAGCGCTGCGCCCCGGCATCGAGGTGATCGGCGTGCAGACCGAGCGCTTCCCCGCGGCCTGGAACGCCGCGCACAACGGCCAGCGCGAGAGCGCGCAGGCCACCATCGCCGACGGCATCGCGGTGAAGGTGCCCGGTGCGCTGACGCTGCCGCTGATGCGCTCGCTGGTCGACGACGTGCTGCTGGTCGCCGAAGACGACATCGAGCAGGCCATCCTGATGCTGCTGGAGATTGAGAAGACGGTGGTCGAAGGCGCCGGCGCGGTCGGCCTGGCCGCGCTGATGAAACACGGCGCGCGCTTCGCCGGCCGGCGCGTCGGCCTGGTGCTCAGCGGCGGCAACATCGAGCCGCTGGTGCTGGCCGAGATCATCCAGCGCGGCATGGTCAAGTCGGGCCGGCTGGCGCGGCTGCGCCTGGACATCCGCGACGTGCCCGGCGCGCTGGCCGATGTCGCCACGCTGCTGGGCAAGCTCGGCGCGAACATCGACTCGGTGGAGCACCAGCGTGCCTTCACCTCGCTGTCGGTGGAGCGCGCCGAGATCGAGGTGGTGGTGCAGACGCGCGGCGTGGAGCACATCGCGCAGATCCTCGCCGCGCTGCGCGAGCAGGGCTACCGCGCCGAGCGCATCGGTTGAGCGTTCTCAAGCCGGGCTGGCCGGCGCGGGCGGAGCATGAACGATTGCCCTGGCCCCGGGAGTCCCGCCATGACGAGCGCGCCGACGAGTTGCATCCGCTGGTTCCGTGACCTGACGCTGGCCGACCTGCCGCTGGTCGGCGGCAAGAACGCCTCGCTCGGCGAGATGGTGCGCGAGCTGGCGCCGCTGGGCGTGCGCATTCCCGAAGGCTTCGCGGTGACGGCCGAGGCCTACCGCGAGGCGCTCGACGAAGCCGATGCCTGGGGCGAGCTGCACCGCGCGCTCGACGGCTTGGACAAGCGCGACGTCAAGGCGCTGGCGCGCGCCGGGCAGCGCTGCCGCGAAGTGGTCTACGGCGCGCCCATGCCCAGGCACGTCGAGACGACGATCCGCGAAGCCTGGCGCGAGCTGGTGGCGCGCCACGGCGACGATCTGAGCGTGGCGGTGCGCAGCTCGGCCACCGCCGAGGATCTGCCCAACGCCAGCTTCGCGGGCCAGCACGACACCTACCTGAACATCCAGGGCGAGGAGATGCTGCTCGACGCGGTCAAACGCTGCCAGGCATCCCTCTTCACCGACCGCGCGATCTCGTACCGCGTCGACAACGGCTTCGACCACTTCAAGGTGTTCCTGTCGGTGGCGGTGATGCAGATGGTGCGCAGCGACCTCGCGTCCAGCGGCGTGATGTTCACGATCGACACCGAGTCCGGCCACCCCGACATGGTGTTCGTCACCGGCGCCTGGGGGCTGGGCGAGAACGTGGTGCAGGGCAGCGTCGACCCCGACGAGTTCTACGTGCACAAGCCGACCTACCGGCAGGGTTTTCGCAGCGTGCTGCGCCGCACGCTGGGCGACAAGCAGGTGCAGATGGTCTATGCCAGCGGTCGCACGCGCGAGCCGGTGGTGAACCGGCCGACGCCGCGGGCGGATCGGGCGCGCTTCTGCCTCAGCGATGCCGACGTGCTGGAACTCGCCGGCGCGGCGATCAAGATCGAGGACCACTACGGCCGCGCGATGGACATCGAGTGGGCCAAGGACGGGCCGGACGGCGCTCTCTACATCGTGCAGGCGCGGCCGGAAACCGCAGCCTCCCAGCGCAAGGCGACGCAGATCGAGGAGTTCGTGCTCGACGGCAAGGGCGAGGTGAAAGCGCGCGGCCGCGCGGTCGGCGCGCGCATCGCCACGGGCGCCGTGCGTCGCATCGCCGACGCCCGCCACCTCGCCGAATTCAAACCCGGCGAAGTGCTGGTGGCCGACACCACCACGCCCGACTGGGAGCCGGTGATGAAAACCGCCGCCGCCATCGTCACGAATCGCGGCGGGCGCACCTGCCATGCGGCGATCGTCGCGCGCGAGCTGGGCATTCCGGCGGTGGTCGGCGCCGAGCACGCCACCACCGCCCTGGCCGAGGGCGAGCGTGTCACGGTCTCCTGCGCCGAGGGCGCGGTGGGCAAGGTCTACGCCGGCGAGGTGGCCTTCCACCGCGAGGTCAGCGACATCGAGGGCCTGAAGAAGCCCCGCACCGAAATCATGGTCAACCTCGGCAACCCCGAGCTGGCCTTCCAGGTGAGCCTGCTGCCCTGCGACGGCGTGGGTCTCGCGCGCATGGAGTTCGTCATCAACGAGCACATCAAGGTGCATCCGATGGCGCTGCTGCACCCCGAGCGCATCGCCGACGACAAGGAGCGCGCGCAGGTGCTGGCGCTGATCGCCGGCCATGCCGACGGCGCGAGCTACTTCGTCGAGCGCCTCGCCGAAGGCATAGGCACCATCGCCGCGGCCTTCTACCCGCGCCCGGTGATCGTGCGGCTGTCGGACTTCAAGAGCAACGAGTACGCCGCGCTGCTCGGCGGGCGCGCCTTCGAGCCGCACGAGGAGAACCCGATGATCGGCTTCCGCGGCGCGGCGCGCTACGTGCACCCGGCCTATGCGGAAGGCTTCGCGCTCGAATGCAAGGCGCTGGCGCGCGTGCGCGGCGAGATGGGACTGAGCAACCTGAAGGTGATGGTGCCGTTCTGCCGCCGCCTCGACGAAGCACGGCGCGTTCTCGATGCGATGGCCAGCCACGGCTTGAAGCGGGGCGAGAACGGCCTGCAGGTCTACGTGATGTGCGAGATCCCGAACAACGTGCTGCTGATCGACGAGTTCGCGCAGCTCTTCGACGGCTTCTCGATCGGCTCGAACGACCTGACCCAGCTGACGCTCGGGGTGGATCGCGACAGCGCGATCGTCGCCGAGTCCTTCGACGAGCGCGACCCCGGCATGCTGAAGATGCTTGCGCTGGCGGTGGAGGGCGCCAAGCGCAACCGCCGCCACAGCGGCATCTGCGGCCAGGCGCCGAGCGACCATCCGGAGATCGCGAAATACCTCGTCGGCCTCGGGATCGACAGCATCAGCCTGACGCCCGACACGGTGCTGCGCACGATGCGCATGCTCGCGGAGATCGAGGCCGCGAAGTCTTGAATTCCGTGTGGTGCGATCCCCCGGATGCGGGCGGGGTGCGCGCCGGCCGCGATCACCCCGCTCGCTAAAATCGGCGGAGTTACCGACAGGTTACGGACGATTCACTTCCGGAGAACGACATGCCCCTCGTCTCGATGCGCCAGCTGCTCGACCATGCCGCCGAAAACAGCTACGGCATCCCCGCCTTCAACGTCAACAACCTGGAGCAGGTGCAGGCGGTGATGCAGGCCGCCGGCGAAGTCGGCGCGCCGGTGATCCTGCAAGCCAGCGCCGGCGCGCGCAAGTACGCCGGCGAGTCCTTCATCAAGCACCTGATCCAGGCCGCCACCGAGGCCTATCCGCAGATCCCGCTGGTGATGCACCAGGACCACGGCACCTCGCCGGCGATCTGCGAAGGCGCGATCAAGCTCGGCTTCGGCTCGGTGATGATGGACGGCTCGCTGCGCGAGGACGGCAAGACGCCGGCCGACTTCGACTACAACGTGCAGGTCACGCGCAAGGTGGTCGACATGGCGCATGCGGTGGGCGTCACCGTCGAGGGCGAGCTCGGCTGCCTGGGCAACCTCGAGACCGGCGATGCGGGCGAGGAAGACGGCGTGGGCGCCGAGGGCAAGCTCGATCACAGCCAAATGCTGACCGACCCGGAAGAAGCCGCCGTGTTCGTCAAGGCCACGCAGCTCGATGCGCTGGCCATCGCCATCGGCACCAGCCACGGCGCCTACAAGTTCAGCCGCAAGCCCACCGGCGACATCCTCGCGATCGGCCGCGTCAAGGAGATCCACAAGCGCATCCCCAACACGCACCTGGTGATGCACGGCTCTTCGTCGGTGCCGCCCGAACTGCTGGCGATCATCAACCAGTACGGCGGCAAGATGAAGGAGACCTACGGCGTGCCGGTCGAGGAGATCCAGGAAGCGATCAAGCACGGCGTGCGCAAGATCAACATCGACACCGACATCCGCCTGGCGATGACCGGCGCGGTGCGCAAGTTCATGGCCGAGAACCCCGACAAGTTCGACGCGCGCGAATGGCTCAAGCCGGCGCGCGAAGCGGCCTACAAGGTGTGCAAGCAGCGCTACCTGGAATTCGGCTGCGAAGGCCAGGCCGGCAAGATCAAGCCGCAGACGCTGGCCGAGGTGACGCAGCGCTACGCGCGCGGCGAGCTGGCGCAGACGGTGGTCTGATACGAATCTGTTCGCCCTGAGCTTGTCGAAGGGCCTCGCGCTGCACCTCGGCCGGGCTTCGACAGGCTCAGACTGAACGGGATTGGCGGTGCGCCGCCTACAATCGACGGCTTTGCAAGACCGGAGCAGGCCGTGAGCACCGCCCCCTGTCTCGTCGGCGTCGTGATGGGTTCCAGCAGCGACTGGGAGACCCTCAGGAACGCCGCCGAGATCCTCGCCGAGTTCGGCGTGCCGCACGAGGCGCGCGTCGTCTCGGCGCACCGCATGCCCGACGACATGTTCGCCTACGCGGAAGGCGCGGCCGCGCGCGGCCTGCGCGCGATCATCGCCGGCGCCGGCGGCGCCGCGCACCTGCCCGGCATGCTGGCCGCCAAGACCACCGTGCCGGTACTAGGCGTGCCGGTGGCCAGCCGCCATCTGCAAGGCGTCGATTCGCTGCACTCGATCGTGCAGATGCCCAAGGGCATTCCGGTGGCCACCTTCGCGATCGGCACGGCCGGCGCGGCCAACGCGGCGCTGTTCGCGGTGGCGATGCTGGCGACGACCGACGCCGCGCTGCGCGCCAGGCTCGATGCCTACCGCGCGCGCCAGACCGAAGCGGCGCGAGCGATGAGCGCCGAACTCAAGTGAGCGGCGCGCGTTTCATCCCCCCCGGCGCGACGCTCGGCGTGATGGGCGGCGGCCAGCTCGGCCGCATGTTCGTGCACGCCGCTCAACAGCTCGGTTATGCCACCGCGGTGCTCGACCCCGATGCGGCCAGCCCGGCCGGGCTGGTGGCGCACCATCACGTGCGCGCCGAGTACCTCGATGCCGCCGGCCTCGCGCAGCTGGCGCAGTGCAGCGCCGCGATCACCACCGAGTTCGAGAACGTGCCGGCCGCCGCGCTGCGCACGCTGGCCGCCTCGCGTCCGGTGGCGCCGGGCGCCGACGCGGTGGCGATCTGCCAGGACCGCGCGCTGGAGAAGCGCCACTTCGAGCGCTGCGGCGTGCCGTGCGCGGCGCATGCGCTGATCGAAACGCCGGCGCAGCTCGATGCGGTAGCCGCCGCGCTGCTGCCCGGCATCCTGAAGACCGCGCGCCTGGGCTACGACGGCAAGGGGCAGGCGCGGGTGCGCGACCGCGCCGAACTGGCGGCGGCGTGGAGCGAGATGAAGCGCGTGCCCTGCGTGCTGGAACAGCGCCTCGATCTCGCCGGCGAGATCAGCGTGATCGTGGCGCGTGGCGCCGATGGCCAGGTCGTTCACCTGCCGGTGCAGCAGAACCTGCACCGCGACGGCATCCTCGCCGTCACCACGGTGCCGGCGGCGATCGACACGAAGCTCGCTGACGCAGCCGTCGCGGCGGCCGAGCGCATCGCCGCATCAATGGACTACGTCGGCGTGCTGTGTGTCGAGTTCTTCGTGCTCGCCGATGGCTCGCTGGTCGCCAACGAGATGGCGCCGCGCCCGCACAACTCCGGCCACTACAGCATCGACGCCTGCGACGTCTCGCAGTTCGAGCTGCAGGTGCGCACGCTGGCCGGCGCGCCGCTGGTGGCGCCGCGCCTGCATTCGCCGGCGCTGATGCTGAACCTGCTCGGCGATCTGTGGTTCGCGCGCGGCGACGAGGCCGTCGAGCCCGACTGGGCCGCCGTGCTGGCGCTGCCCGGCGCGCACCTGCACCTGTACGGCAAGGCGCAGGCGCGGCGCGGGCGCAAGATGGGCCATCTGACGATCACCGCGGCCACGGCCGGGGCGGCGCGCGAGATCGCGCTGCGTGCCGCCGCCGTGCTGGGCATCGAGGCCTTCTAGCGTGCTGCTTTCCGGCCAGGACGCCGCCGCGATCGACCGTGCGGCCGAGGCGCTCGCGGCGGGCGAACTGGTCGCCTTCCCGACCGAGACCGTCTACGGCCTGGGCGCACGTGCCGACGACGATGCGGCGGTCGCAAAAATCTTCGCGTTGAAGGGCCGGCCGGCCGACCACCCGCTGATCGTGCACGTGCTCGACCGTGCCGATGCGCTCGTCTTCGCCGCCAGCCTGAACGACGCCGCCGAGCGCCTGATCGCCGCCTTCTGGCCCGGCCCGCTGACCCTCATCGTGCCGCGTGCGCCCGGCATCGCCGAAGCGGCCGCCGCAGGCCAGGGCAGCGTCGGCCTGCGCTGCCCCGCGCACCCGGTGGCGCGCCAGCTGCTCGCCGCCGCGCGTGAGCGCGGCGTGCACGGCGTCGCCGGGCCGAGCGCCAATCGCTTCGGCCGCATCAGCCCGACACGCGCGCAGCACGTGGTCGACGATTTCGGAGCGGATCTGCTGGTGCTCGACGGCGGCGCCTGCGACGTCGGCATCGAATCGAGCATCGTCGACTGCTCGGGCCGCGCGCCCGCGCTGCTGCGTCCCGGCCAGATCGAGCGCGGCCGCATCGAGGCCGCGCTAGCCGCGCCGCTGGCCGAGCGCGGCGCCGATTCGCCGCGCGCCTCCGGCACGCTGGAAGCGCACTACGCGCCGCGCGCCAAGCTGCGCCTGATGCCCGCCGGGATGCTGAACACCGCGTTGCAGATGCTCGGCGACAGCGCCTTGAAGCTGGCGGTATATTCGCGCACCGTGCCGCTGCCGCCCGGCTCGCGCCTCGCGCGGCGTGTCATGCCCGACGCGCCCGAGCGCGCCGCCCACGAACTCTTCGCCGCCTTGCGCGAACTCGATGCCCTGGGCCTGGATCTGATCTGGGTCGAGGAGCCGCCCGCCGATGCCGCCTGGGACGGCGTGCGCGACCGGCTGGCGCGCGCCGCCGCCGCCTGACCACCACCACTCTTTGTCTGCTGGAGCTTCGATGAACTTCCCCGCCCACGCCCCCCGCCGCGCCGCGCTGGCCCTCGCCCTCGGCTTCGCGGCGCTGCTGGCCTCCTGCGGCGGCGGCGATCCGGTGCAGGCCTTCGAGCCGCGCCGCGTGCTGGCCTTCGGCGACGAGTTGAGCGTGATCACCTCCGACGGGCACAAGTACAGCATCAATGCGCTGGTGGCCGACAGCAACGGCGTGAAGACGCTCGCCTGCGCCACCAACCCGCTGTGGGTGCAGCGCCTGGCCAGCGCCCACGGCCTGGTGTTCCCGCAGTGCAACCCCGACAACGTGGCCGACCCGGCCAGCCGCATCTACGCCGCCAACGGCGCCAAGGTGGCTGACATTGCGGCGCAGATCGATCAGCATCTGGCCGCCGACACCTTCTCCGAGAAGGACCTGGTGACCATCATGGTCGGCCAGCACGACCTGCTCGAGCAGTACGCGCTGTACCCCAACACGCCCAGCGCCGATCTGCTCGCCGCGGCCAAGGCGGCCGGCGAGGCGCTGGCCGCGCAGGTGCGGCGCATCGCCGATGCCGGCGGCAAGGTGCTGGTGTCCACCGTGCCCAGCGTGTCGATCACGCCCTTCGCGCTGGCCGAGAACGCGGCGGCCGGCGACACGTCGCGCACCGCGCTGCTCAAGCAGATGGTCGATGCCTTCAACGCCGGCCTGCGCCTGGGCCTGCGCGCCGAAGACGGCTCCAAGGTCGCGCTGATGCTGACCAACGAGCTGATGGACACGATGCACAAGTACCCGAGCAGCTACGCGATGAGCAACGTGCTGGTGGCGGCCTGCGATGCGACGCTCGCGCCCAACCTGCTCGACTGCACCACCGACACGCTGGTCAGCGGCGCCACCTCCACCTCGCACCAGTGGGCCGACGCCACGCACATGGGCCCGCAGAGCCACGCCTACATCGGCACGCTGGCGGCCAACCGGGTGCGCACCAACCCCTTCTGACGCTCCTTCCGATCGGGGGAAGTCCCGAGGGCCCGAGCCGGGTTTCTCCTGCGGCGCCGCGCCGCGCCGCGCACCTATAGTGGCCGGACACAAAAACGAACGACCGTTCGTTTTTAGCCGACGACAAAGAGGTGTGCATGAAGCTGTTCCGTTCCCTGGCGCCGCTGGCGCTGGCGGCCGCGCTGCTCGCGGCCTGTGGCGGGGGCGACCCCGATGTGCCCGGCAGCGGCTCGCCTTCCGGCGCGCCCACCACCAAGGGCAATTTCAGCGCGCTGATCAGCTTCGGCGACAGCCTGAGCGACGTCGGCACCTACTCGCCGGCGCCCGCCCAGTTCAACATCGCCGGCGGCAAGTTCACCACCAACAGCAGCACCGGCACGATCTGGGTGGAGAACGTCGCCACGGCGCTGGGCCTGCTGGTCACGCCGGCGCAGGTGGGCTTCAACGGGCAATCGGTGAGCTGCCCGGCGGCGGCCAATCCGAACCCGGTGATCGCGAAGTCCTGCACCGCCTACGGCCAGGGCGGCTCGCGCGTCACCGACCCGAACGGCGTCGGCCATGACCCGGCCACCGGCGGCGGCGCGCTGACCGTGCCGGTGGCCACGCAGATCGCCAACCACCTCGCCAGCCCGGCTTTCGGCGGGCGCTTCGCCGACACCGACCTGGTCATGGTCTACGCCGGCAGCAACGACGTGTTCACGCAGTTCGGCATCTTCGCCGCCAAGGCGGCGCAGATCCAGGCGCAGGCGGGCAGCGGCGCGATCACCGCCGACCAGGCCAACGCCGCGCTGTTCCAGGCGCAGACCGAGGCGCAGCTCGGCATGAAGCAGGCCGCCTTCGAACTGGCCGCACTGGTGAAGACGCAGATCCTCGCCAAGGGCGGCAAGTACGTGGCGGTGATGACGCTCAGCGACATCGCCGACACGCCCTTCGGCAACTCGGCGCAGGTGGCGCCGGCGCGCGGCGTGCTGACCGACCTGTCGCGCATCTTCAACCTGTGGCTGCGCGACCAGCTCACCGGTGCGCCGGTGCAGATCATCGACACCTTCGCGCTGTTCAAGGACCTGACCGCCAACGCGACGCAGCTGGGCTTCACCAACATCACGCTGCCGGCCTGCGACGGCGTGAAGATCGCGGCGGCCACGGCCAACAACGTGACCGACGGCTCCTCGCTGTTCTGCGGCCCGGCCTCGCTGCGCGACACGCCGCCGGCCAGCGCCACCACCTGGTTCTTCGCCGACTCGGTGCACCCCACCACCGGCGGCCACAAGGCGATCAGCGACGCCTTCCTGGCGCAGCTGCGCGCCTTCGGCTGGATCTGACCCCCGCACAGCACCTCGGAGAACCACGACATGAAGTTCATCCTCCAGGCGACGGCCGCGGCCGTGCTCGCGGCCGCCGTCGGCAGCGCGGCGCAGGCGCAGGACAACGTCTTCAAGGCCGGCGCGATCCGCTACACCACCGACTCGAAGACCAACGGCATCCAGGGCATCGGCGTGCCCGCCGGCGCCGACGCGAAGACCGGCGACGCGACCACGCTGCTGCTGACCTACGAGCGCCTCTTCACGCCGAACATCGGCGTCGAGCTGGTGATCGGCGCGCCGCCGAAGATCAAGGCCAGGGCCACCGGCACGGTGGCCTTCCTCGGCGAGATCATGTCGGCGCGCGTGATCGCGCCGACGCTGATCGCCAACTACCACTTCGGCAGCGACGGCGACCGGCTGCGCCCCTACCTCGGCGCCGGCATCAACTACACCAAGTTCAGCAGCATCCGCTCCAGCCTGGCGAGCGACGTGAAGATGTCGGATTCGACCGGCCTGGTGGTGCAGGCCGGCATCGACTATGCCTTCGACAAGAACTGGGGCCTGTTCGCCAGCGTGGCGCGCATCGACACGAAGTCGAAGCTGGTGGCGGCCGGCTCGACGGTGCTGACCACCAAGATCGACTTCAAGCCGGTGACCTACGCGGCGGGCTTGTCTTACCGCTTCTAGTCAGCGCTTCTGATCGAGCACCAGCTTCATCACCAGGATGCAGGCGGCCAGCGCGAGCGTGATCGCGTTGGCCACGATCACCGGCCAGGCGCCGAGCAGCACGCCGTAGACCAGCCACAACAGCACGCCGAACGTGAAGGCGCCGTACATGCTCAGCGAGATGCCGCGCACGTCGCGCGTGCGGAAGGTGTGCCAGGCCTGCGGCACGAAGGCGAAGGTGGTCAGCGCCGCGGCGGCGTAGCCGACCCAGTCGAGCAGCAGCGCGGGCGCGGCGCTCATCAGTTCGGCGGCGCCTGCTCGGCGCCGTCCTGCACCACCCACTGCACCAGCGCGTCGAAGGCCGGCCGCGCCGCGCCGGCGTTGGCGTGGTTGGCGATCGCCACCACCACGTAGCGCCGCCCGCTGGCCGCCAGCACGTAGCCGGCGATGCCGGCCACGTCGCGCAGCGAGCCGGTCTTCAGGTGCGCGCGGCCGAGCGGTGCCTTGGAGCGCGTCAGCGTGCCGTCCACGCCCGACACCGGCAGCGAGGCGAGCAATTCGGGCATCACCGCGCTGCCCCAGGCCGATTGCAGCAGGCGCGCCAGCTGCTGCGCCGACAGCCGCGTCTCGCGCGACAGGCCCGAGCCGTTGTCGATCACGACGCCCTCGGCGTTCTGGCGGCCGATGCGCTCGGCCAGCCAGCGCCGCAGCACCTCGCGCGAGGCTTCCGGCGTGCCGCGCCCGCTGCGCGCCAGCCCGAGCGAGAGGAACAGCTGCTGCGCCATCACGTTGTTGCTGTACTTGTTGATGTCGCGGATCACTTCAGCCAGCGCCGGCGAGGCGCTGCTGAAGGTGGGCGGCACGGCCGGTGCCGCGCCCTCGCGCACCGTGCCGGAGAGCTTGCCGCCCATTTCGCGCCACAGGCCGGTGAGCAGCCGCTCGTCGTAGCGGCGCGGCTCGGCATAGGCGAGCGGCCAGGTCTTCTCGCCGCAGGCGGCGGGGAAGGTGCCGGCCAGGCGCAGGCGCAGCGGGTCGCTGAAATCGGCGCGCAGCTCGCCGCGCCAATCGCCGCAGGGCGTGGCGCTGAGCGGCACGCTGGCGTCGGCGCTGACGCCGGCCAGCGGCGGGTCGAGGCTGACCAGCGCGACGCCGCGCGCCGCGTCGGGCGTGAAGCCGATCAGCACCGAGCGGTAGCCCAGCAGCAGCGCGTCGGCGCGCACGTTGTAGGGGCGCAGCGGCTCGCCGTCGAAATCGGCCGGGCTCTGCTCGGGCACGACGAAGGCGCTGCGGTCGAGCACGATGTCGCCGCGGATCTCGCGCACGCCGAGCTGCTGCACGCGGCGCAGCAGCAGCCACAGCCGCTCGGGCACCAGCTTGGGGTCGCCGCTGCCCTTGATGACGAGGTTGCCGTCGAGCACGCCGTCGCTCACCGTGCCCTGCAGCCACACCGGCGTGTTCCAGGCCCAGGCCGGGCCGAGCAGGTCGAGCGCGGCGTAGGTGGTCACCAGCTTGGTCAGCGAGGCCGGGTTGACCGGCGCCGTCTCGCGCCAGGCGAGGCGGTTGCGGCCGCTGCCGACCTCCTGCACGAGGACGACGACGGACTCGGGCGGCAGCTTGACGCGGTCGAGCGCGGTGTGGATCTCGCCGGGCAGGCGGGCGAAGGCGGCGGCGGAGGCCGCGAGCAGCAGCGCAGCGGCGAGCGGGCGCCGGAACATCGGGAACGGCATGGGCCGGGATGATCGCATGGGCCTGCGCCGTACACTCGTCGCCGCATGAACCAAGACGCCATCGCAGCTCCAAGGGCCGAGTGCCGGGCCGCTCCCAAGCCGGCCCGCATCCCCGCGGGGGATCGGCCGACGTACTCGTCGGACGAGGGGCTGTCATGACCTGTCTGCTGGCCATCGACAGCGCCACCGAGGCGATGTGCATCGCTCTCAGCCGCGACGGCCGGCGCTTCGTTTTCGAAGGCGAAGGCGGTGCGCTGGCGTCGGCGCGACTGCTGCCCGAGGTGATGGTGCTGCTGCAATCGGCCGGCTGCACGCTGGACGATGTGGATGCGGTCGGTTTCGGGCGCGGGCCGGGTGCGTTCACCGGCTTGCGCAGCGCCTGTTCGGTGGCGCAAGGTCTCGCGCTGGGTGCCGGCAAGCCGGTGCTGGCGCTGGACAGCCTGCTGCTGGTGGCGCAGGAGGCTTTCGACGAACTCGGCGACGCCGCCGCGGATTGCTGGGTGGCGATGGATGCGCGCATGGACGAGGTCTATGCGGCGCACTACCGGCGCGAGGGCGAGCGCTGGCAAGTGCTCACCGCGCCGATGCTGTGCCGGCCCGAGGAACTAAACCGGCGCTGGGCGGCCGAGCCGCCGCGCTGCGTGGCGGGCTCGGCGCTGGCCGCCTTCGGTGAACGGCTCGCCACCGGCAACGCGCTGCAACGCCCGGCGACCCGCTCGCGCGCCGCCGCGCTGGCGCGGCTCGCCGAAGCGGCGTGGTGCGACGGCGCCGCGGTCGATGCCGCGCTGGCGCTGCCGGTCTACCTGCGCGACAAGGTTGCGCAGACCACCGCCGAGCGCGAGGCGGCGCAACGCGCAAAGGCTGCGGCATGAGCGCGGTGCCGCAGCCGAGGCAGCCGCTGCTGCTGCCGATGAGCGTGCCGCATCTCGACGCGGTGCTGGCCATCGAAGCGAGCGCCTACGCCTTTCCGTGGAGCCGCGGCAACTTCGTCGATTCGCTCGCGGCCGGCTACGACGCGCGCGTGCTGTACGGCGACGACGGGCAGATCCTCGGCTATTTCGTCGCGATGGCCGGCGTCGAGGAGATGCACCTGCTGAACATCACCGTCGCGCCGCGCGTCTGGCACCGCGGCCACGGGCGCGACATGCTCGATGCGCTGGTGGCGCTGTGCCGCGAGCGCGGCGCGAAGCAGCTGTGGCTGGAAGTGCGCGAGAGCAACCCGCGCGCCCGGGCGATCTACCGCCGCCGCGGCTTCGCCGAGATGGGCCGGCGCAAGGGCTACTACCCGGATGCCGACGGCCGGCGCGAGGACGCGGTCGTGATGAGCCTGGCGATCGAAGGAGCCGGTGATGGGCTGGACTGAGCGCCAGCAGGCGATGCTCGCGGAGATCGGAATCAGGCTCTGGCAGGCGCCGGAGCCGCAGCCTGCATCGCCGGCCGTGGTCGAAGCGCCCGTGCCCGCGCCCGCGCCGCAGGTCGTGGCCACGCCGCCGCCCACCGCCCGCGACCGCGCCGTCCACGTCGAGTCGATGGACTGGCCCGCGCTGCGCGAGGCCGTCGTCGCCTGCCGTGCCTGCAAGCTGTGCGAGGGCCGGCGCCAGACGGTGTTCGGCGTCGGCAACACCAGCGCCCACTGGATGATCGTCGGCGAGGCGCCGGGCGAGCAGGAAGACCGCCAGGGCGAGCCCTTCGTCGGCAAGTCGGGCCAGTTGCTCGACAACATGCTGCGCGCCATCGGCCTGACGCGTGCCGAGGCCGACGCGGCGCAGCAGGTCTACATCGCCAACACGCTGAAGTGCCGCCCGCCGGGCAACCGCAATCCCGAGCCGGAGGAGCTTGCGCAGTGCGAGCCCTTCCTGATCCGCCAGATCGAGCTGATCCGCCCGCGCATCATCCTGGCGATGGGGCGCTTCGCGGTGCAAAGCCTGCTGCGCAGCCACGAGCCGATCGGCCGGCTGCGCTCGCGCGTGCACCGCTATCACGGCGTGCCGCTGATCGTCACCTACCACCCGGCCTACCTGCTGCGCAACCTGGAGGACAAGGCCAAGGCCTGGGACGACCTGTGCCTCGCGCTGCAGACGCTGAGATCGGCGTCCGCGGCGTCCTGACCCGGCCGCCGCTTCGTGCGCGTGCCGGCGCAGGCCGAGGGGGCAGCTGCCGCTACTTCTTCGCCTTGACCGGGCGCGTCCAGCCGGCCAGCGAGGCGGCCTTGGCGCGCGCCACGGTGAGCTGGCCGGCCGGCACATCCTTCGAGACCGTGGAGCCGGCGCCGATCGTCGCGCCCGCGCCCACCGTGATCGGCGCCACCAGCACGCAGTTGCTGCCCACGTGCACGTCGTTGCCGAGCACGGTGCGGTGCTTGTTGGCGCCGTCGTAGTTGGCGGTGATGCTGCCGGCGCCGTAGTTGACGCGCTCGCCCACCGTGGCGTCGCCCAGGTAGGCGAGGTGGTTGGCCTTGGCGCCGCGCGCCAGCGTGGAGTTCTTCACCTCGACGAAGTTGCCGATGTGCACCTCCTCGGCCAGCTCGGCGCCCGGGCGCAGCCGCGCGAACGGGCCGACCAGCGCGCCCGCGCCGACGCGCGCGCCCTGCGTCTCGCCGTCGATGTGCGTGAAGGAGTGGATCACCGCGTTGTCGGCGATGCGGCAGTTGCGGATCACGCAGTGCGAGGCGATGCGCACGTTGTGGCCCAGCTCGACGCGGCCTTCGAAGACGCAGTTCACGTCGATGTCGACGTCCTGCCCGCAGACCAGCTCGCCGCGCACGTCGAGCCGGTCGGGGTCGGCCAGGCGCACGCCGGCTTCCATCAGTTGGTCGGCGATGCGCCGCTGGTAGCGGCGCTCCAGCTCGGCCAGCTGCGCCGGGCTGTTGATGCCCAGCACCTCGGTCTCGTCGTGCGCGTGCGTGGCGACCACGCGCACGCGGTCGTCCACCGCCATCGCCACCACGTCGGTCAGGTAGTACTCCTTCTGCGCGTTGTCGTTCTTCAGGTTGGCCAGCCAGCGCTTGAGCAGCGCGGTGGGCGCGGCCATCACGCCGGTGTAGACCTCCCGGATGCGGCGCTGCGCCTCGCTGGCGTCCTTGTGCTCGACGATCGCCTCGACCAGCCCGCCGACCGAATCGCCGCTGCGCACGATGCGGCCGTAGCCCGTCGGGTCGTCGAGCAGCACGGTCAGCAGCGCGAGCGACTTGCCGCCGCAGGCCTGCACCAGCTTGGCCAGCGTGTCGGCCTCGATCAGCGGCACGTCGCCGTTGAGGATCAGCGTGATGCCTTCGTCGTGCAGTTTCGGCGCGGCCTGCTGCACCGCGTGGCCGGTGCCGAGCTGCGGCTCCTGGCGCACGAACTGCAGGCCCGCGCCGCCGAACGCGGCCTCGACCTGCTCGGCGCCGTGGCCGGTGATCACCACGGTGCGATCGGCCTTCAGCACGGCCGCGGTGTCGACCACGTGCTGAAGTAGACTGCGCCCGGCCAGCCGGTGCAGCACCTTGGGCCGGGCCGATTTCATGCGGGTTCCCTTGCCCGCGGCCATGATCACGATGTCCAGAGCCATGACGTTGTCGTTCTCGCGAAACGTGGTGAGGAGACCGCGCATTATCCTGGCGCTGCTGTGGCTGCTGCTGGCCCCCGCCCTGCTTGCGGGGTGCAGCGCGGTACGTTTTGGCTACAACCAGGCGCCGGAACTGGTGTTCTGGTGGTTCGACGGCTACGCCGATTTCGACGATGCGCAGGCGCGCCAGGTGCGCGAGCGGCTGGTCCAGTGGTTCGCCTGGCACCGCCGCACCCAGCTGCCCGACTACGCCGCGCTGCTCGCGCGCATGCGCGCCGACGCCGCCGCCGACACCACGCCCGAGCGCGCCTGCCGCTGGTGGGCCGACATGCGCGAGCGCGCCGAGCGCGCCGTCGACCAGGCGCTGCCCTACGCGGCCGAGGTCGCGATCACGCTCAGGCCGGCGCAGATCCAGCACATCGAGCGCCGCTACGCGCGCGTCGACGACGAATTCCGCCGCGACCACCTCGACCCCGACCCGGCGCGCCGGCTGGAGCGCGCGGTGGAGCGCACCGTCGAGCGCGCCGAAATCGTCTACGGCACGCTCGACGAGCGCCAGCGCGCGCTGGTGGCGCGCCTGGTGGCCGCCTCGCCCTTCGACCCCGAGGCCTGGCTCGCCGAACGCCTGCTGCGCCAGCAGGAGATGCTGCAGATGCTGCGCCGCCTGAGCAGCCCGCCGGCCGACCGCGACACCGCGCTGGCCGCGCTGCGCGCCCACGCCGAGCGCGCGACGCGCTCGCCGCGCGAGGGCCACCGGCGCTACCAGGAGAAGCTGGAGAGCTACAACTGCATGTTCGCCGCGACGCTGCACAACGCCACCACGCCCGCGCAACGGCAGGCGGCGGCGGCGAAGTTCAGGGGCTGGGAAGGGGATTTGCGGGCGCTGGCGGCGGCGCCGGATTGAGTCGTTGATAGAGCTTGCGTTCGGCCGAAGCTCTCCGTTCGCCCTGAGCTTGTCGAAGGGCCTCGCGCCGCACGCTGGCGGGCTTCGACAAGCTCAGCCCGAACGGGATCTATGCGACTGGACGCGAAACGCGCGTCGCATCCCAAGGAGCGCGAGTCTTCAGCGTGCGGCGCAGGCAGTCGGTCGGTGCGGGCGGCTGGTCAAGCATTTCCCGGAACGCAGCGAAGCCTTCTGCGTCGAGCGCGAAGAAGGTCTGATCGGGCAGGATGCACTTCTCCGCCTCGGCGCGAGAGCTGATCATGACGGGGTTTCGAGTCCGAGCCGCGAGACACACTCAACGCGGCGCCAGCTCCGTCGTCACGTTGCGCGGCGTCGCGCTGCCGGCCGGGAAGTCCTTCATCGCGGCGTCGAACATCGCCGGCAGCAGCGAATCCATCGACGAGGAGCCGCCGTCGTTGCTGGCGCGGGTCTCGTACAGCGGCTGGCCGCTCTTGCGGTCGCGGATCAGCAGCGCCACCTCGCGCTCGTAGCGCACCGAGGGCATGCTCAGGCCGAAGCCCATGCCCCAGGGCCGGCCGAAGCGGTGCGCGTAGAAGCCGCCTCGCCACCAGAACGGATCGTCGTAGTAGGCCTCGGTGGCGCTGACGCGCGCGCCGATCTGCACCACGTACTCGCTCGGCTGGCCCTCGGGCGCCGGCGCGAAACCCGCGCCTTCGAGCGCGCGGCGCGCGCTGTCTTCCACCTTCTGCGCGCGCTCGGCGCGCAGCTGCTGCGAGGGCAGCCGCTCGAAGGCATAGGTGCCGGCCTTGCGATCCGCCGGCCACGCGCTGTAGCTCGACACCTCGCTGGTGAGCTGATTCATCGCCGCGCAGCCGGCCAGGACGGCAGAAGCGGCACAAGCGGCGAGCAGGGTCAGGGTGCGTGTCATGGCGGTGTCCCCGGGTGGATGCGGACCGGCTGCGCCGCATTCGGCGCGCAGTCGTCGTCCTCGTCGAACGCGCGGTCGCCTTCCGGGTTGACCACGCCGGTGGTTTGGAGCGTGGCGAAGGGATAGAGTTTCCGGTCCATCATGTGCGAGGGCACGATGTTGCCCATCGCGGTGAAGATGTTGTCGAGCCGGCCCGGATGCTGGCGCTCCCACTCGCGCAGCATCTTCTTCATCTGCACGCGCTGCAGGTTCTCCTGGCTGCCGCACAGCGAGCAGGGAATGATGGGGAAGGCGCGGTGCGCGGCCCAGCGCTCCAGGTCGGTCTCGGCCACGTAGGCGAGCGGGCGGATCACGATGTTCCTGCCGTCGTCGCTGACCAGCTTGGGCGGCATGCCCTTCAGGCGGCTGCCGAAGAACATGTTCATGAAGAGGGTCTGCAGCATGTCGTCGCGGTGGTGGCCGAGCGCGATCTTGGTCGCGCCGAGTTCGCCCGCCACGCGGTAGAGGATGCCGCGGCGCAGCCGCGAGCACAGGCTGCACATCGTCTGGCCTTCGGGGATCAGGCGCTTGACGATCGAGTAGGTGTCCTGCCCCTCGATGTGGAAGGGGATGCCCAGGCTCTTCAGGTACTCCGGCAGCACGTGCTCGGGAAAGCCGGGCTGCTTCTGGTCGAGGTTGACGGCGACGAGCTCGAACTTCACC
Organism: Pseudomonadota bacterium; assembly: GCA_029779845.1. GTDB lineage: Bacteria > Pseudomonadota > Gammaproteobacteria > Burkholderiales > Burkholderiaceae_C > Piscinibacter. Next base: position 5,350 of record JAKOZT010000068.1, on the reverse strand, counting down.
GGCGCGCGCCGGCGCAGTTCCATCAGGATGTCGAGCAGCGCATAGCTGTCCTTGCCGCCGGAGACGCACACCATCACCTTGTCGCCGGCTTCGATCATGTTGAAGTCGCCGATCGCCTGGCCGACCTGCCGGTGCAGCCGCTTGGAGAGCTTGTTGATCTCGTGCGCCGCCTTCGCGGCCGCCTTGGGGTCGTCGAGCACGGCGCTCATGAGCTTTCCTTCATCGCAAAGACTTCGCAGCCGACCGCCTCGCAGTCGGGGTACACGTCGGGCTTCTCGCTGGAGACGCGCGCGGCGCGCACCTTGGGGTGGGCCAGCATCATCGCCAGCACGTCGTCGCACAGCGTCTCCTGCAGGTGCACGTGGCCGCGCGCCAGGCGCGCGACGATGCTGCGGCGGATGAAGTCGTAGTCGAGCACCTCGTCGAGCCGGTCGTGGCGCGGCGTCGATTCGGCCAGCGGCACCCACAGCTCGACGTTGATCAGCACGCGCTGCTCGCCGCGCTTCTCGAAGTCGTGCACGCCGATGTTCATGCGCACCTCGTGGTTGCGCAGGAACAGGCGGCGGCAGTCGCGCAGGCTCGGGTGGGCGAACATGGTCAGGCGGTCTTGACGAGAAAGGCCACGTCGCGCGGCTGCGCGGCGAGGTGCTGGCCGCCGTCGACCAGCAGCGTGGCGCCGGTGATCGCGCGCGCGCCGAGCAGGTAGCGCACCGCGGCGGCGATGTCTTCGGGCGTAGCGCCGCGACGCAGCGGCGTCAGATGCTGCGCGGCCGCGAACTCGGCGACGTTCATGTCGCCCGACGGCAGCGTCACGCCCGGCGCCACGGCGCACACGCGCAGGCGCGGCGCGAGCGCCTGCGCCAGCATCACCGTGGCCGATTGCAGCGCGGCTTTCGAGAGCGTGTAGGAGAAGTAGTCGGGGTTCGGGTTGGCGAGCTTCTGGTCGAGCAGGTTGATCACGCAGCCCTGCGCGTCGCGCGCCGCGAGCTGCTCGTGCAGCGCACGCGCCAGCAGCACCGGCGCGGCGGTGTTGATGCGCCAGTGCAGTTCCATCTCGGCGTGGCCGAAGCTGGCCGCATCGTCGTAGGCGAAGCGCGAGGCGTTGTTGATCAGCGCATCGACGCGGCCGAAGCGCCCGGCGGCTTCCGGCACGAGCGCGCGGCACGCGGCTTCGTCGGCCAGATCCGCCGCGAAGATCTCGGCGCGCGCGCCGAGGGCGCGCAGTTCGTCACGCGTGGCTTGCGCCTCGGCCGACGCGTGATGGCAATGCAGCGCGATGTCGTGGCCATGCGCCGCGAGGTCGAGCGCGATCGCCCGCCCGATGCGGCGGGCGGCGCCGGTGACCAGCACGACGGGGCGATCCGACGAACCAGAGGACATGGCTTCCTACAATGCGGCGATGCAATCCAACGAGGGCGACAGTGTATCGGCGGCCCTGCGGCGCCGCATCCGCGAGGCCATCGCCGCCGAGGGCGGCCGCATCGGCTTCGACCGCTTCATGGCGCTGGCGCTGTACGCGCCCGGGCTGGGCTACTACAGCCGCGATGCGCGCCAGTTCGGCGTCTTGCCGGCATCGGGCAGCGATTTCGTCACCGCGCCGGAACTCTCGCCGCTGTTCGGCCGCGCGCTGGCGCGCCAGGTGGCGCAGGCGCTCGATGCCGCGAACAGCGCCGAGGTCTGGGAATTCGGCGCCGGCTCCGGCGCGCTGGCCGCGCAATTGCTCGAAGCGCTGGGCGAGCGCGTGAGCCGCTACACCATCGTCGACCTGTCGGGCACGCTGCGCGAACGGCAGCGCGAGCGGCTCGCGGCGTTCGCCGGCAAGGTGCGCTGGGTCGACGCGCTGCCCGACGCCATCACCGGCGTGATCGTCGGCAACGAGGTGCTCGACGCGATGCCGGTGCAACTGCTGCACTTCGACGGCGCGCAGTGGTTCGAGCGCGGCGTGGCGCTGAGCGGAGCGCAATTCGTCTGGGCCGATGCGCCCACCGACCTGCGCCCGCCGGTGCAGGCCGCTTTCGTGCCCGGCACCGTCACCGAGATCCATCCGCAGGCGCAGGCCTTCATTGCCACGCTGGCCGACAAGCTGCAACGCGGCGCCGCCTTCTTCATCGACTACGGCTTCCCCGAGGCCGAGTACTGGCACCCGCAGCGCCGCGGCGGCACGCTGATGTGCCACCGCGCGCACCGCAGCGACGACGACCCGCTGGCCGACGTGGGCGAGAAGGACATCACCGCGCATGTCGACTTCACCGGCGTCGCGCTGGCCGCGCAGGACGCCGGGCTGGACGTGATCGGCTACACCACGCAGGCGCGCTTCCTGATGAACTGCGGCATCCTCGAGCTGCTGCAAGGCGCCGATGTGCGCACCACGGCGAACACGCAGAAGCTGCTCACCGAGCACGAGATGGGCGAGCTGTTCAAGGTGATCGGCCTGGGCAAAGCGATCGACATCGAGCCGATCGGCTTCGTGCGCGGCGACCGCACGCACACGCTGTAGCCGCCGCGAACGCCATGCGCTGGCTGATCGTCTTCCTGCTCGCCTTCCTGGTCTTCCAGGGCCTGGCCGGCTGGCTGCGCAGGATCGGCCTGGGCCGGCTGCCGGGCGACTTCACGTTCCGCTTTCGCGGGCGCGAGTGGCACCTGCCCATCGCGAGCAGCTTGCTGCTCAGCTTGATCGCGATGGGCATCGGAGCATTGATTTAGTTCATAATGAGAATCGTTCTCACGCCTCTTCCCGCCATGCCCACTCGCTCCCATGTCGCCGGCCGCGTCGCCGCCAGCCTGCTCGGCGGCTGGTCCTTCGTGTGGGGCTTCGCCACGCTGGCCATCACCGGCCTGGTGGCGCTCGGCCAGCCCTACGACGAGGCCTACAAAGCCACCATGCTGCTGGCCTTCCTCGTCTTCCTCGTCGCGTTCTGCTGGGCCTTCGCGGCCGCCAGCCTGAAGCGCGTATGGGGCGTGCTGGCCGGCGGCGCCGTGCTGATGACGAGCGCGGCCTGGCTGCTGCAACGCAACCTCGTCTGACCCGGGAGTCCGCCGATGTTTTCCAGCTTCCGCCTCTCGATGGCCTGGCTGCACACCTGGTTCGGCCTGGTGCTGGGCTACGTGCTGATGGTGTGCTTCTTCTTCGGCGCGCTGTCGGTGTTCGATCGCGAGATCGACCGCTGGGCGATCCCCGAGACGCGCTTCCAGGCGCAGCCGATGCCGTCGTACGACACGATGCTCGCGCCGATCTTCCGCGAGCTGCGCCCGCATCCCGACGACATGAAGGCGACGGCGCAGCGCGTGATCGGCGAGATTCCCAACCCCGACACGCTGCCGCTGGTCTCGCTGTACGCCTACACCACGCACCGCGACCCGGTGCTGGCGATCGGCGGCGAGTTCGCGATCCCGAACAAGCCCAGGGACGCGAGCGACGAGCACCAGCACGTGCACGGCTGGGCCACCATCGACCCGCGCAGCGGCAAGGTGCTGTCCGACGACAAGCTGAAGATCGGCAGCGGCTTCTTCTACCCAATGCACTACAGCCTGCAGCTGCACTGGCTCGATCTCGGCTACTGGATCGTCGGCCTGGCCGCGCTGGTGATGCTGGCCGCGCTGGTCAGCGGCGTGGTGATGCACCGCAAGATCTTCCGCGAGTTCTTCACCTTCCGGCCGAAGAAGCACGTGCAGCGCAGCGCGCTCGACCTGCACAACCTCACCGGCGTGGTGGCACTGCCGTTCCACTTCTTCTTCGCCTTCACCGGGCTGGTGATCTTCGCCGGCATCTACCTGCCGGTGGGCGAGACGATGCTGCGCCCGCTGGCCAAGCAGCACGAGACGCTCGAAGCCGCGCGCACCGGCCTGCCGCACGACCCGGCCGGCGTGGCCGCGCCGCTGGCGTCGGTGGATGCGATGGTGGCCGAGGCCAAGCGCCGCTGGGCCGCGCGCGGCATGCCGGGCGAGGTGGGGCTGCTGACGATCGAGCACCTCGGCGACCGCAACGGCTACGTCAGCGTGCTGCGCGCCGGCACCGACCGCGTCACGCTGGTCGGCCAGGGCGTGCACTTCGAGGCCGCCACCGGCAAGGTGATCCGCGAAGACCCGCCGCCCACCGCGGTGAGCGGCATCAACGACTTCCTCGCCGGGCTGCACCTGCAGCACTTCGAGCACTGGCTGCTGCGCTGGTTCTACGTGCTCGGCGGCTTGGCGGGCTGCGTGTGCATCGCCACCGGCTTCATCTTCTTCGTCGAGAAGCGCAAGAAGCAGCACGCCGCCAAGGGCGTCGGCGGCAGCCGCGCGGTCGATGCGCTGGCGGTGACCACCGTCACCGGCATGCTGATCGCGGCGATCGCGATGCTGGTGCTCAACCGCGTGCTGCCCGCCGAACTGCCGCAGCGCGGCGAGTGGGAAGAGATGGGCTTCTGGGCCGCGTGGCTGATCGCGCTCGCGCACGCCGCGTGGCGGACCGCGCCGGTGCGCCAGGCGCGCATCGCGCCGGCGTGGCGCGAGCAATGCTGGGCGATCGCGGCGCTGGCGGTGGCGGCGGTGCTGCTCAACTGGGCCACCACCGGCGACCACCTGCTGAAGACCATCGGCAAGGCCTACTGGCCGGTGGCCGGGCTCGACCTGTGCCTGCTCGCCACCGCCGGCCTCGCGGCCTTCGCGGCCGTCAAGCTGCGGCGGCGCGAGCAGCGGCTGGCGCCGGGCCGCGCGGCCGACGAGCCCAGGGCCGCCGACGAGCTCGACGATGCGCTGCTGCCCGCCGGCGCGGCGCTCACCATCAGGGGAACGGATTGAAGGCGTTGTGGCTGGGCGCGGCCTATCTGTGCTGCGTGGTGGGGTTCGGATGGCTGGCCTTGGCGATGGAGTCGCACTGGCAGCAGCTGCGCGGCGCGCAGCCGCTGCCGGCCGGCGCGGCGCGCGCCCTGCGGGTGCTGGGCGCCGTCGGCCTGTTCGCGTCGCTGCTGGCCTGCCTGCGCGCCGACCATGCCTCGATGGCCGCGCTGGTGTGGGTGATGCTGCTCGCCGCCGCCGCGCTGACGGTGGCCTTGACGCTGAGCTGGCGCCCGGCGCTGCTCAGGCCGCTGGTGGGGTGGGTCCGCGCCGACTGATCCGTGCGGCGGCTCATACGACGTTGCGATCAATGGCATAGAAGCGCAGCTCGGGGCGGGCGTGTTCTTGTCGGGAGTGCGCCGCAGCGGCGCGGCAGGCACGGCCCCGTGGGGGCTCCCGCGGTGGCGGTCGGCGCTGCGCGCCGACTGCGCTGCGATGCTCGACGCCGGGGTCGCGTCGCCGAACTCGCGCCACTCACTCCGTTCGTTCTGCTCAGACACCGGCGACGAGCATGAGGACGAAGCGCGCGGGTACG